>JBHPGJ010000027.1:0-2175 GCA_042570545.1 Patescibacteria group bacterium | reverse complement strand
TTGCAGATAATTCAGCAGTCGCCGGCGCTGTCCGACTTTTCTTAGCAAACCACGTCGGGAAGAATAATCTTTTTTATGAGACTTTAAATGGTCAGTTAACTGGTTGATCTCTTCGGTCAATATAGCTATTTGCACCTCAGTAGAACCGGTATCACTGGCGTGAGTTTTGAATTTCTTTATTATACTTTCTTTTAATTTCTTATCGATGGGCATTATTTGTCCTTTATTAATTTAAAATAAATACTTCCACGGTAGCCTAGTTAGTGTCTTATTAATCGGCACTACCAAGCTATCGCACCAGTTAAGAATTATTTGCGGCTTTACCCTACCACGCAAGTTATTAAATGTCAATAAGTAGAGGATGGAAAATTATGTATATGTGTCGTATAATATTATGGGCGATAACCATGGCAAATACACTAAAAAATTATAAAAACGATTTTCTAGAATACCTGGAGATAGAACGCAATAAATCAAAGGCCACTATAAATAATTATTCTTTTTACATAAAGCGTTTTATTAGTTGGGCTAAAATTGATAATCCCGTGGCGATTGATGAAAATTTACTACGGCAGTATCGTTTGTGGCTCAACCGCCAAGTAGCCGCTAAGGGATCGTATTTAAAGAAAAGCACCCAGAATTATCATTTGATAGCCTTACGAGCTTTTCTTAAATACTTAGCCCGCCGTAATGTGAAAACACTGTCACCAGAAAAAATCGAGCTGGCCAGACAAGACGAGCGTCAAATTGATTTTATTGAAGGTGATGATCTGGAGAGATTTTTATCGATTCCTCTGGCAACCAAAGGACCCAAAACTATCATGGCCAGAGATAAGGCCATACTGGAACTGCTTTTCTCTACCGGTTTAAGAGTATCTGAATTGGCGGCCTTAAAAATTGACAGTATTAATTTAAAAAAAGATGAGTTCAGTATTCGCGGTAAAGGTGGAAAAATACGAATCGTCTTTATGTCAGAACCAGCAAAATATTGGTTAAAAAGCTATCTTGATCAGCGTCATGACACCAGCTTAGCTTTGTTCGTCAGACACGATCGAGCTAAATCCAAAGAAACGCCGGAGCCCCTAACGGCACGTTCTATTCAACGACTAGTAAAACGCTATGCCAAGGCAGCCGGTATAACAAAAGAGATAACGCCACATACTTTACGCCATTCATACGCTACTGACCTACTAATGAATGGGGCTGATATTCGTTCGGTTCAGTCGCTTCTAGGACACGCCTCTATTACCACCACTCAAATCTATACCCACATTACTAATCGGCAATTAAGAGAAGTATACAAAGCTTTTCATGCTCGACGTCGGAAAAATAAAAAGTCTTGATTAAAGTCGAATATTTGCTAGACTCTATGGCGCCTTGCCCTCGTAGTTTAATGGATAAAACCCCGGACTTCTAAGCCGTGAGATGTAGGTTCGAATCCTACCGAGGGCACCATAGAGCTTATGATGATATCTCAGTTACTATAGGCAGATGATCAGATGCTTGTCGCGTAAGTTGATTGTCGATAATATAAGTTTTATTAATTTTTGATTTCAGTTCATCATTGACCATAATATAATCTAAGCGTAGGTCTAAGTGATCTTGATCTTCAGAACTTTCAGCTACGGTAATATTTACCTGGTCGTTATTACGCGCCTGATCAGCCATAGTATCATGCCAGTCATTTTTAAATAATGAAGTTATCACATCATGGCGAGAAGGATTGCCAAATTTGGTTATTTTATTTTTTTCCAGTTTATCATCTAGATCGGCTGAATAATTATCATCCGGTGATAGTGAATTAAAATCACCCAAGACAATTACCGGCTGTTTATTATTTTCTCTTAAGATTTTATTTATATTTTCAGCTTCAATCAAACGAGCATCTTCTGTTTTTGGATTAAGATGAGCAACTATTATATGAGTTGTCTCAAGATAATCTAGAGCAAGGTGGGGCATGGTGTGCCAAATAATTGATGGGTCCGAATAGGTTGTTTGCTTTTTGATCGGATAGCGAGAATAAAAAGCAATGTCATAAACCCGGCCAGATGATGAACGGGGATTAGCCGGAAATAATCTTGATTGCTCAACTGGAAATTTAAGCAACTCGGCGATTTCGATAAAACGGCCGGATTTTTCCCAATCACAAGCTTCCTGGACAGCCAATATATCGGG
>JBHPGJ010000026.1:0-2432 GCA_042570545.1 Patescibacteria group bacterium | reverse complement strand
CTGCTTCCAGTATTAATGAATTTTGATGTTCACCAACCGTACCGCCAATCTCAACTAGTTGAAATTGGGCCCTGGTTACTTTAGCGGCCTTTTTAACTCTTCGTATAACTTCCTCCGGAATGTGGGGAACTATTTCTACCACGCGCCCACCATAATCAAGCCGTCTTTCTCTTTCAATGACTGACAGATAAACTTGACCGTTGGTCATATAACTATCTCGAGTTAATTCAACGTTTAAAAATCTCTCATAATTACCAACGTCCTGGTCGGTTTCCATACCATCTTTAGTTACAAAAACTTCTCCGTGTTCGGTTGGATTCATAGTTCCTGCATCGACATTTAAATAGGGATCAATTTTCATAGCTGACACCCGGTAACCACGGACTTGTAGTAGCTTGGCTATAGATGACGAAGCGATGCCTTTGCCTAGGCCAGAAATTACACCACCAGTTACAAAAATATATTTTGGAAATTGTTTCATAACATTTATTTTTTATTTACAATTAAATCGATAGTATTAATAAGGCTATTCTTATCTTTAATTAGAATGTTATGATTGCCAACAGTTTTAATTGGTTTTTCTATTACAATAAAATCAGTCGGAATATTGATACCCAACTGATTCATTATTGAATCTCTAATTTTTTCTTTATCAATGCCGGCATATAAATTTCCGCTAGTGGCAGCTTCAACGTCAATTCTAATTGGCTGTTTTAAATTAATAATTTTTTCGATGATATTATTACTAACTATTTTTTTCTCAGTTATTTTCTTAACTATAGGTTTTTCCATTGAGGCTAAATTTCTGGCCAATAAATAATTACGAGCATAACCTTTGCTGACATTTACTTGGTCGCCCTTTTTACCAATCTTGTCTACGTCTTTTAGAAGAAATAGTTTCATTTAATTATACTGTATTTCAAAATCATTATATTCGTTTGTCGGAATTGAGTAATCAAGTCTAACATCGCTAACTTGAGTGGAGCCTGTGCTTGTCTGTAACCATTTTCTAAATGATTCGATATTAGCCTCTTCGCCTTCGACTACAATTTCAACTGTACCATTGGCCAAATTCCGTATAAAGCCTAACAACCCCAAGATTTTTGCCTTATTGGCGGTTGATATTCTTAAATTTACTCCCTGCACCCGACCGCTAACAATTATTTTCGCTCTTTTAATCATTCTTCTCCTAGTATTTGTAGAGCTTGGGATAATTGTTTATCATCGCCGTTTTCTAAATCATCTATAGTATACTCGACTATCACGTCTGGTTCAATACCATTTTCTTCGATCGAGCGACCACTGGGGGTCAACCATCTGGCCACGGTTAGTTTAAGACTAGACCCATCGGATAGTTCTTCATAGTTTTGGACGGAACCCTTACCAAAGGTAATTTCGCCAACCAAAGTCGCTAATTCATAGTCTTGTAAGGCTCCAGCGACAATCTCTGAGGCTGAGGCCGATCCCTTATTTACTAAAACTACAACCGGAAGATTCTCAAGCTCACCTTGACCATTTGACGATTGTGAAAAATTCTCACCGTCATTATATTCCTCAATCACAGCTACTCTATCGCCAATAAAATGACCTAGTATATCAATAGCACTATCAAGGAAACCGCCAGGATTATTTCTCAAATCAATGATTAATCCTTTAGGATCAGTGAGTAAAATTTCATTTATCACATTAGAAAATTCTTGTGCCGAATTGCTAGTGAAATTGTTTATTGAAATATAAGCCGCTTTTTCGTTATTTGCAGTCTGCTTGGCTTCCCATTCTACTGTTGTAAGAGTGATGTTGTCTCGTATTATTTCAATATGATCAAGCTCATTTTCGTCTTCATGAATAACATCAATAACAACCGTAGTTCCCTTTGGTCCACGTAAGAGCTGAACGGCTTCGTTAATTGATAGATCAATTGTTGGCTGTTCGTCAATAAATATTATGTGGTCACCGGCCTTCACTCCTGCTTTTATGGCTGGCGATCCTTTTAATGGAGCAATTATTGTTAACTGTTCATCTCTAATACCGATTTCAGCACCTATGCCCTCAAAGCTACCCTCAACAACTTCCTTGAATTTATCTGTTTGTACAGGGGTTAAAAATGATGAATAGGGATCTCCTAGTCCATCAACAATACCTTCCAGTGCACCATATAGTAATTCTTTATTATCAACTGGCTGGTTAAGATAGCTATTATTAACTTCGTGCCATACGCGCTCAAATACATGACTAGTAGCTTGGTCCTGAGCAAAAAACTGCTGTAAAGTATGTGCTATTGTAGTGCCGTTATCTTTTTTAACCGCTATAGCTCCAACTAGATATCCGCTGGCAAACAAAAACAGTACTAGCAGTAGCTGAGCGAATATTTTTCCTTTTTTGCTATTTTTGTTATTAATTTTGTTGTTCATTTATTCTTTCGATTGAAGCAC
>JBHPGJ010000025.1:0-2976 GCA_042570545.1 Patescibacteria group bacterium | reverse complement strand
AGGCGGTACGCTGCCGTGGCGTTTACCGGCCGATCTGCAGTATTTTCACGATATAACTAGCGGCCAACCGCCGGCCGGCAAAATAAATGCCGTTATCATGGGTCGCAAGACCTGGGAATCTATCCCCACCAATAAGCGCCCTCTGCCGAATAGGATAAATATTGTTATTTCCGGCAATAAGATTTATCAGGTGCCAGAAGGGGTGTTGTTAGTTGAATCGCTTCAGCAAGCCTTGGCGGCAGCCGATATCGGCAAGGAAATAAACGAATTATTTGTTATCGGCGGTGGTCAAGTGTTTGCCGAAGCTATCGCCAAGCCGGAATGTGTCAGATTATATATTACCGAAGTTGATACTGACGTCGGCGCTGATACATTTTTCCCGGCCATTCCTAAAGATTATAAATTGACCGAATCATCAAAACAGATCAGCCAAGGCGGATATACCTTTCGCTTTAATGTCTATGAAAGGAAATCACGCGGTCTAATGAAAAAATATTTTAAAGAAGCGGCTGAAACTGGACTAGATGCTCTGACTAATTAGTATTCAAATTAAGGCTTAGTATTGACAAATAGCTGATTTTATACTAAGTTTTTTTGTTTTAGATCTTGTTCCTTACATATCGCCTTGAGGAGGTGAAATCATGAGTATAAGGACTCGAGCGATTGCAAGAAGCGCCCTGCATACCTATACGGGTGAGCTTAATAGACACAAGCCGATGACCAAGAGAATGGAACTAAAGATTGCCCGGCAGAGTCAGAATGGCGATGAGCAGGCTAGGCGCAAACTCATCTGTGCTAATCTGAGATTTGTCTTCAGTCAAGCGAAGTTATATTCATTGGGCTGTCGTTGGCTGATGAGTGATATGGTTCAGGCAGGGAATTTTATTTTGGTTTTAGGCTGTAATAATTTCTCTGCTGAACTCGGTTTCAAGTACATCTCCTATATTGGGAAAGGAGTAAAAGGGGCGATAGCTCTTGAGATGCTTAAGTTACGGTATGTGGCCAGTAAGATACCCTATTCGCTACTTTTTTTGAAGCACCGGTGCAATCAGCTGCAAAGCAGTCAATGGCGAAAAATAACCATTGATCAGTTAGCGGAGACTTTTGAGGTATCACCGGATAAGGTGGATCAAGCTTTAGTCCGAGAAAAAATGCTCTGCCCCTTGAATTCAGTCAAAATATTCTAGAGGCAGATGAAGAGCAGCATGAGCTAAATCCCAATTTGGCCCTAACCGCCCGAGTGCTGAGCCGCTACTGTAACCAGCTGTCAGATGACAGTACCCAAGCAGGGCTTGAAAGGAAGTGGTTAAATGAAGCACTCTGGAAGGCGCTGGAGATTCTGGATCAGCGAGAGTACACAATCGTGGTGCTGTATTACGGGCTTGAAGACGAACCACTGGGCCTTAAGGAGATTGGCAACCAGCTGGGGATGTCAAAAGCGAATGCTGGCCGAATCAAGCAAAAAGCCCTGATGAAACTAAGGAGGTCAAGGAGGGTCAGGTTCTTAAGGGATTTTCTTCCCGGTTCAAAATCGCCGTGATAACGATGATGTTGCGGCGATTTTATTTTATAATAATTATTAGCTTGACTTTTATAGTGATCTAAACTAATTTAGACACAGATTTCGTGGACAGAAAGCTCCCCACTTGGTTATCACTTAAATCAAGGAGCGGTAATGTCTGATCGTCAAGACGATATCATAGCCAGAGTTGGCACGCTGAGCGAGGACGAAGCCTTGATTCTGAGTCTGTACTTTGGGGAAGATGGCAATACGCCTCTGACCATCGCCGAGATTGCCCAGAAACTGAGCAGACCGGAAGACCAGGTTGCCCGAATCAAGCACCGGGCAATTAACAAAATTGTCCGACAGCACTAGAGAGAGACCTTCATTTTTCGTCCCCTGGACGCTTATACGGCCAGGGGATTTATTTATAGCCACTGGACATAGTATCTCAACCGTGTTAAAAAAGTTACGTGCCCTAGGTTTTTTTACAACCCACACAAAAACATCTTTATACGGAGGGTATGAAAATGTCGAAAACGGCAATTACTGAGATTTTGAAGAAGTGTCAGACAGATGGAGTCAGTCAGCTACTGTGTATGTTTCCGGACATTTTGGGCCAGCCTATGGTCCTACAGGTGTCCGCGGGCGAGATGGAAAAGTCATTTAAACGAGGTTGTACCATTGACGGATCATCAGTTGATGGTTTTTCTCGTATCAATGAAAGCGATCTGCTGGCCGTACCCGATAGCCGGACCTTTCGGGTGTTGCCCTGGACGATTGCTGATCAGAAGATCGGCATCGCCATCTGTGATATCAAGTATCCCGATGGTCGGCAGTTTCCCGGCGATACGCGTTACCTACTCAAGCGAGCGTTGAGTGGACCGGCCAAAAAGGGCTGGTCTTTCAACATTGGTCCGGAACTTGAGTTCTTCCTGTTCCAGGAAGCTGACCAGCCGACACTGATCGACCGCGGGCGGTATTTTAGCCTGGTTGATGATCATATCGGACTGGAGTTTCGCACTAAGGTGCTGAATCTGCTTGAGGCCTTTGGTATCGAAGCCGAGGTCGCTCATCACGAGGTAGCTTACTCACAGCACGAAGTGAACATACGCTACCTTGAGGCGCTGGAAATGGCCGACAAGATCTTCCTTTACCGCTGGTTTGTCCAGAAGCTAGCCCGCGACATGGGCTACCGAGCAACCTTTATGCCCAAGCCGATCATGGGCATCAACGGCTCCGGTATGCATACCAACCAGAGTATCGAGGGAAAGAACGGGCGGAACTTGTTTTTCAACCGAGGAAATCACGGTCAGCTGTCGCGGATCGGACAGCAATACCTGGCCGGCCTCTTGACCTACGCCCCGCAATTCACTGCAGTACTCAATCAGTTCGTAAATTCGTACAAACGTCTTGTTCCGGGCATGGAAGCGCCGGTTTATATCTGCTACGGTACCTAACGAGACAGCCATTGC
>JBHPGJ010000024.1:0-3497 GCA_042570545.1 Patescibacteria group bacterium | reverse complement strand
GGTATAGAAACACTTGAAGTTGATAAAAATTTTCCTGATAAACTATTTATTAATGTAATTACCCGAACACCATCATTAATATATAAATCTGATTATGGTAATTATCTTTTGGATGACAATGGGATTGTCGCTCAAAAATACGATAACGAATTAGATGATGAAAATGATGGATCACTTAGCATGCCCGTATTAATAGATAACAATGAACGTATTGTTCAAATCGGTAAAATTTTAACATCAGCTGAATTCATCTCAAATATTGATATAATACTATCTGATAATGCAAGTCGTAGTTTTGTAGTAGAAAATTTCCAAATTCCAGAATTACATTGTCCTTTACCAAAACCCGAAACCATAGCAGAAGAAGAAACTGAAAATAATAACCAAAATAATAATACCAACGAAAATACAAATATAAACATTAATATTAATAGATCTCCAATTACCAACACTAATGTAAAAGAATGTGATCGTAATGAATTAATTTTAAATAATAATATTATATATATTAAATTAGACATTGGACCGATTGCTTATTTATCGACTAATTATCCGATTTTAGATCAATTAAACAAATTGGACACATTTATTAAGAACAAAAGGGGAGAGGCATCAGCCTATGGTTATATTGATGTAAGATTCCCTGATCATGTATACTACCAATAATGTTTATAATATTATTTTGGATTTTCATATTTGTTATTAGTCTAGCTACGATTATAAAAGCAGCTGATTATTTTACTGATTCAGCCGAGAAGCTGGGTGAGCTATTAAATATGTCCAGTTTTATAATTGGGATTACAATTGTTGCTATTGGCACCTCTCTACCCGAATTAGCTGTTTCAATTGTGGCGGTAATTCAAAAAACAACCGAGATTGTACCAGCTAATGTAATTGGCTCAAATCTTTTTAACGTCTTAATGATTATCGGCATAGGCTCTATTATTACTGCAAGAATAAAAATAAAACGTGATTTTAGCGTGGCCATGGTTTTCCTGTCTACTTTTTATTTATTATATGTTTTCATTGATGGTAAGTTCACTTTTTTTGAAGCCTTGATTGGACTATTTGGCTATCTTATTTATATATTCTTTGCCAGCGAATTACGGGATCGGGGAGTATTCAACATGCAAAGATGGTTCCATCGTCCGCAATTACCAAACTGGCAGAGCCATAGTACCAGATTGATTTTTAATTTATTTATATCTATTATTTTTATTTATTTAGGAGCTAAATTTACCGTCGATTCTTTGATAGAGTTAGCTGATTTATTAAACATTGGCGCTTCAGTAATCGCAGTCACAGCAGTAGCAATTGGAACATCATTGCCGGAATTAGGTGTTGTCTTTGCCACTCTTAAGAGAAAAAATTATGAATTAATTGTCGGTAATGTTGTCGGTTCTAACATATTTAATGCCTTTGTAGTATTAGCTGTTCCCGGGCTTATCAGTACTATAAATATAGACAGACCAATATTTAACATTGGCTTACCATTCTTATTAGTTGCCACCTTGCTTTATGTAGTATTTGCCGCTACACACAAAAATTTATCTCGTTGGACAGGAGTTTTATTCGTTTTGGTCTATGTTATTACCGCCATAAAATTGTATATTCAATAACTACTAACTATAAGCATCGCATAAGATATATTGTGCGACTCAAGATAATATTTAATTAAACTACCCTATTTATATAATGAGGTAACTTTATATATAAATATCGTCAAAACGCCTGGTAGGGGCATTTTTAATCAAATTGGGCACCTATTATGGCAAGTATAATAGCGGATCAACCGCTATCGGGTAACCATCTTCGTTAAGTTCTCTTACTTCAAAATGCAAGTGAGCTCCAGTGGTAAGCAAACCTGCGCCGGCTGTACCAGGCGTACCACCAGATAGTGCAATTACCTCTCCTTGCTTTACCAAATCATCTTCAGCTACATATATTTGACTTAAATGACCATAAGTAGTTGCGATATCATTTCCATGATAAATAATTATATAATTATATGCAGGACAAGGATTATTACCAAAGTATGCTGGACAGTATGTAGTATTCCATCCAACATTCCTTGCAATCTTAACTTCTCCATCTGCAGCTGCTAGTACTTGCGTGCCTTGTTGTTTTGGAATATCAATTGCATTATGTTCAAAAAGATTTCTATATGGATATTTTGGATCATGAAAATATGCACTTATTCCACCCGATGGATTTACTGGCCATATTAACCTACCATCAAATTCAAAATTAAACTCACCACCACTTTTTCTAAACTGTCTTAATAGAGATGATATGGTTGCATTAGCACTATTAATTTCAGCGGTAAGTTCTTCGGCCGTTGCTTCAACATTTATTTTTTCTTTTTCAACTTGATTTAACAAAGCTTCCTGATAAGATTGTTGTTCTACCAATGCAAATTGTTGTTGTTTTAGCTTGGTTGACGTTTCTTTTAGCTCAACTGACTTGCCATTCAGATCTTCCTGTTGTATTTCAAGCTCATGCTTCAGTGCGTTTAATCTATCTAGATCAACCTTAGCCTGCCCTTCCAGTTCAGTAGCGTATTTCATTTGACTGAAAAATTCTGAAAATGTCTCGTCCCCTAGTATTACTTCTAAGTTTGATTTATTTCTTTGTCGATAAATTAATCGGACCAGCTCTGACAGGTCATTTTGCTTTTGGCCAATAGTCTCTTCTTTCTTTTGAATTTTATCGGCTAACTGAGCCATTTCTAATTCAAGTTTTTCTAATTCTGTTTCTGCACTATTGATATTTAAAGTTGTTAAACCTATACTATTATCGATTACACTTAACTGACCACTGATAGTATTTATCTCCGATTGTTTTGACTGTACTTTGCTTTGTATCTCTTGTTTCTGTTCCTCTAATTCTTTAATTTTTATTCTCTTATCATTAATTTTATTGTTCAAATCATCAACAACGTCATCCCCTGCTATGGCCGGTATGGCAGTGGTTATTACAAAAACACCTATCAAGCTCATTACAACCAGTGCGAGATAGTGATTAACATTATTTATTTTTGGGTTTTGTTTTTTCATCTAATTGCTCCAGCAACTTTAGAGATTGTATTTTAACACATAAAACAGCTACTGTAAAGACTTAGCCTGATAATTTATTTAGGGCTATGTTTATTCTTTCTATGGTTGACTTCTTACCAATGATATCCATTGTGGCAAATAAATCTGGACTATTTTTTAGGCCCGTAATCGAGACTCTCGTGGTCCATAGAACCGCTCCCCTGTTTAACTTATTTTGTTCAATTTCCTTAAAAATAATATTTTTTAAATTATTTGTATCATAATCTTTAGCAGAAATATTTTCTATTATAGTTTTTATGAATTCTAAAGTTTTAGTAGCGTCATCTTCATCCCCTTCTCTGACTAGTAGTTTTGTTTCATAACCTGGTAACTTTATTAGATATTCTAATTCTTCTTCAATTTGCGAATAATTGTGTATTCTATCTTTGATAAGTTCTATAA
>JBHPGJ010000023.1:0-3782 GCA_042570545.1 Patescibacteria group bacterium | reverse complement strand
CCATTCCATGATACCGTTTTTTTCCACGTAAGCTCTTTTGGTCACCAGATTATAAATATTTTTTGACCAGTTCTGGATTGTCGTATAGCGTACCCGACCACCGGCTTTAACATAAATTTCTACTACCGCGCTGTGCAGCGAGGCTGAACTATAAACCGGAGCCGTACAGCCCTCAACGTAGTTTACATAAGCATCTTTATCAACAATTATTAACGTCCGTTCAAACTGACCCATATTCTGGGTATTAATGCGAAAATAAGCTTGTAATGGCAAATTTACCTTTACGCCCGGCGGCACATAGACAAATGATCCCCCGCTCCAGACAGCTGTGTTCAACGCAGCAAACTTATTATCGGCCGGCGGTACTAAGCGGCTAAAATATTCTTTGAATAAATCTGGATACTTTTTTAAAGCTGAATCAGTGTCCATAAATATCACTCCCTGCTTGGTCAGCTCTTTCTGCACCTTGCCGTATACTACTTCTGATTCGTATTGAGCTTCTACTCCGGCCAGAAACTTTCTTTCTGCCTCAGGTATACCTAACCGATTAAAAGTATTTTTTATCTCCTGAGGCACTTGGCGCCAGTTATCCTTGCTTTCAGCTGTTGGCTTTACGTAATAATGAATATCATCGAAATTTAACTGCCCCAGATCAGCTCCCCATTTGGGAAATGATTTTTTATAAAATATTTTCAAAGCCTGCTGGCGGCGCTGTCGCATCCAGGCTGGTTCTTTCTTCCACCAGGAGATTTCATCAACTACCTTAGATGACAAACCGACCGGCATCTTGTGTACATAGTTTTCCGGTTGCTTAAAATCGTACTGGTATTCGTCTTTGACCTCGAGGGTTTTAGACATATATATTAGCTTTTATTAATAATCCAGTCGTAGCCTTCTTTTTCCAGTTTTGTCGCTAGCTGTTCATCGCCCGATTTTATTATTCGTCCCTGGTACATGATATGTACAAAATCAGGCTTAATATATTCCAGTATACGCTGGTAGTGAGTGATTAGTAAGATCGTTTGCTTATCTTTTTTTATTTTATTTATGCCGGTGGCCACAATCCGCAAAGCATCGATATCCAGACCAGAGTCAGTTTCATCCAGCACTGCCAGTCTTGGCTCAAGCACGGCCAGCTGCAATATCTCAGCTCTTTTTTTCTCACCGCCCGAGAAACCCTCGTTCACTGATCGTTCGAGAAATGATTTTTCCAATTCTAATAGCTTCATTTTATCTTCAACTATTTGAGGCATTTTAAGAAAGTGTATTTTTTTACCTTCTGGACGTCTGGCATTTACGGCTGCCCGTAATAAATCAATAATGGTCACACCCGGTACGGTACTTGGACTTTGCATGGCCAGAAAAATACCGGCTTTAGCGCGTTTGTCGGCTGGCCACTTGGCAATGTTCTTACCTTGGTAAATAATTGAGCCCCGGCTGACAGTATAAGCTGGGTGACCGGAGATAGCATTGGCTAGGGTTGATTTTCCCGAGCCGTTTGGCCCCATCAAAGCATTAACCGAGCCTTCGACCAGATCAAGATTCAGGCCTTTTATGATTTTCTGGCCTTCAATTTGTACTTCTAAATTTTTTAGCTGTAGAATTTTATTCACTTTATTATTTGTTGGCAAATTTTTAAAGCCAAGTCTATATCGTTCACCGTCATATCAGCACCCAGGCTAAAACGTAATGAAGTATGACGTTGGCTGGCCTTAAGTCCCAAGGCGGTGAGTACATGAGAATCTTTATTTTTGGCTACCTGACAGGCGGCCCCCAGTGATACGAATACTCCAAGCCGACTTAGTTTAGCCATTATTTTCTGGGCATCGTTTTTGGGTAACTGAACGTTTATTAGGCCGGGCAACTTATGCTTCTGATCACCGTTAAGCACCAGATTATTTTTTATCTTTTTAAGTCCTTTGACTAAGTGGTTTTCCAAAACTTTTAGCTGTTTCAATGATCTTACTCTATGGCGTCGGGTCAATCTAAGAGCTTCGGCCATGCCAATTATGGCTGGTACATTTTCTGTACCCGACCGCCAGCCCTGCTCTTGTCCGCCACCTAGTATCTGTGGCTGAAGCTGTAAACCCTTTCTTTTGAATAAAATAGCCGCCCCCTTAGGTCCATAATGCTTGGCTGCGTTTAAAGTTAATAGATCAACATTTAATTTATTCACAGCTAAGGACAATAGTGATGCCTGGCAAGCATCAGTGTGAAATAAAATCCCCTTTTGTTTGGCCAGTTTACCAATGGACGAAATTGGCTGGATGATGCCAATTTCATTATTTACATAGCCGACGCTTATCAGAACTGTATCTTTTCTGATTAACGGCTTGATGCTTGCTGGATTAATAAGACCAGACTTTTTTACCGCTAAGTAACTTATCTCCCAACCCGTCCGCTCCAGCTGATGTATGGGATCCATTACCGCATCATGTTCAATTTGCGACACTATCATATGCGCTGGTTTTTTATAAGTGCCAGCTACTCCGGCAATGGCCAGGTTGATACTTTCCGTTCCACTACTGGTAAAAATAATTTCCGCTTCCCGGACTGATAATATTTTTGCTATTTGCCGCCGGGCTTTGTCGACTGCCTGACGGACTCTAGTACCGGCTAAATAAGTACTTGACGGATTAGCAAAGTCACCTGACCAATAGGGCCGCATAGCTTTAACTACCCGTTCATCAACCGGCGTGGCAGCTGCATAATCCATATAAATATCTTTAGGGTGTTTCATATAGGCAAAGTCAGATTCACTTGATGCCTTTCTTTGAGTAAAGAAAAATTAACTTTTACTTCGCCGGCACCAAGTTTATTAATATATTTTAAATGGCCATTTTTCTTACCATACTCATATATCTCCTGGGTCAGCTTTACGTCCTGTAGACAATATTCTTTCAGCTCATCAATTCTGTTTTCTCGCCACAGTTTTATCGCTTGGAGTCCATCTCCAGTTTTGGCACTGGTTAAAGTACCTTGAGCTACGCTGTCCAAACTTACTCTGAAGCCCAATTCGTCAGCAATTTCATCTAATATATCAAGTGAATTAAACTTTTTCAGCTGTCCGGGATAATATGGTTGCAGTACCGGAAAATCAAAACCATGAATATTGAAACCAATTATTCTATCGGCGTGTTCCAAAATCGGCCATAAATCAGTTAATTCTGATTCCAGGTAGGCCTGGTATGAATCATTGGCGTAGCTGTATATACCAACCAATGATATTTTAAGCTTCCCATCACTTGTGCTGCGCGCTTGGGCAAAGGAATTTTGAGTCTCTAAATCCAATACTACTTCGTTGGACATCTTTATTATTTGAATTGTAATTTAATTCTTAATCGACTGGCCAGATTTTCTTGCCATTTTCATCATAGAGAAAAATAGCATTGACCGGGCATGACTTGGCAGCATCAAATATTGTCGCTCCGTCGTCCCCTAGCTGTTTTTTTACTACCGCTTTATTTTCATCATCTAGCTCAAAAGTTTCGCCGGCAATTTCGACGCATGAGGCAACAGCGATACATTTATCGCGATCAACCTCAATTTTTGATACTTTTATTTTTTCCTCTTCGGACATAATAATCTCCTAATTATTTTTAACGATATTTATCGATTTACCTTTATAAAAACTTTTAATATTTTTAACAGTTGTATCTAATATCCGCCATAGTGCTTCGTGGCTATTAAACGCATTATGAGGGGTAACAATCACATTTTCATGCTGGGCCAGCAGCAAATTACCTAATACTATCTGGTGGCTACGGGCATTCATAGAATGA
>JBHPGJ010000022.1:0-3892 GCA_042570545.1 Patescibacteria group bacterium | reverse complement strand
GCCAATACGCTTCAGTACGAGGCGACACCTTCTACGGTACGGTTAATGTTGATTCCGGTCAGCCAGCTCTTAATTTGACTACCTCGGGTAATGATCCCATACATTTCTACAAAAGCGGCGGTAATGTCCAGCCACATACTTTTAATGATCAAAGCAATTATGGTTTCAAATTTTGGGATGGCTCAGGTGCCGAAACGGGCAGCTTATTATACCTCGGCCCCTTAAGCGGTGGCGTGGCTAATATTTATTTTGGTGATAACCCGGATTACGATAGAAGGATAGATATTTTTAGCGACCAAGCTAATCGCTATCTAAGAGTAGCCTCATATGGTGATTACTCAGAGATCTACGCTGTCGATACCAACGGCACCAAAGAGAATGAATTAAGCCTGCGTTCTGATGAGTATATTACTTTATGGGATAACACTGGTGCCGAAGTGATGAGACTAATTGACGGCAACGTTGGTATTCATCAAGCCTCACCTGATTCACCGCTGGTGGTAAATAATAATGTTAATAATGCCGGTGATACCAATAATGCATTTTCATCGATAGCCAGCACCGCCGGTTCAGCTATATATGGTCAGCAGGATGGTGCAGGTCATGCCGGCTACTTTAGCGGTCAGTCAGCCTTTATGAATGGTAATGTGGGTATTGGACAAGATGCCCCGGCTTCCACCCTAACAATTAATAATGCCTCGGTTAATGTTGGTGATGCCCTCAACACAGTCTTTATAAGCTCCGGTTCAAATTATCCAGGCGGAGCATTGTATGTAGAACAAACAAATACCTCGAACAATCCTTATGCCGCCTACTTTAAGGGTCCGGTCACGGTGGATGGAGTATTACGAGTTTATAATACCGCCCTCTTTAATAGGGGCGTGAAAATTGCTGGTGGTTTTGTGTTCGGGTATGGTGTTGATGAGGGTTCATATTTTTACCGTGATGGCATCGGCGCTGCCTATGGTAAGAATATTACACAATCAATTAATTTCGAATCTGGTGCAAATCCATTATGCTATGACCCATATTTTGGAATCCCTATTGGCTTTGGTGCTGGTTATGGCATTGAATTTAATAATTGTCCCGCTCCTACGGTCGTAAGTAATCTTAACGATGAATGGTATTTTGGCCGCGGTGACTGGAAATATACTATTAAAATTGTTAAAGCAACGGAAAATGTTACCGGCGGTCGGAATGCTCCTAATTTTGAATTCGGTTTTTATGAAACTGGTGGCCGGATACTTAATAGTGAAGAGCTAGATTGGACATATCGAGACCCGGAAGATGAGCACTTCGATACTTACGTCTATAAATTCAGCACCAATACCAATGGCACAATTTATTATCATCCTTATTTCAAAGTTCTTCAGTCGAATTCAATATTTTATGTCCAGTCGATCGCCCTGGAACCCGATCTGAGCTCGTACTCGGTACTTAATAATGAAATTGACAGATCAGGCTCAATAAGATCTGGTGGCTACACAACAATTGACCCCTCAAGAGTTGGAGAAACATATATGTGTCCTCGTGGATATGTTGCCATTGGTGTTCAAAATACTGGAGATTCTGCCCATGGTAGTTATACTGTGCCGGTTTGTGCTAGATATTAAGTAACTACGGAACAAAAATATTATTACCCCGACCAATTATAAAATCTAAATGTCCACTAAATACCTCAATCTAACTATCCTAGTCCTAGCTATCTTCATAGCTACGGCTGGTATTGTCTCGGCCCAACTAGCCACTGAGAAAAGGTTCACCGTCTACGGTGGCGCTATATCTATAGAAGGCCAGCCTGGTTCTAACGACATCTTCCAGATCGGCAACGCCGGCCGGGACATAATGTCCACCGGACCTATATACGTCCGTCCGGGCACAGCTATTGGTAACTACGATGATGGCGGCACCTCACCCTCTGATGCCGGCTCCTACTTCATCAGTCCCGGTGGTAATGTTCAAGACCTTTATCTGACTGGTGATATCGACCTAGAAGGCCAAATCTGCTGGAATGGCGGTGCTGACTGCTATGATGATTCTAATATTGGCGGCGGCGGCGGTGGCTTTTGGGATGCCGTTGGTAGCAATATAAGAAATAATAATACCGGCCTGGTTATCGTTGAACGTGGTCCCAACCAATTTCCGGCTTTTCAGATCAGTGACACCGATGACCAACTCAATTTTGGCTACTCTGGTGCGGGCGTTGGCAATGACTTTTATATTAAACCCGGCCTAGCCACCTCAGACGGACGGATAAATTTTCGTTCTAATTCAAATCAAGATGTCTTGACTATTCGGTATAATAACTTTCGAACCGGCATCAACCAGCGCAATCCCGGAACCGCCCTTGACGTCGTAGGCGTGAAACGCTGCAATGTCACTAATAGGGTTTGTACCGTGGACGGCGATTGTCCCGGCGGGGAAACATGTACTGGTGCCGAAGACGTGCCATTGGCGCTACGCAGTCCAAATAACAACCAGATCGCCTTCTACAAACTTGATGGTAACACTGCCCAGCACACCCTACTGGATCAAAACGATGTCGGTTTCCGCTTTTGGGATAATTCTGGTGCCCAGACTGGTACCTTATTGAACATTCAACCAATGACCGGCGGCACCGGTGATATTTATGTTGGTGATGCCGGCGTTACAAATCGGCGAATAGATATCAGAAGTGCTGATGCCGGTGATTATTTACGGCTTGGTTCGTACGCTGATACCTCAGAGTTATATGCCGTTGGTGCTAATAATGACCTGACACTCAGATCAGAAGATAGTTATGTATCTATTTGGGACAATAGTGATGCTGAGGTAATGAGACTAATTGACGGCAACGTGGGGATCCATCAAGGTTCGCCTGATTCACCGCTGGTAGTAAATAATAATGTCAATAATGCCGGTGATGCCAATAATGCTTTTTCCACCTATGCCGATACTGCAGGTTCAGCTGTCTATGCTCAACAGGATGGTGCTGGTCAGGCCGGTTATTTTAGTGGTGAAACGGTCGTGACAAACGGTAATTTTGGTGTTGGTACTGATGATCCGACGCATTTATTTTATGTCGAAAACGTAAATGATGAATACGAAAGAATGTTCTTCAATGCTGGCGTGTTTGGTGTTGGTAAACAAGGCGCCTTTAGAGCCGGTAAACTAACTTGGGGCGGATTAAACTGGGATGATGCTAATGTTGGTTTGTCTTCAGCCGCCTTTAACTACAATACCAGAGCCAGCGGTGATAGATCTTTTGCCGGCGGTTCACAAACCATTGCCTCGGGCTGGGCTTCCTTTTCCTTTGGCAGCGGCACCCAGGCAACCGGCGATGGTGCGGTAGCTTTTAACGCTTCAAATGCAACCGGAGATTGGTCAGCTGCTTTTGGCAGTACCAATATAGCTGCCGGGCCATCGTCTTTTGTTATTGGTCTAGAAAGCGAAACCAGTTCTACAGCTGGGGTCAGCTTTGCCGGCGGCTGGAATGCTAAAGCAGTTAATCCAGGTTCATTTGTCTGGGCAGATTATCAAAATCCTGATTTTACATCAGGCGCTGACAATAGCTTTAATATTCGGGCTGCGGGTGGATTATTTTTCCAGGGACTTGCTGGCGGCAAGAGAGAAATAGAAAGTATTTATAGTACCGGTAGTAGGGTCATACAACCAAGTGGCGGTATGTGTACATGGAATAGGGAGCAAATGTGTGCTTATGCTTGTGGCGCAGTTGGTGCCGGCGGTCATTATGTAAGTGCTGTAGGGGGCGGCCAATGCGGTGTCTATACCTGTGCCTGTTATGGATTTGTAATTCGTTAATAATAAAATAAATTATCTTTTAAGTATTTGCCCACCAAATACCTCAATCTAACTATCCTAGTCCTAGCTATCTTCATAGCTACGGCTGGTA
>JBHPGJ010000021.1:0-5410 GCA_042570545.1 Patescibacteria group bacterium | reverse complement strand
GCCAATACGCTTCAGTACGAGGCGACACCTTCTACGGTACGGTTAATGTTGATTCGGGCTCGCCAGCCATAGAGTTGACTGTCACCGGTAATGATCAAATTCATTTTAATAAGAATGGCAATGGTGAAGCCCATACCTTCAGAGATGACAGTGATGTTGGTTTCCGTCTGTGGGATGGTTTAGGCAATACAGGTACTTTGTTTGAAGCATTGCCACTGACTGGTGGAGCGGGGGATATTTATATAGGGGACGACAACGTTGTTGATCGGCGATTAGATTTGCGGAGTGATGAAGCTGGAAAGTATGTCCGCGTCGGTTCTTACGGCAGCTATTCAGAGATCTATTCTGTTGGCGCTGATAATGAGTTGTCTCTGCGTTCCCAAGATAGCTACATCACCTTCTGGGACAATACAGCGGCTGAGATATTAAGAATTAGTGATGGTAATGTTGGTATAGGTGTTAGAAACCTTGGACCACCAGCCACGCCGGAGCATATTTTTCAGATACAAGATCCAAATGCTTCTAACGAAGAATTGTTCTTCAATATTAACCGCGGCGGAGCTTTTCGGGCTGGTCAACTAACGTTTGGCGGCACTAGATGGGAAGACGCTGATGTCGGTGATGGGTCAGCGGCATTTAATTATAATACCAAGGCCAGCGGTCAGTATTCCTTTGCTGGCGGCAATCAGACGACAGCCAGCGGTATTGGCGCCTTAGCATTTGGAAATAACACTCAGGCTACTGGTGATTATTCTTTTGCCTTTGGTTCAGGGCAAGCCAATGCAGATATGAGTGTCGCTCTTGGTTATTTGGCGCTAGCACAGCATCCTGGTTCATTTGTCTGGAACGGCTATGTGTTTCCCAATACATATACTTCACACGGTGATAATACATTTAATGTCAAAGCTCCGGGTGGTATCTATCTTGATTCGCCGGTAAACGTTGGCGAACTATATTATGGTAAACCTTTCTATAGAAAATGGACCGGGTCAACCAATGATCCGGATTGGGGTTTTATAATTACCGAAAGTCCGCCGACGCCGGGCTATACTTTTCATCCTATACGGATAAAACTTAGTGGACGTTCAAGCTCTACTTGGAATACGGCATCTGTCAGAATGTGCTGGGCGAGCGGATATCAGGTATGTAAAGAATATTCAACAACTTCTACAACTGAAGTATCATTTTTAGATTACACCTTTGATATGCAGGATAATTTTAGAGGTGACGTTGAAGGCTTCAGCGTACTAGGTGATACAACCAATGCTGCCTATACCACTTATGGCACGTTGGAGTTATGGGCGTATGAAGTACCTGATGATACCCACCTGGAAGCAGAGCCATTGATTGAGCGAGATGCCCAAGGCAATTCTAATTCAACAGCCTGGACTACAGTTTCTTCTATCAGACCAATTTATATTAGCGGAGCGACCAATCTCGGGCATATGAACTTTAATGACATGGTATTTTCTGGTCTATCGAGTAGTAATTGGAACGATGCAGAGTTCAGATATATAATTAATTTTCATGACGGCACAACATATACTTCTGATGTATACGTCACCAACTCCGCTACGTTGGTGGATTTCGCTACATTTAATTGGCCGCCACACCCAAACTTCAATCAAGGTATAGCCAGTGTTGATCTGCAAGTTAAAAATGAAAATGCAGCTTATAATGCTACGGCTAGAATGGTAGTCAACGGTTGGGAATGGGATCCATAAATATGACCATAATTAAGCGCCACTATCCATTTATAATTATTACAGCGATATTATTATCAGCGGTCTTTATATTCTCGCCGCGGGTCAATCAAGCCATTGAATGGCAATGGGAGGTCCAGCCGACACCCGACGGCTTACTGGGCAATCCGACCAACCTCAAAGACGTATCAATGATCCAGCATCCGGATACCAAAGCTTTTCATGGCTGGATGGTGGGTGAGCCGCGCAGCTCCAAGACCACCATCTTCCGGCAGGATAATAATAAATGGATAGATGACAATACGAAAATTTTTGATGCTACCGGCACCTATACTTATTATTTGGAATCAGTTGAAACAATTTTTTGGGAAGGCGATCCGGCCGATTCCAATGATGATGAATTTAAGATCTGGGCGGTCGGTACTAAGAAAACCGGCGCTACCGAGTGCGGTACGGTATGGTATTCCGGTGACAGCGGCGCTGTCTGGACCGAAGCGGCTCTAACTAACGGCAATTGTAATATTAAGCCAATAAGAGATGTGTCTGCCAGTCTGAATCCCACCCAAGGCCCTTGGGGCAATTGGCATACCTGGATTGTCGGCGATCATGATGGTGCCACTAGCAGTATATGGGTATTAAATTCCAATAATAACGGTGACTACTCAAGCATTAATGATTTGAATAATGGCACTTTACAAACTGACAATAATAACGCCGGCACCGGTCAGGACCTGCAAGCCGTAGAATCTCTTTATAATGCTAATGATAACCGTATTTATACTTGGGTATCAGCTTTTTTGCCGGGTACTCCTCCCAGAGGTAGAATTTATTTTTCATTATATGCCGGAGGGCCGGGTAACTGGAGCCGGGAAAAGAATACAGCTAATAAAAAACTTTACGATTTATCAGCCGTGGTAGATCCCACCACTAATCAATATCGGGTAAAAGCTGTCGGCGCTACTGGGGGCGGCCTAGATGTTGGTTGGATATCTTTTAGAAACTGGAATAGTTCTACCTGGAATGATGAGGCCTTGCCCCCTAATACTCCAGCATTTACTGGCGTATCTGGCACCTATGATACATCACTAAATCAATACAATTTCTGGACGGTTGGACAAGTTGATGATAATCCAGCAAATGGTACCAACAATGGTACAATATTATATAAAAATCATGACGGCAGCTGGCTTAGACAAAACAGCCGCAATGCCGGCTTTAATCTAAATGGTATATCGGCAGCTAGTAGAGTCAAAGTATATGCCGTTGGTGATAACAACTCTTTAGTAGCCAATTCGCCGGGCAACATTTTTGGCTGGGGCTGGTTTGGCTCGGTTTCTTACACTCCTTGGTGGAATGACAGCTATCAATATCGCCAACAGCTGACGGTCACGGCCAATGA
Source organism: Patescibacteria group bacterium (assembly GCA_042570545.1). Classification (GTDB taxonomy): domain Bacteria; phylum Patescibacteriota; class Patescibacteriia; order JBHPGJ01; family JBHPGJ01; genus JBHPGJ01. Next base: position 2,308 of record JBHPGJ010000021.1, on the reverse strand, counting down.
AAATATCAGCAATGGCGAGACAATTATGCTGCCGCTTGATATTTCATCGTATGTACCGGCCAAGATGAAAGTATATCCTCATAACGATTTAAGAATTGTCTACTGGAACGGCTCTGCTAATCAAGAGATCGATCGGGAGCTGATGTCGGTAGCCCTATCAGATGCTTCTAAAATTGAGTTGCGCTTTATGGTGCAATCCGATATGAGAGCAACCAATGTTGATACTGGTTATTATTTATATTATGGCAACCCAGCGGCCGGAGCGCCATCAGTAGATCTGGATCAAGTCTATGGCTATTATGAAGATTTTAGCACTGATGTATTCAGTTCAGGTTGGAATAATGACATCCAAGGCAACTGTTTCAACCCGGGTTATCAAGTCAGTGGGGGCAAGTTAATCAAAGCTAATAAAAGTAATGTTTCAGACTGCAGCGCTTGGGATGAAGGTCCAAACGGAACATTTAATGCAGATAGAAATTGGTATTTTGAAGTAACCTCAAAACGTACCAGTGTTGGCAATCTTGGCCGTGAAGGCTTAGCGGGGTTTGCCATGGGCGATATTAATAATGCCAATAATCCGCCAATGATAAAATACCGCTGGGCACCCACTAATGAAGGAGGGTTATTCTGTGATGTAGATGGTCTGGGTAATCCCATTGCCTGCAGCACCGGTTTATGGTCGTCATGGGGGGAGTTAAATTCCAGTGCCACGAGATTTGCTCTTATGCCGCTTAATACCGAATTTCGCCAAACTTCAGTTTTTATAAAAGTACTACCTGGCTGTCCCAACAGAACTAATTCACAGATTTTTACCTGGCTGGATGGATCGATTGCAAATATTTATACCAGCGATAACTGGATCTGTCCCGTCTCCTATAATCCTGGAGTGTATACCTTTGAATCAACTGGTGAGTGGGATGATCTTAAGGCGTGGCGGTACTTATCGGTAGGTAAGAATTTGAATGCCGAGGAATCCTTCTCGGCCCAAAACGACGTTGCTGATCCTATCGGCTGGGTAAGCTTGAGTTGTGCCGATCTAGGCACCTGCGAACTTACTAATTTTAGTTATGGTGTAAATATTTCACCAGCCGGTGGAGATGCTGGCGAATTGTCAGGCTATGCCTGGATTGGCGATGGTGATATTAACCAATATGATGAGTGTACTACGCCGGCCAATACTTGTGCTACTACCGGCGCTGCCTGTAATACCAGCTTTGATTGTGATAAGTGCATTGATAATCCCGATGTCTGCCAGTCAACCGGCTGGATAAGCTTCAACCGAGCTGATACCGGAAATCCTTGGGAAGCTCCCTATGTGGCTGGTTCCTACATTGCTAAATTTGACGGTGCGACCAAGAAAGTTGATGGCTGGGCCAGAATATTGTCATTAATGGACGAGTATGGTACCGGTTGGATCAAGTTAAGAAGTACCGATGCTGGCTTTGTGTCACCAGCCGCTGGCCCGTATTCTTTGTGCGCTGATTGCGCCGGTGATCTGACCTTTGCCAATCAAAACGGTACTTGCCAGATCTGCGATGTCTGGTGCGGCCCTGATCAAAGCTGTGCGGCAAAATTTGATGATAAAAACTATGCCTGCAACCAATGTGACTCCTGCTACAGCGCGGAAAATACCGGTAACCCAGAGCTGGAGGCAGTGTGTGCTAACTGTACTTCATGTGACAAGTACGGTATTTCCATTGATGATTCCATCGGCCGTATATCCGGCTTTGCCTGGAGTCCGGATTTGGGCTGGCTTGATTTTACTCAGGCTAATTATTATTCATCTGCCTGGCTGCAGACACAGTTAGGAGATATTTATACCCGAGCTGATATTGGTACTGGTACAACACCGGCCGCCCCCGGTATATCTAGCGGTGATGTGAGTTTGTGTAACGCTACCTACCTGATCCAAGCCCGAGGCACGATAGCTAATTTCTGTACTGCTGCCGGCGACTTACCCGGCCTGATCGATGATCCTCTGCGCAGCTTTACCCCAGATGATTTTGTCTTCCCCGGCCGAACTACACAATATACTAACGCTCTCGGTAGAATTGACTTTAACAATATAACCACCATTACCGCCTCAGATGCCGGCTATCCAAGAGACTGTCCGAATGTTGGTGCTCCCTGCCGGGTAGATAAAGGTCCGAATGTTAATGGTGAGACTGTATGGCGCTATGAAAATATTGATAAAAGCAGCAATACCGGCACATGCGTAAACTCGAATGAAAATGCCGATGGCACAATCCAACCGGAAGACGGACAATCATGTACGGTTGATGCCGACTGTGGCGCTAATGGCTTCTGT
>JBHPGJ010000020.1:0-9295 GCA_042570545.1 Patescibacteria group bacterium | reverse complement strand
CTGGTTTTGCTCGTAGTGGAAATACAGTCAGAGTATATATTGACGGAGTTTATAATGGTTCTACTATGGCAGCCAAGCATGATTCGGGTACTGGTAATTTTGTCTATCAGCCGGAATCTTCACTATCGATCGGTCAGCATACGGTATCGGTACAGGCCATTAATAAGGCCGGTAATTTTAGTCGAAAATCTGAAGAACGAATATTTAATATCGGTCTGCCAACTATTGGACCGACCTTATCGGCAATAGTACCAGGATCAACCGTCCTAAAAGGAGTAGGCTGGGGCGATACCGATGTTAAGTTATATGCCAACGGTAAAGAAATTGGCGAGTTCTATATTGGCGGAGAAGGCGAGCAGTCATTAAATTATGCTCTTCCCAGTCTGGCTGATGGACGATATTCAATCTACGCGATTGCCTTTGATGCCGATGACAAACCCAGTCATCGATCTAATACCGTATACTATACCAGCCAGGGCGGATCACCCGTTGAGGTAGTGCCGATTAATAATAGCGGTACCTATACCGTACAAAATGGTGATTCTTTGTGGACGATCGCTGTCCAGGTCTATGGTGACGGCGCTAAGTATTTACAAATCTTATTTGCCAATACCGCTTTATTCCCAAGCTTGGCAACTAACGCCTCAATAATACGTACCGGCTGGCAGTTAATCATACCTTAATAAAATTTTAAGTATATGATCTTTCAGAAACAGCCAGCACTATCACTCACACTGCTGACCGCCTCTATCGGACTGTTAGCCAGTTTGGTGTTTTTTTATAATTCAGTAGCTTACAGCGCCACTGATATTGATGGCGATGGTTATGCTAATAATGTTGATTGTGTTGATTCTACCTATTCTGTATTTAAAGATAATACTAGCTGTGATGAAACCGACAGACACACCCTGTTTGAGTCATATAATGATCCTGATGGGGCAAACGATATTGCTGATCATACTTGGATACAAGACGATGATGGACTATGGCATGTATTTTTTCAGTGGAACCTGCAGGGGGCTTCGCTAACATTAGGTACTGATATTGGCCACTTCACCTCAACTGACCTGAAAGATGACTTCACTATAGTAGGTGACGGCATGGCTCTAGAGAACGACACCAGTACATACTATGACTCTATCTGGGCGCCGCATATTATCCGTAATGGTGACACTTATTATATGTACTTTACCGGAGTGGAGAATAAAAGCGGCGGACTAAGTCGGCAAAGAATTGGCCTGGCAACCTCAACTAATCTTACTGACTGGACAATGTACCCGGTAAATAAATGCGCCGGCACATCGGGCAATGGCTGTATCTATGAATGTGATAACGCTTGGACTACCTGGGGTGATGGCGGTGCTTTTGATGAACAGTGCCGTGATCCAATGATAATTAGAGATGAAGCTAATAATCGCTGGCTAATGTTGAATACTGTAAAATATCAAGATGACAGCGGTGCAACAATTGATATAGCTGAATCAACAAATTTAATTAACTGGACTGGTCTAGGATATGTCAAAGCGGCCAGAAAATTAACTTCTGGCCAGGGGGGTGTGGGACAACAAACAACTGGCGGCCAAGCGGAAAATCCTTTTATTACTGAACATAACGGAAAATATTATTTAATCTTTAGTGACTGGGGTGACGATGAGGGAACATGGCAACTAGCTCATAACCAATATGCTGCATCTGATACTTTAGACTTTGATGCTTCCGGCAGCTTAAATTGGGAATATGAGGGACCAATACCGATTATGGGTGTAAATGCCAATGAGGTCATCAAGCCATTTGATGATACTTGGATTATTTCTGGCAGTATATCCAATGATAATTCAGGCTATATTGGCGACGACAACCGCAGCCTGATACTTAGACGGATGGAGTTTAATGATGCTAATGATGGCTGGACCGAGGGCAGATTAACTGATCTTGATTGCCGAGTAGCCAGCTCAGAAATTAATCCAGGAGCAGCCGAAATATGTAATGATGGACTTGATAACAATTGCTCCGGCACAGCTGACGAAGATTCTGTTTGCGCAACATCGGATCCTGACCCCGATCCTGATCCAGATCCAGAAATTATCGGCCCGGCTGACGTAACTCTAAATAACAGCAATGCTAAGACTGGCTCATCTTTTAATAAAGTTGTTTCCTTGTTACAAAAACCAACTTTTTCCGGTACGGCTGAATCCAATGCTACCATTACTTTGACTGTTTACTCCGATCCATTAGTGTATTCCACAACTTCGGATGACAGTGGTAACTGGTCAATTACTGTCACTGACAATATTCCCAAAGGCAATCACGATGCCTATGTAACTGTAACAAAAAGCGGCGAATCAACTACCGCTACCAAAATCGCTGACTTCAGCGTCGAATCAGATAATTACCTACCTATACCGACCATTGTAACACCGGCAAAAAACCAGTGGCTAATTAATGATCAACCAACAATTGAGGGCTTTGCTCGCAGTGCTAATACAATTAAATTCTATGTTGACGGCAGCTTGATCGGCACGACTACAACAACTGATCATTATTCTGGAACCGGCAGTTTCTCATATGTTTTGCCTAGTGCTCTAGAAACTGGTCGACATTCTTTGGCGATCGAAGCTACAGACGTGGACGGTAACTTTAGCAGCCGATCAGAGTCTTTTAATTTTTATATCGGTTTGCCAACTATCGGTCCAACTTTGTTCGAGATAAATTCTAATACTGCTGCCATATCCGGTATTGGTTGGGGGGATACAGATGTGAAAGTATACGCCAACGACACAGAAGTTGATGAATTCTATATCGGCGGAAGCGGTACGCAAAGTTTTACCTATACTCTACCAAGTTTAGCTCTCGGTACTTATCGTCTTACCATGAGAGCCTATGACGCTGATGATAAACCAAGTAACTTATCAAATGAATTACTCTATTTTGGCAGCGGCGGATCGGCTCCATCAGTATCGGTAGAGTCACCGACTCCAGCTGTTCAGGATACGGCCGGTACAACTCATATAGTACAAAGCGGTGATTCCATGTGGAGTATTGCTCAACAATATTATGGTGATGGTAATCAGTACAACAGAATAGTTGAAGCTAATATTTCTAATCATCCAAGTTTAGCAACCAACCCCTCTCTTATAGGTACCGGTTGGGAATTAGTTATCCCTTAATTATTTTTCCAAAATATTATTCTAAAAAAGGAGCTTCGGTTCCAGTTATTGTGGTAGAGAAATTTAATAACAATGAGAGAATTGTATAATAAGATTGCCAAATATCAGCAGTTAAGAAAGGATTGTTGGACTAATGAATCCAGCAAGCTTTTGGCATTCATAAAATGTATCCCCTTATGGATAGCTGAATCATATTATACTCTACGCTCCACTTCTCACTATTGGCGCCATAGCTCTTATCTAGGATTTCAAAACCTAGCTAAACGGGAGAACGACGGCACTTATCTTAATTCATATTCAACATACCTTAATGTACATAAGCGAGTAGCGGCTTATGCCACCACCACCTTAGCGGTTATGGGCATGGCTGTAGCCATGTTTGTGTTTACCTTTACGCCGCAGTCTGAAGCCGGCACAATAGTCGTCGACTTAGATATTCCCGAGGGCTATCATGTTGTCTCACCAAATACGATACGAAAATTCAATGACGATGGCACCATAACTGACCAGTTTTATAGTGCGCCCCGTTTTTATCAAACGATAAACGGCGACTGGCGGCCGGTAGACGAATTGCTGCAGGTAAACGATGAGGGTGAAGGAGTATTGTTGTTCAATATTAATAACAAGCCGTTCAGATTGATCCCGGCCTATGACATTGACGGCACAACAGTTTTGCGCTCAGAAGCAGATCAGTCAATCAGAGATGCTGACAATTTTCATGTATCGATAGAAAATTTTGGCGGCGGTTATAAATGGTCTCACATCTTCAGTAAGCAGCCAAACATTGAAGCTGTAGAGTTTTACTTTGCTGCCAATGATCACATTATTGAGCAATTATCTGATACCTCCATCGGGATTGATGAACTTCTGGTTCTTGATTTTGCTGACCTCATTGACAATGGGTATACGATAAACGTAACAACCGATCGTGTTCGCATTACCAACCTCAAAGAAGGCTTAAATGTTCTTGATCCAACCGATGAGCCTTACAACTCGACCGCTGCTGCTGATGGGCAAGTAAGCAGTTTAGGCGTAGCCCAAAGCGGCAATGCCACATCAACCGTTTCGGTATCAGAAATATTTAGTGAATATACATATGTACGTTCATTTTTTTCATTTGACACCTCGGCCATAGATGATGGAGCAAGTATTACAAATGGCACTTTACAATTCAGGATATCATCGCTGGTATCTGGCCGGGGAAACGACAGTAATTTCTCAACCAATTTTCGGAGTGGACATAACGGCATAGGTGCAGCGTTAGATGGCTCTGACTATTCTTGTTGTGGGGCGACTAACCACGGCAATACAATTTACACAACCACCGGAACAAAAAATGTAACTTTAGTCAGTCCAGCGACAGCAGTAAACGTTACTGGTGATACTGATTTCCGTTTAGCTCCCAGCTGGAGTGTTGTTGATGGTACAACAAAAACTCTCACCCTATATCAAACAGAAAATGGTTCGAATATTCCCACCTTGTTGGTAACTTATACTGTGGCCTCACTTGATCTGTCGGGAGTCGTATACACCGATGAAGGCAGCGCGCCCCTAGATGGTAGTGGTGTGAATAAAACTGTTAACGTTAGTGTCAATGGTGTGTTGGCAGATACTGATGAGATCACGGCCATTGATGGCGCCTGGGCAGTAACTGGACTGACTGTTGGTTCCGGGCAAAAAATTGCTGTTTATCTGGATGATGAGGCTGAAGAAGCAACTACAGTCTTTGTCACGGATGGAATTAATAAAACCGACGTTGATCTATATCAAAATGCAGTTATTGTCCGCGAAGATTTTGACGGGACAATTACTAATGCAGATCTAAGCGGGGCTGATGATGGTGATGATGATATTAAGTACAATGTAGATGGATTTAACCAGCTGACTGTAGATTCTGGTTTTGAGATCCATGTCTGGACCGGTGATACTTTTGATCCAAATGAAAATGTAACCACAAGCACAACGGGTGGTGATCTACACATAGATGATAACGCCACCGTGATTCATGACAGTTCAAGTGACGAACTTGATATTGGCGTGGATGTATATGTAGATACCGGAGCAACGCTAAACCTTAGTGAATATATGGAAGTAAGAGGCGGCGATATTGTTACCGCCGGCACAGGACAGATACTGGATAATGGTGTTTATTCTGTACAGGTCAGAGGGTCAGGAACAATTGGGGGCGGCACGGGTGCAATTGAATTTCATATTTTGACACTTGGTTATATTGTTACTGGCTCAACGACATTTGCTAGTGATATAAGTTTCAATACCGCTCTACAAATTCCCGTAGGACATGTTGTGTCAGTAAATTCTGGAAAGGTGGTAGATATGACAACTACCGGAGGTTTCAATGCTAATCTTAAGGGTACGATACAAGGTGATGCGCGGATGGATATTAAAAATGGCGCTCTTCCCTTTCCGACAACTGGCACAGTAAATATTGATGTGCGTTTTGATCCTACGTTTGAAGACCTTTTTATTCAGGCGCGCACATTCGGAGGGGATGTTGAAATTTATAATGATTCCGCTTCACGAGTTGGGAATGTCAACCTAAGCAGCGGCACTCATACATTCAATGGTAACGTCACGCTCAATGCGAATAATACGCAGAATATTATCTTCAGCGGTTCTTCAAATAATCCGACCGTAGACATTGCCGGTGATGTAGATTTCACTGGTACGGGGGGAGGCACTGAAACATGGAACACCGGATCGGGCACCTGGACAGTTACCGGGAACGTTGATATTACCGGCGGAACATATACGGATACCGATGGAACACTAGACATGGATGGTGTTGCTAAAACTTTTACTTCAGGTGGGGTAACAGTTGGTAATCTAACTCTCTCTGGTTCAATCATTATAGCCAATCAAACACACAATATTGCTGGCAGCCTGGATCTTAGTGGCACTGTTACTGATGGTACTTCAACAGTAGTTATGTCGGGTGATGGGACAACTATTGTCGGCAATGGACAGACGCTTAATAACCTGACGGTTGATGGCACGAATAATACCGTCACACTGGCAACATCATATCTTATTGTCGATGGCACTTTAGATATTGATACGGGTGACACACTGGCGGTAGATACTGGACTTTCCCTTGTTCATTATGGGCAGTTTACTCTGGACGGTACGATTGATGGCCCAGGCAGATACACTCATCGCAATCCATTTAATTTTCCCTCAACCGGTACGGTAAACAGTATTGTACGATTCCATGTTACTGACGGCTCCCGTAATACTCCAGCCCGGACGTTTGGTAACGATGTGGAGGTATATGGAAACTCAAGTGGTGTCCGTTCACTAGTGGTTAATACCGCTGGAACGATGAATATTGACGGCGACCTGTATGTGACCAATGATGGCACAGCATCAGTATATTTTGCTAACGAGTCAAACAGCGCTGACATTAATGTCACGGGAGATGTATATTTTGTAAAAAATAATACCGGGAATCCAGCAATCACTCTTGGTAGCAATAATGATTGGACGATTTCTGGAGACTGGAACTTCAGCAATGGGATAGTATTTGATTATACCGGTAACACGGTCACGATGGATGGTGCCGGTAAAACCCTTACCTCGAACGGGACTGATAATCTAACAAATTTAACTCTTTCCGGATCGATTACACTATCAAATAATACCCACACTATATCAGGTAGTCTATTAATGCCTGGCACGGTGACACCAGGCACGTCCTCGGTAGTGATGAACGCAAGCTCGGGGATGTTGCAGATTGGAGGAGAGTCACTCTACGACCTAACATTTAACGATGGAGGTGGTGGAGCAACATGGCAAATGAACGGGACGCTAGATGTCGACAATGATTTCATGATCACAAGTGGTGAATTCATTGGTGAAATACAGTTATTAAAAGTTGGTGGTTCATGGTCAAATACCGGAATCTTTACTCATGGCAATAGCGTGGTGTACTTTGATTCTAATGATACTGGAGAAACTATTGAAACCGGCGGCGATAGTTTTTATGATTTACTTCTTAGTCATTCGTCAGGTGGTTGGACATTACAGACTGATGATATTACCGTAGAAAATAATTTTACTATAGGCAACGCCAATACTTTTGTCCTAGAAAATGGCCGAACGCTTGAAGTAAACGGCAATTTCATACAGGCTACGCCTAATGCCAATACCACCTGGACTGGGTCAACATTATACTTAAATGGAAGTGGTGATCTTTATGATTCACAAACAAGAGTATATGGTGGCGATACTTATAGTACTCTACACATCGGCGCCAATGACTCAGTGGCGATGTATAAGATGAGCGCTAGTACTTTAACCGTTGATGCTGGTGGCTGCTTCTACTCTCAGGACCATAATAGTACTGACGGTTTGCTTCACATCCATGGAGTATGCAATTCACGGGCGAATGAATATTGGAGCTACGCGACCGATTTTGATGGCACTGACCTATCAGGTGGTTCGGAAAGACAAGCGCAGGTGAAGTTTGCTGACGGTGCGTCACTGACAGTTGATGACGGCGATGCGCTGGATATTATTGGTGATGCATCCAACCGCACTGCAATTACACGTCAAACTGCTGGTAATTATGGTTTAACAGTAAATGGAACACTAGATGCTCAATATTTTGACGTTGATTATATTAATTCATCTGGATTAAATATTAGTTCCACCGCCGTAATTACTGAAATAACCAATGGCTCATTTGACAATATCGGTAGTGGCGCCTCAGCAAGTTATATAACAGTTTCTGGGATTAATTCTACTGATAGTTTCGCCAATATGGTATTTGATACTAACGCCGATGGAGCTGATGTTAATGTGATTTATAACGTGAATGCTGACGGTGCTAATATTAACTGGTCATTCCAAAGTGCCAGTGGTAACAAGGCTGGCGAAGGCTTTGACCGGGAGGTTAATGGCGCTAATATAACTTGGTCAACTATATTTGCCAGCGTTAATGACGGCTCGGATACTGATATTGATGCCTCTAGTGTAACTGATCGGCTATCGACTAACTGGACGACCGATTCCGAAGTAGGCGTCAATCATTATGAGTATGCCTTCGGCACCACCGCTGGTGGTAGTGATACCGTTGCCTTTACCAGCTCCGGTATGACCAAAAATATTACTAAGACCGGACTGTCACTCAGTAACGGTACAACCTATTATGCAACTATAAGAGCTTATAACGCCATTAATGACCTCTTGGATTTTATCATCTCTGATGGTTTAACAATCGATACTGATTCTCCTATTTATTCAAATATTAGCGCCACCGCCACTAACACATCCATTACCGTTACTTGGATCAGCAATGAGCCCACCACTTCACAGATTAATTATGGATTAACTAGTGCCTACGGTAACCAAACAACGGAAAATACGAATTTGGCTACCAATCATTCTGTAATTGCATTAGGACTCGATGATGATACAACTTACCACTATCAAGTTACTGGCTCTGACGAAGCGGGCAATACAACTAATTCCGGTGATAATACCATTACCACGCCAAAATTATCGGCCACTGTTATTACTAATGTCCAAGTTACCAGGCTTAGCCCCACCTCCGTCAAAGTAACCTGGACCACCAACCACGCCGCTGACTCCAAAGTAAGATACGGCTTATCCACTGATTATGGACTTGAAGAATATAACCCAGCCTTGGTTACTAGCCACGAAATAACCTTAACCAGCCTGTTGCCAGACACGGCATACCATTATGAGGTTATAAGTACTGGTAATTCGGTTGCCATTGACGCTGATGCTACTTTCCAAACCACTTCACCACCTTATGTACCCATACCCACTATAATTGAACCAACTGAGAACGAATTTGTAATTGATCAGACACCAACTATCTCCGGCTTTGCCCGCAGTGGCCACGTTGTTAGATTATATATTGACCGTCAGTGGGTAGCCACAGTTGTTGCTGACAATCATTCCTCAGGTACTGGTTACTTTAGTCACACTCTAGCAGAAGACCTAACATTGGGTCAGCATACTTTACAAGTCCAAGCTGCCGACGATACCGGTTTCCGAGGTCGCCGATCGGCACCAATCGAATTTAAAGTTGGCCTACCAACCATTGGCCCGACTCTATTCTCAATACTTCCCGGATCAGCTGT
>JBHPGJ010000019.1:0-11946 GCA_042570545.1 Patescibacteria group bacterium | reverse complement strand
GTTGACAGTAGATTCTTTTCTTCTTTTACGGCCTGTTCTTCTTCTAGTACGTCTAGTCCGGCACCGCCAATCTGCCCACGTTGTAAGGCCTGGACCAAGGCTGAAGTTTTGATCAGCCCGCCACGGGCAGTATTTATGAGCAGGGCGTTCTTTTTCATTGATTTGAACATCTGGCTGTCAATCAAGTGGTGAGTAGCTTTTGTGTAAGGAGCGTGTAGAGTAACAATATCTGCTTCCTTAACTAACTTTTTGACCGTACTAAATTTGACGTTGTACTTTCTGGCTGTTTTAGCTTTCTGTCGCGGATGCGGATCATAGGCAACTATGTTCATATCAAAACCGTGAGCTATGCGGGCTACGTGTTGACCGATATTGCCAAAACCAACAATGCCAATTGTCTTGTCTCTCAGATCAAAACCACGCAGTCCATCAAGTCGAAAATCTCCCCGTATGGTCCTTTCTCGGGATACGTATATCTTTCGACTTAAATTTAAAATAAGGGCAAAAGTGTGCTCGGCTACTGTGTTAGTACCATAATGGGGAACGTTAACTACTTTTATCTTACTACGACCACAGCTGACCAGGTCAATATGATCATAGCCAGTAGACATAGTGGCTATTAATTTAACTCGGGGCAGAAGTTTAACTAAGTTTTTGGTGATCCTAGAATCAATGAACACACCAACGACCTCGGCATCTTTTGCCACTGGTGCGGTCTTGCTGGTCAGGGGCATGTTATAGGTATTTATTCTAAAGGCAGGTAAATTAACAGCTAAAAAATCCTTCTCCCATTGTTCAAATGATTGTTGAAAGAACGCGATTACCGGTTTATTTTTTGGCATTAAATTTCCAGATTTTACAAGTAAAAACGCGATTAGTATACCATAAAATCGCCGGCAGTCAATTTGACCGCGGTTATTTTACCTTATGGCTAATACGCTACTGATTTCTAACAACGATAACTACCTTATCACCATTGGCCGGATCGCCGTCATTCCAATCGCCCATTGATTCCATGATATTATTTATGGAATATATGAAATCGGCACCTTTGCGTGTACCTGGGTCATTAGTAATAAAAGTGTCTGCGGTATAACCCTTAATTACCAGCATGTGATATAACGGGCCACCACTTCTGAAATTTGGATTCTCTAATGTTTTACCGTAAGCTGGCACGATGACTGGGTAGCCGTCGGCTACTTCTCTTTTGATCTGCTCAACGGTGGGGTCTTTAATCACATCAACATTTTCATATTCATAATAATCACGAATTAATCGAGCTGTCTCTTCGGCCGTGGTGTCTTTGTAATCACCGTAAGTTTTGGTCTGAAAATCAACCAGCATTAATAATTCATCATCAGCTAGTTCGGGTGAATTAAATTCCTGATCACTCCAATAGTAGTGCACCATAGCAACAGAGGCTTCTTCGCAGGCTTCCTGATATGGTAAATTCCAATTGGCATGTGGCGCTTGAGTAGTAAATGACATGGCCAAATTATATTCAACTGGCAGGGCTTCGGGTTCCGGTTCGGGTTCTTCAACTTTAATATTAGCATTGACCGGCCCAATGTTATCTAAGATATCGTCTGGCTTGACTGCCATATCCTTGTCGACCGCTTCCGGCACTGGTTCAATATCTCGTCGCTCCCACCAATCCTTAATAGGTGCTCGGTAAAACCAACCGACCAGTATTATACCGGTAATTATTAATATTATTGCTAAGCCTTTTCTTGGGCGTCGTTGTTGGTAGTCCATAACTGGCGAAAGTTATAACAAAATTACATTTCTGTCAAGGGTGGTCAATTTTAACGGATTACTACTCCGCTATTATTAAAAGTTGAAATATTATTTTCAAATGTTTGTCGACTCCAGTACTCCCGACCGCTAATGGGGTCATTAAGAATAATCTGCCCCGGATTACTAGGCGAGCCGACAAAGCCGATGATGGTCCTGGTATGTTCTCCTTTCCAGGCATTTATTTGTTTGCCTTCGGCCGTAGACCAGGGATCATAATAGCCACCTGGATATATCCCCCAGATAATCACCGGATGGCCAGCGGCTACTTCGAGTAATATCTGTTCGGTCGACCAGTTGGTAAATACTTCACTCGGACGCCAATTATTTGCTGCCTTACCAATCGGTGCCCAATGTACGCCGTAGCCGGTTGAATTTTGCCGACCATTAATATCTCCAACAAATATTTCATTTGGATCATTCCAAGTATCGCCTTGCCGCGGTGACATATCAATACCGATGATATTCATAATATCAGTTTCACTGACTGCCACTCCTTTATAACTCAGAGCCATTTTCAGAGCTGCTGCTTCACACGATAATGGCTTATCTTGGTAATCTAAAGCAATGTTCAGCATGGTAGTTTCTGGTTGGGTAGTAAAATGAGCGCTAAAATCTTCCTTCGACGGCTGACCGTTTATGCTGGCAATCCCCGATGCCAACGAAACAGTATAGGTGGTATCAAAAGCCAGCGCTTGACTGGGATCAAATACTATTGTTCGTCCATCCCAGGAAAATGTACCACTTACATTTGGCGATATTATAAATTTAGTCTCAGCTGAATTTTTATCAATATCTTGATCAAAACCAGCTCGGATAGTGCTGCCGATAGTAACACCACCGACACCATCAGCCGGACTGAAAGCCAGAACTTTAACCGGACCGATTGTCTTAAAATCATAACTGACCTCCTCATCCAGAAATCCGGCCCGTAGATCTTTGGTACCGGCAGCAACTTTGACATTATAATTGGTATCAAAAGCCAAACCATTGGTCGGCTTGAAAGACATTTCGGTCTGAGTATCGTCCCACTCAATTACGCCGGCGGTTTCCGGTTCAATGGTAAGTCCGGTCTCGACTGATGCTGTGTCCATCTGCCGGTCAAAGGTGATTACAATTTGCTTGCTGGTCAATACTTTATCACCGCTGGGTGAGATGTCGGCAATATTTGGTGGCGGTAAAACTTTAAAATCCCCGCGATTAATAATTTCACCGGTGTGACGTTCAACAATCTCACCGGTAGTACGGCTATGCCCAACTAACGATCTTTCTAGTTGCCATTTGTATTCAGTGCCTTGTCGTAATTGTTTCTTGGGTATTATATTTATAGTACTGCCGGCTGTTATCAGCTGATGCTCAATAGCCGGCTCAGCTAATAACCGCCATTCAGTAGCTGGGGTTATTCGCTTGTCCAGTTGAAATGTTATTTGTGAAATGGTTGTTATACTGTCAGCTCCGTTGGCGGGCTGGGTACTGACTACTTCGGGCAAGCTTTCGGTCGTGAGGGTAAAATTATGCGTTTTATTACTGCCAATCTTAAGTACATTATTAATACCATCAAGACTGATAGTATAGGTGGTATCTGGCTGTAAAATTGTTTCTGGTACAAAATATGCCGAGCGGGCAAAATGTTTACCAATTAGCATATTAGTAAACCGCCAACTGCCGGCCACGGCTGGAGTTATGGTGGGAGAAAATTCCTTACGGTTCAGCGGACGGTTAAAATCAACCCGAATAGCACTATCAAACGGTATTAAACTTTCACTGTCAGTTGAAACAGCTTTAACGCTCTGGGGTAAAGCAAAATAATAATATGCTGTGCTTAATATTACCAAAAGCAGCAGTCCGCTAAGCACTATTACAATGGGCATCCACGGCTTGGGTCGTAGCTCGGTTCTCATAGTATGATTTTAACTGAAAAACCGAAAAAATAAAACTAAAAATACTTTCCAAACAATATTTTTATCAGGATTACTCTTCGTTCTTTATTTCTAGCTCAGGTGGTTTAAATAAATCTCTCATTGAGACGGTCTTCCTATAACCCACTCTTTCTTTAGCGTTATCGCCCGTATCCCACATACGACCGCGGATTACCGTAAACTCGCCATATTTACTATTCACCTTGTCCATGGCCTTAACTAGCCGGCGCGGTTCGCGACGGCGTTGGAATAATTCCAGCTGTCCAGAATAGGGTTGCAGGCGAAATACCGCTACCGCTAGCATGGTTACAGAATATTTTCCTGACGCCTCTTTAAATATTTTATTGGCTGCTGAGTATATTTCCCAGCCGTCATAAAGAACATGGAACACTCGTCGGCTTTTATGGAAACCGTCAGCTCCGCGCCTGCCGACATAAAGCGAGATACCCCTCGCCTCCAGACCGTTAGTGCGCATGCGCCGGCCTACCCGCTCGCACAGCTTCATTAGAATATTTTGGTGATAACCGCGGTCGGTCGTTCGCTTGGGTAAAGAATATGAGTGACCGATCGTCTTTGGTGCCGGTGGCTTATTGACGCCACCCAGCTCAATGCCATTCACGTTGGCCCAAAGATAGTAGCCCATCTTACCCATTGACTGCATCAGATTAGAGGGCGGATAATCTTTCAGATTATTGAGGTTCTTGATGCCCAAATGGTTAAGCCTTTGTTCTAGGGCGGTATTTATGCCCCAAGCATCAGTCAGCTCAACAGAATCATATATCGCCGGCAGGTCCTCTTTTTTTAAGATCAATATATTATCATTATCAGTAATATCA
Source organism: Patescibacteria group bacterium (assembly GCA_042570545.1). GTDB lineage: Bacteria > Patescibacteriota > Patescibacteriia > JBHPGJ01 > JBHPGJ01 > JBHPGJ01. The sequence goes on along the minus strand of JBHPGJ010000019.1, from coordinate 7,397 downwards.
GAAGCAAACTTAGCCAACCAGCGGGTAGAGGATATGCCAATCGAGGAGCACAGCCATTCTCCCACCTCGTCTTTTATGCGATCCTGTATCTCCTGGGCTATGCTTTTAGCTTGAGAGAGGTCATTCACCTGCCCAGTCAGATCAAGAAAGGCTTCATCTATACTGTAGGGTTCAAGCTCGTTGGCATAGTTTTGAAGGATCGAAAATATCGCCCGCGTTGTAGAGCGGTATTTAGCGGTGTCGTTTTCGACTAGCACGATTTGTGGGTGAATCTGCTGGGCTTCAAACACCCGCATGCCGACAGTTACACCAACTTCCTTAGCCTCAACCGAGGAGGCAATAATACAACCCCGTGGAGACAAATAAGCACACACACCCAAGGCCTTGCCGCGCAAAAAAGGATTGGCCTGTTGTTCCACCGAGGCAAAATAGGAGTTCATATCTATGTGCAGAACAATGCGGGGGTCTTTTGCCATCACTCCCAATACACCTCCTTCAGCCGCCACTTCAGGGTAGCGGGATCAAAACGAATATTGTAATAATGTCCATGATCAGAAACAGAAAAATAATAAACCTTCGTCCCGTCCTCCGGGCTGGTATAGACCATATTAACTTTTTCGATACGATACTCACGTCCTTGCCGGCGGAATACTATTGGTTTTACCTTGGTGCCGGAAAAAGACACGATGACATCTATCGGCTCGTCTATCTTTTCATGCATGGAAATAATGCTAATTATCCATTATCATTATACCCGAAGAAAAACCGAAAGTCAAGATAAAAAATACAGGGTCCAACCGACTAAAGCGGAATAAGGACCCTGTCTCGTGCCGCCGCACTATCGCACCAAACTGTGGTTACAGATGTCTATTTAATAGCGGTCTTGAAGGACGCCCTAGACAGTCTATAGAAAAATATAAAATTGTCAAACAAAAAACCGGCCCGGTCGGCCAGTTGCAGTTGTTATTGATGCAGCTTGAGCTACAGCTTGGTGTACCAGTCTTTAATAACTTGAATAGCAATAGCAATAAATTGTTGTATCATAGTAGGTGTTTGAGAAGCAGTATAACATGCTATAAAAAGGTGTCAATAATAGTATTAATTCTTACGATTTATCTGGTATAATCTTAACTTGAATATCTCGCTGACGCGGTTTTTCATCAAAATCAATCATGACGACCTGCTGCCAAGTCCCAAGAGCCAGCTTACCCCGGATCACTGGAACTGATTGATCAGTGCCAATAATCGCTGATTTAATATGGGCCGCACCATTATGATCGCCCCATTTTTGGTGATGCTTGTAATCAGCTTCTTCCGGCGCCCACTTTTCAAACAAATCCATCAGATCTTGCTCAATACCCTCTTCATATTCCATGGTAGTAATTGCAGCCGTCGAACCGGATACAAATACCAACGCTATGCCCTCTTTAATCCCCGATTTTGATATTATTTGGTTTACCTGATCGGTAATATCAATAAAATCATAATGACCTTTTGTTGAGACAGTAAAGTTCATAATATTTTCCATAATGATTTATTGGTATGATCGATGATATTTTAATTATAAATGAAAGTTTTACCTGTTGGGTATTCATCAGTTAATATCCTGACATCGGATTTATCTAATTTCCATTCAAGAGCGCCAAGATCTTCCTCGAGATGATCGATTTGTGCCGCTTTGAATATGGCCACCATATTTGGCTGCTGTATGATCCAGCGTAACGCTATTTGCGACGCTGGGCGGCTGTATTTTTCCTTCATCTCTTCCATAAGCTTATCAGAGGCATTGGGCAACTTGCCCTTATCAAGTGGACGAAAAGCACTGACGAGGATATTATGCTTGGTACAAAACTCTAATACACCCTTTTCTTCATAAGCTCGGGCTGTTAGACTAACGTGAATCTGATTATTTACTACTCCATATTTTGAATGACTCAGAGCTTCTTCTAAATCAGAAATGATAAAATTACTTACGCCATAATGTTTAATCAGTTCATTCTCTACTAACGTATCCATGGCTTTCATGCTTTCTTTTAACGGTACAGCTGAGGGACTGTGCAATAAATATAAATCAATATAATTGGTATTCAATCTTTTTATACTGGCCTGAGCTGACTTTATAAGATCATCATAACCTTGATGCGGTGCCGGCACTTTACTAGTAATAAATAAATCTGATCGGTTATATTCCTTGATCGCTTCAGCTACTAGCTCCTCGGCGTGGCCATTGGCATAGATTTCAGCCGTATCAATGTGTGTTATTCCCAACTCCAGGGCCCGTTTTATGGCCTGAATATCTTGATTGTCGTTATGAGAAGAATCAGCACTATAACGACCACCCATTTCCCAGGTACCAATGCTAAGTACTGGCAATTTGAATTTATCAGTTTTTTTATAGGGTATCTTATACTTCATGAAATTATATTAACACATTTTGCGGATATTCAGATCCAGTATATAATACGTCCATGAACGATCAGCGAGCGCCTGAGAGCGTCCAAAACATTAGTGAAACACCAGCCCGTGTTACCAGAAACTACATGGTCATAGCCGGGCTTTTTACTTTATCGGCTTCATTGATCTGGGGAGTGAATACTCTATTCCTTTTAGGTGCCGGCCTTGATATCTTTGAAACTTTTATTGCCAACGCCATTTTTACGGCCAGTATGGCTTTGTTTGAAATACCCACTGGCGTGCTGGCAGACACACGCGGTAGAAGAATATCATTTCTACTCAGTGTCATCACCATCATGATCGGTACTCTTGGTTATGTTGGCGTATACTGGTACGGTGGCGGTCTTTTATGGTTTGGCATTATGTCCGTCGTTTTAGGGATTGGCTATACATTTTATTCCGGTGCCGTGGAGGCTTGGGTAGTAGATGCCCTAAAGGCTACCAAGTACAAGGGTGATTTTGACAATATATTTGCTAAAGGCTCGATTGTTTCCGGCATTGCTATGCTCATTGGCACAATCAGCGGTGGATTACTCGGGACGCTTGACCTAGCCTGGCCGTTTGTGGCTCGGGCCATACTATTAGCCGGCTTATTTATATTTGCCTTCTTCTTTATGAAAGACCTGGGTTATAAACCACGAACATTGGTATTTAAAGAAATCCCGCGTGAAATGAGTAAAATTGCCCAAGCCAGCATCAGATTCGGCTGGCGGGTAAGGCCGGTGCGTTTGTTAATGATGACCTCATTTCTCTTCTCGGGATTTATGTTCTGGGGATTCTACGCCTGGCAGCCTTATTTTCTCGAACTTCTAGAAAATCCCGAGTTGATATGGGTAGCGGGCATTATTGCTGCTTTAGTATCTCTAACAACGATAGCCGGCAATGTATTGGTTAACAAAATAACCAAACGTCCTGGTCGTCGTACTACCTATTTACTTTGGTCGGCAATTATTTTTACCGTCACCATGATATTAACCGGGGTTTTCAATTCATTTTGGATCGTCGTGCCAATTTTCTTACTTGGTACCACCACTATGGGAGTACTGGGACCTATAAAACAAGGCTATTTGCATAAGATAATACCATCAGAGCAACGTGCCAGCGTGATTTCCTTTGATTCTATGATCGGCAGCGGCGGTAGTGTCTTGGGTCAATCGGGTCTGGGTTATATTTCACGCGTACAGTCCATACCAGCCGGATTTGTTGTTGGCGGTGCGGCTACTGTTTTAGTAATTCCTCTAGTATACGCCGTCAGACGCATGGGAGGACCAGCTGATGAAATTGCCACTACTAATCACGAAAAACCCGGTGCGGCGGCCGGCGAGGGCATTCCTGAGGTTTCTGGCGTTGATACTACTACCCGACGAGAATAGAAATCACAAATCAATATTAATCAACAGTTACTAATAAAACTCATAGCTAACTGTTTTAAGTTATTTTTTCAGATATAGCGTTTGTGTCGGGTAGGCCATGTCGATCTTGGCCCGTTCAAAGTCACGTTTGAGCCGGAAATTTATCTCCTGTTGAGCATCCATATAGTCAACATATTCAGTGGAATCAAAGTAAAATACAACTTCAAAATCCAAAGCCGAATCACCAAATGATTTAAAGTGAATACGATCTAGGCGCGTCTTGGGTACACTATCAATCACATCCTTGACCAGGTTGGGAATAGTTTCCAGTTTTTTTGATGGCGTTTCATAGGTTACACCAAAATTCATAACTATCCGCCGTTCTTCCATGTTCTTGAAATTCTGTATTTGAGCTGAAGTCATTTCTTTATTAGAAATAATCAGCTCTTCTCCCTGCATTGAGCGCAGCCGGGTAGTCTTGATACCAATTTTTTCAACCGTACCTCGTTTATCACCAATGACAATAAAATCACCCACTTTAAACGGTTTATCAAAGTGAATGGCAAAATAGCTGAATAAATCTGCCAGTATATTTTGTAGGGCTAAAGCAATAGCCACTCCGCCAATGCCCAGGCCGGCGATTAACGAGGTTACATCAACTCCTAAGTTTGATAATACAAACAGCAGTCCGATCGACCATAAAACTATCTTTATTATAAAGCCGATAACCTGTACGGCTGTCTTATCTTCGTCTTTTTCTTTTCTGAGCTTTTTGAAAACAACAAAGTTGATAAGTATCTGAATAGCATCAATGGCTTGATAGACCACCCAGAATATTAATATTACATCAATGAGCTTCTGGATAGCGCCATGAATTGTTAGATATTTTATGGCAAAGTAAAAAGCAACAAAAGTATAAAAAGGCGGCTTGATCTTATCAACAATATGAATAAATATATCATCTATTTCGGTGGCCGTTTTTTCAGCAGCCGCTTTTAGCCGGCTTAGTAATATGTTCTGGAATATTTTAAATACTATAATTAGTATAAACAGCAGTAAAATTGCTGTTACATATGAATCAACGGTATTACCTAGTATTATCTTGTCCCAAAATGTGGCCGGAAAAATGTTAGCAAACATGATGTAGTAAATATAGCAAAAATTATTCTTTTTTAAAAATTATTTTTTAACCTTTTTAGTTCTTCGGCTAAATCAGACGCTAAAAATGTGTATCCCTTTTTCTGATTTCTTAGTACTTCAGCCAGCTGGCCAAGATAATACACGGCATTTATAGCCGATTGTAATAGATCATGAGATTGTGCTAAATATCCGGCTGTTAAACCAGCCAGAACGTCACCGGTACCGGCTTTGGTCAAGCCAGCATTGCCTGTTTTATTTTCGTAAACACCCCGGTGGCTATAAATCTTGGCTTTGGGACCTTTTTTAATTACAATATTACCTCGCTCAATAATTGATTGTAGTTGGCAATATTTTTTTAGCCGGGTATATTCTCTGAAATTTGGCGTCAGAATAGCTTGTTTCAGCTTGGCTTTAGAAAAAGATACGAGCGCGGCAGCATCCAAAATCTTATAGCCCGTATATTCTTGAGTAATTTTTTTTATTAATGACAATGATTCTGATCTTTCTGCTATTCCGCTACCAATCAGTAGGCAGTCGGTTTTTTTTAATAGTGGTTTTATTAGATTATAATGCTTTATTGTTAGTCTTGGTCCAGGTAATTTTCTGGTCATCAAATCAGCTGACAATGTGTTGACCGCCCAAGCTACCTTTTCTGGAGCGGCTACAATAACACTATCAGCCCCCGATCGCATAGCCGCTATCCCGGCTAGGGCTGGTGCGCCGATATATCCCGGTGAACCGCCAATTATTAAAACTCTGCCATTATCTCCCTTGCGGGAATTTGGTCTTCGTTTTGGCAGTTTAACTATCCGCTTGGTTATTAATTTGGTGTTAGTCGACATATTATTTATTACTTAGTTGCCACTTTTGTCTCTTTAAATATACAAAATAATAAACAGCAAAGAAAATTGGTACCATTACCAATAAGAATGGCACTATGGTATCAGTGCTGGTAATAAATAAACCGGTAACCAACAAGCCCAGGGCTTCAGCCGCCACTAAAACCAATGCCGGCAATCGACCAAAATCCCTCAACATAACTAAGGCAAATAGGACAAGAAAAATAAAATCACCGCTACCTAAGCTGGTACTGCCAATAAGTACCGGGGCATAAAAAAGATCTGGTCGGGGTGCTGTCACCGGAACAAATACACGAGGATAGAAATAAAGCGACACCAGCACGTCATATATGGTCCACAAAGCGGCAACTACAAACAAGAACTTAGTTCGCAAAAGATTTAATCTTATCAGCAAGGTGGTGGCCCCTAAGGTAGCTACTATTATAATAATATTTCTCAGAAAGAACGTGGGCATTTCAAGGTATAGATAGACAAGCCCGTTGGCGGCGGCTAGGCCGATAATCAAAGCTAAAAGATTTGATTTGATCCAGCGAATTATTAATAAAAATATTGATTCAAAAACTAGCAATCCAATTAATAAAGTAAATATATAGACCACTGTTCTAAACCCATCACTGCGAGAAAAAATATACCACAACCAGTAGCCAATAACGGCAGCTAGAACCAATCCGGCCCAAGATATGCGATTTGGCAGACGCTGGCGTAATTCTTCGGTCTGGGGTACGTAATTAATAAAAATAATGGCCAACAGACCAGTGCCAAAAAAGATCAGTCCCAAGATAATAAAATCCATTATGATAACCGATAGTAAGCTTCTAAAGTTGGCTGGTCAATTGTATTTGGCGGCACCATATCAATGCTTTCTAAATCCTTTTTAAGCTTATCGTAAACGTTGTTTCGATCAATAATGCTGCTGTCTAGCTCGCTGTCGCTGGCTACAAATAAATAAATACCATCATGACTGAAGATTACATTATCAAATACCTCTTCGAAGGTCGCTACCAGACTTTTTAAATAACGTTGATCGACGGAATTATAACCCCACAAGGCTACCCGGCCACCTTCATTTAAGTGTTCTTTGGCATAACGCAAATATTCAACTGTGTACAGGAGAGAAGAATGAGCTACGGTCGGATTCTCAATGTCAATAATAATTGTGTCATATTTTTCGCTGGTAGTTCTCAATAGTTCAGCTCCATCAATTATATTAATTTTTACCCGGTCATCGTAAATAGCTCCATCAGTTAGTGTCTGAAAATATTTAGCCGCTTCGGCTACGACCGGATTAATCTCTGCCACCGTTACTTGGCTGGGCTGGTAATCTAATATTCTTTCCAGCGTGAAGCTGCAACCCAGACCAATACTTAATACTTTCCTGCCTGTCGGTAAATACGCCAGAGCACCATCAGCTATCAAACGTTCAGTTTCATTACCATTTAGGGTACATTGATCCCGATCATCAATTGATAACGTCCTGTCAAATCGACTGTCATTTTCACCGTTTTTTCGTACGGTAACCAGGCCAAAAGGAGAAGCTTTCTGAAAAATTATATCTTTTTTATCAAAATTACTTATGTATTGATTTTCGCTT
>JBHPGJ010000018.1:0-13666 GCA_042570545.1 Patescibacteria group bacterium | reverse complement strand
ATGTAGCCGAACCGTTTTTTATCTTTCCGGCCATGGCGATTATACCTTTTAGTATTGTTGGATTGGTAAATAGTAAAGATAAACGGGGAAGAAACATATCAGCCTATGGTCTAGTTGTGGCTTTGATGTTTATGATCTGGATGATAATGCAATCGGTGGCCTCAAGGTAATGAAAATAATACTAAATTATGTCTAAAATAGGTTTGGTTTTAAGCGGTGGCGGCACCAGGGGGCTGGCCCATATTGGCGTACTCCGAGTATTAGATAAATTAAATATCAAGATCAGCGCTATTGCAGGCACCAGTATCGGCGCCTTGGTGGGTGCTTTTTATGCGGCCGGTATCAGTACTGAGAAAATGGAAGAATTTGCTTTACAAAAGCGTATTTATATGGATTTTAATTTCTCGCTCCGCCGCTTTGCTATACATGACATTTCAAAATTTAAAAAACGAGTGGAAAATTATTTACAAATTAAACAATTTGCCCATTTAAAAATTCCCTTGTATATAAATGCGGTAAATATTACTCAAGGCCGAGAGGAAGTTTTTAGCACTGGTAATATATTTACCGCCATCCGAGCCAGTATGGCCATACCGGGTATATTAACTCCGGCTAAGATACGCGGCCATTATTATGTTGATGGCGGTATGCTTAACCAGCATCCATTTTCTATCCTGCCGGCTGATATTAAGCGCTATATTATTGTTAATGTTTCGCCGTTTTACCGCTTACGCAGCGAGAATATGCTGGGCCGGGTAAATTTATTGGAAACCACGCTCAAGATGATGCAGGCGGAAATGACAAAAATGAGATTAAAGAAATTAAAGGATGACCAGTATATACTTATCCAGCCCCAAGTTCATAGTTATCATATGATCGAAAGCGCCAAGAAGTTCAAGGACATTATTCACAAGGGTGAGCTGGCGGCCAGGCGCCAGAAACAAGAAATAATTAGAAAATTTAGATAATGTCTACTTTATACGAAGTAAAAATAAAGATAGAACCCGAGCAGCAAGAGCAAATAATCGCCCAGCTTGATTTGCGGCCTTATAAAAAGTACAGCGATACAGATTTTTTTCTTCGTGCTGGCGACTTAAAAGAAAAGTTGAAAGTCTTTAACGGTAAGTCAAAACATTATCAGGTGGAGTATGACGGCCAGGTCTTTGTTTTAACTGGCCGTGAATTATCTGATCAGGAGGCCAACCAAATGCTGTCCAGCGGAGTGGCCAAGGTCATAAAAAGGCACAAGGAAGTATTTAAATGGTCCGACCAAAATATTGAAGTAGCCTTTGATCGCTTGGATGATGTCAGTGATTTATTTATTGAAGTGTATGACCGACAACGCGACCGGGTAGTAGCGGCCAAGGAAGAATTGGCTAAATTGGGCTACACTTACTTCATCGCTGAAACTTACGCCGAACTGTATTCACCAAAATAAAACTGGCCCTGAATTAGGACCAGCCTGGGGGCGGCCGTGATCTAGGTGGCCATTTCGACCGATCTGTCGTCGGCGGCAGGAGCTTGAGTGGCGGCGGTTTTTTTACTGGACTTGGCCAGAATATGGTTTTGGACCACACATTCAAGCAGGTCCAGCAACACCCGAGAGGTTTGCGATCGGGCCTTTAACACGCGGTAGTCAGTGGAAGATGGTGGAACGGTCATGGCGACCGTTTGCTCGGAGGCAATGTTTGCCAGCGCACCGGCAACTTCTGTCGGGCGGTAAAGTTGTACCGCGTAGGTGAGGACAAGAGTTGAGAAACGCTCAACGACCGTGTCGATAGCGGTCTGATCACCCGTGCAATGGGACATGTAGAGATCGGTAGCCAAAGGCTGCCAGGCGCCGGTGAGAATGGCAACATCCTGTTCACTGCTCATTAGCGTCCTTTCGCCAAATCGGTGAAGTGAAATGAACAACAGCTGATTTAGATGGTGTAAGCTTATGACATTGCTGGCATATGTCAATAAGTGCTAAAATACACGTATGAGCCTATTTGACCTAGTAATATTGGTAGTTTTAGCCGGTTATGTCTGGTTAGGTTTTGGCACTGGTTTGATACAAGTCGGTGGTTCTATAATAGGCCTGATTGTCGGTGCCTGGCTGGCTGGTTTGTGGTATGAGGGTTTTGCCGGTACCTTAATGCCATTGGTTGGTAATAATGAGAATGCTGCCAATATTCTGTCGTTTTTTATCTTGTTTTTGATTATTTCTAAAGCTATCGGCATCGTGGCAATGATTATTGACCGATCTTTTCGTCTGATTGCTATTGTGCCGGGCATGAAGATGCTCAATCGCCTGGGTGGAGCAGTCTTGGGATTAATAGAAGGTATATTGTTTCTGGGACTGGTGCTGACCTTTGCTGAGCCATTTGCCGCCGGGACGGTTTTTGAGAACCCAATTAATAATTCACAGTTTGTCGGGGTGTTGATGGGCTCGGTGGGCTGGCTGGCTCCGCTGTTGCCGGATGTAGTGGATCAGTTCAAAGAGCGGGTAATCAATGCTGGTTGATTCGCACTGTCACCTTAATTTTAAAGATTTTACCGACGATTACCAGGAAGTAATTGCCCGTACACAGAAGCGGGGAATGAAAGTTGTGGTAGTCGGCTCCCAATTAGAGACCAGTCAGCGAGCGGTCAAACTAGCTCAGGATTTTGATAATGTCTACGCCGCCGTTGGCCTACACCCGACTCACGTAACCAAGCACCAATTTGATATTACGATTTATCAGAAACTAGCTGCTGGTGACAAAGTTGTCGCCCTGGGAGAAACCGGCCTTGATTATTACCGCTTGCCGGCTGATACCCCGATAGATGAATACAAAAAGAGACAGCGCAGTGTATTTGCTGACCACTGGGCTATAGCCGCCAGTCAAAATCTACCCCTGATCTTGCATTGCCGTGATGCTTATGATGATCTGCTGGCGATGATCAGGGATATGGGAGCCAAATCGCACCCCCCCGGCGTGATCCACTGCTTCATCGGGACAGTAGAACAAGCTCAGCAGTTTGTTGACCTGGGATTTTATGTCGGCCTGACCGGAATTGTTACTTTTAAAAATCCCGGCACCGTTGCTCAAGTAGCCGAAAATATTCCACTGGAAAAATTATTGATCGAAACAGATTCACCCTACCTGGCTCCGGTACCGCACCGTGGACACCGCAATGAGCCAATATATGTCGAGCAGGTAGCCAGCAAAATAGCTGAGCTCAAAGGACTAGACAAGACCGAAGTGATAGAAACGACTTCCCAAAACGCCATAGAACTGTTTAAATTAAATTAAGATGAAATTTTATCGACTATTCCATCACCGCAAGATTGATGCTGCTCTGAAAATATTGCTGATCACCAATGCCATGGTGCTGTTGGCCGGTTTTATGCTTGGTCCTATTTACGCTTTGTTTGTTACCGATATCGGCGGTGACATCCTTGATGCCGGCTGGGCCTGGGCGATATACGCCATGGCGGCTGGAGTGACGGTTTATATATTAAGTAAGGTAGAAAATAAGCATAAACATAAAGAAAAATTCCTGGTAGCGGGCTATCTAATAATGGCCACTGGCTTCTTTGGTTATATATTTGTTCACTCGATCTTTACATTATTTTTAGTGCAGATAATAATCGGTCTAGGAGAAGCGATGTATATACCAGTATATGACGGACTTTATTCTAAACACCTTTCCCGTGGCAACAAAACTTATGAATGGGGGATATGGGAATCAATGAACTATATCGTCACCGGAGTCGGTGCTATAATTGGCGCCACCATTGCCAAAGTTTCCGGATTTGAATCATTGTTTATATTTATGGGCTGCTTGTCACTGCTGGCAGCGGTATTTATAATGCTAACGCCCAGGAAGATTCTTAATTAATAATATATATGCAAACGGCACTACTTATTGGACTGGTATTCGTCATTATCTTGTTGATCTGGGTGATCTTGGAATTACGTAAAAAGGGTGATGACAAGCATAATGATGGTGTAGAGAAAGAAATTGCACGTATTCAAGGACAGCTAGAACAACTGCCAGAGATTAATAAAACCCTTGATCGAAAACTTTCGGAAACAAGCCGTGTCCAAGAATCACAATTATCAAAAAGTGTTGAAATAGTTCAAAGTGTTACTGAAAAGTTAACCGAATTAGGAAATACAAATAAACAGGTATTACAATACTCAGAGCAGTTGCAAAAACTTCAAGAGATACTAAAAAATCCAAAGCAAAGAGGAGTTCTAGGTGAGTATTATTTAGGTACTTTATTAAAAAAAGCATTCCAACCGGGCCAGTATAAGTTACAATATAAATTTAATGATGGCTTGATTGTAGATGCCGTGTTAATTTTTGGTGACAAATTGATCCCAATAGATTCTAAGTTTTCGTTGGAGAATTATAATCGAATCGCCGAAGAGAGTGATGAAACTGAACGAAAAAAACTTGAAGAATTATTTAAACGTGACTTAAAAAACCGGATAGATGAAACTGCCAAATACATAAGACCGCAAGAAGGAACTTTAGATTTTGCCTTTATGTTTATCCCGGCAGAGGGTATTTATTATGACCTGCTGATAAATAAAGTGGGTACGATAAAAGCCAATACTCGTGCTCTGCTTGAATACGCGACTCATGAAAAAAGTGTACATATAGTATCGCCGACTACTTTTTATGTCACCTTACAATCGTTGATGGTTGGTTTGAATGCATTTAAAATACAAGAATCCACCAAACAGATTGTTGATAATATCTCAGTGTTGGGCAAGCATCTAAAAGCTTATAGTGAGTATCATCAGAAACTTGGGAAACATCTATCGACGTCAGTTGGTATGTATGAGAAATCGTCAACTGAGTTTGGTAAAATTGATAAGGATGTGTTGAAAATAACTGGAGATAAAATTGGTTTTGAACAACAACAGTTAAATAAACCCCACCAGACAGATGAAGACTGAGGACTACGAACGTTTAACTGATCGGAAACAAATACGCCGGCAACTACAGACGGACAAACCTTACCACAATCCGATCAAAGAGAATCTGAAGAAGGGTTACAATTTCGTCAAAATATTTTGGTTGATTATATTAGCGGGGATAATTCTCTGGGTGTTTTACACTTGGGGCGACGATTGGGGCTTGCTGCCGAAGTAAAAATACGATATCGTTATAGTAGGTTTTAAGCGGAGGGATGCCGCTCTTTTTATGTGTAATAACTTTAACGTTAGGAAACAATTGGAGGTTTTGTTATGCCTATAACGCATGTGATGGGTGGTTCAGGTGGCGATGAAGGTAAAGCTAAGATTATCGATCACCTTGCTCAAGATGCCGACTATGTCGTTCGATATCAGGGTGGGGCTAATGCCGGGCACACCGTCATTTTCCGAAACGAACCGTTCAAGCTGCACCTGGTGAACGCTGGGATCTTCAAACCTAAGGTTATCTGTCTGTGTGGTGCGGCCATGGTCATTGATCCATGGCAGCTGCTTGACGAGCTGGAAGCTTGTGCTAAGGCCGGAGCGAAAAACGTCTTCAAACGGTTTCGCATCGATCCGCGGGCGCATATCGTTTTCCCGCATCACATTCTCCGCGACTCAGTCACCGAAGATGGCCGGCTCAAGATCGGCTCGACCAAGCGGGGCATTGGCCCGGCTTACAGTGACAAGGCGCTGCGCATCGGTATTCGCTTCGGCGATCTGCTCAATGATTGGAAAACGTGGTATCCACGTCTGAAGCAGCAGCTGATCGTGGCCGAGGCCGAGGTTGGTGCGCACCTTAAGAGGAAGCGTATAACAGCCTTGGGCACAAGAAGGGCACTGCTGGCAATCCTACCTCAGTTAGCGCCAATGATCGTCGATATCTCTGATATAGTTGATGATGCACTGCAACGGGATAAAAAAGTGCTCGGTGAAGGGGCACAAGGAGCCCTGATCGACATCGATCATGGAACATATCCCAATGTTACATCATCAAATCCGACGATTGGTGGTATTTACGCTGGCCTCGGCATTGGTCCAACCAAGGGTGAGCAACGGTACATGGTGCTGAAGGCGTATACTACATTCGTTGGTGAGCGTTACTTTGTCTGGGAGATGCCGGTTGACATTGGCAATTGCGTCCGCGAGGCGACTGGTGAGTATGGCACAACCAGTGGTCGACCACGCCGGATTGGCTGGTTCTCGGCACCGCATGTCAGACTGACACGACGTCTGAATAGCGCTCATCATCTGGTGCTGACGAAGATCGACTGCTATGGCAATGGCTTTGCAGAAGACGAACTCATCCGGGTCGTCGAGGCCTACGAGTACCAGGGGACGGTCTATAAAACCTGGTCGGCGTCTATCACTGACGCCAGTCAGGCACGTCCGATCTACGGTCCGGGCTTCCCGCCGTGGCGGATTACTCCCGCTCAAGGCCGGAAGATGAAGCACCGGCGTGATCTGCCGAAGGAGGCGCGACTCTATGTGCAGTATAAGGAAGAACTGCTTGAGCAGCGCTTCAAGCTCATCTCCTGTTCGCCCTACGGCGACCAGATGATCGTTCGTTAGGACAATCACACCACCGGCTTTTCAAGCTGGTGGTTTATTTTTATCAAAAAGCCCCCTATATCATAGAGGGCTTTAAATAAGCTGTAATTATTTAGCTGCTACTTTCCTCTTCCTCTGGTTCGTCTTCTTCATCTTCTGGGTCTTCGCCAGTTCCTTCTTCGGCTCGGCGACGCTCCTCTTCTAATCTATTGGCTTCTTCTTCAGCCTGCTCGCGAAGACGCTCTTGGTGCTCTAGCCTATGTTCTTCGGCTTGTCTCTGTGCCTCCTCTAATCTTTCCTGCTCTTGCTTAGCGGCTTCTTCAATCTCCTGGTCCTCATCGTCACTGGCCTCTTCTAATTCATCTTCTTTGTCCTCATCCAGCTCGTCCATTTCATCCTGTAATTCTTCTTCTTCCTCTTTGGCATCTTCTAAGTCATCAATATATTCTTCTACCTGATCAATAGCAGCTCGGGCCACTTTAGCTAAACGTGTAGCTGTCGCATAGTCACCTTGCTCATAGGCCGCTTCGGCGTCAGCGATCAATATATCGACTTCACTGAATAAGCTGTCGGTGATATCAACACTTTCCTTAGTAGCATCGGCGAGGGCTTCACGTTTATCTTTTTGGGCATTACGGATAGCACTAGCGGCTTCATGCATCGGGCTTTGCTCATGTTCAATCTTCTGACCTTCATCTTCAAATTGAGCTAAGGCAGCTTCTTTTTCCTGTTCCAGTATATCCAGATCATTTTCTAAGGCCAATAATTGTGCTTCCAGTGAGCTGACTAAGTTGGCATCACCAGCCAGCTTAGAGGCTCTGAGCCGATCTTTTATTTTTTCCTTTTCTGCTTTAAGCTCTGCTTTGCGCTCGGTAAATATTTGCTTAAGAGCTTCTTTTTGTTCATTATATTCTTCAGCGATCTGCTTAGCAGTATCACTGACATCATTGCCTTTGTTGTTTTCCCGGTTTAGAAACTCGGCAGCCCGAGCATAGTTTCTTTCCAGCCTCTCTTGAGCGACATCAATACCCGGTGCTTCAACGCCTTTCTCATCAAGCATAGACTTGATCTCGGCTAGCCGTTCGGCGGCAAAGTGGATCTGTAATCGGGCTTTAGCTTGGGCGCCGAAAGTTAGCCACTCCTGTAACTTTTCTCCCCACTTATCAAAAATATAATAAGGACTATCAGGCGTTAAGCCAGGATAGGGCAGGGTGGTTTGCGCCTTGACCGGAGTGATCAACAAAAAAGCCATAGCGACAATAAAAGCTAGGGCTAGTAATTTCTTAGTCATGATTTTTGTGTTAATTATTCTATTTCCTGTATATAATAACAACTTTTTACCATTTTGTCAATTATTCATTTGACATTTAACTGAATAGCAACGAAAATGCGATTAAGGAATCATATCAATATGAATAGAGAATCCAACGAAGGAGGGCCCCCCAGTGATGAGTTTGATAAGGACGGCAACTTTCGCCAAGCTGAAGCTGAGGCGCGTTATCTTTTTGAGAATGATCCGACTCTTGAACGCACTGAAGAGCAGGACGGATTGAGATTAATTGATCAGCGAAAAAATGAAGAAGGCCGAGTAGTTTTTGAGCGTAAAAGAGGCTATAAGGATCAAGCTGCCAAAGAAACTGGTGAACTGCAATGGGGTAATGAAAACCGCTATGTCCACGACGAAAAGGGCCGGACATTGTTTGAGCAGAAGCTGGGCTTTAAGAGCGAAGATGATTTGTATAAAAAGAACCTAGACTGGGGACAACAACGGCGGTTTGAATATAATGATGCGGAAAATAAAATAACCGAATACGGAGAAAGTCTGGAAAAAGAAAATAAGTGGGAAATAGAAACCGCTCTGGATGGTGAAGGTCGAGTGATCGAGAGAAAGGGTAAGGTAACCGCCGGCGCTGAGGTTGGCCGCCAGTGGCACGATCAGTTGTCTTATGTGGACCGACGAGCCGAGTTTAAAGGTAAGGAATATGATGTGGTAGTAACTTTGGCACATAACCGAGTAACCGAGCAGGGAGCTGACACAACTAAAAAACCAGCAGGTTCAGAGATCAAAAAATGGATCGTCCACGACAAAGCCAGCGGTGACTATCTAACCCACTGGGATGAAAATAAAGCGGAGGGCGAACGCGAAGCCCTACGGTTTATTGATTAACTTAAACCGCGGTACTTCTTGACCGTTGGCCATTACTCGTTCTAAAAACATTTTTTTTGGCCGGGCCCACAATTCTTGCTTGCCGTCTAGAGCTTGGTATATCACCAGCTCTTCTCTGGTCTCGCTATGGCGGGCCAAGCCGATTACTTGGTAATACTGGCCCTTATAATGCTGATAACGTCCGAGCCGGGGATTGTTTTTTTCATACCCGTCCATGCTTTTCAAAATATCGCTGGTGATATTCCTCGGCCTTATAAAAATCACTAGCTGGTTCAATAGCCGTAGCAATCGGCTTTTTATATTCATCAGATTTGGCTAAGGCATTTTTTGATTTTTCAGCCGCTTGCTTTTGCTCCGGTGTGTGATAAAAAATCACTGAACGATACTGCTCACCGACATCAGGTCCTTGACGATTGATCTGAGTAGGATCGTGTTCATGCCAGAACACTTCTAACAGCTTATCATAACTAACTTCTTTTGGGTCATAGGTGATAGTGACGACCTCGGTATGGCCGGTCTTGTTGTCACAGACTATTTCGTAGGTTGGATCCTTATGATGGCCGCCACTGTAGCCGACAAAGACGTCGATTATCCCGGGAACCTTGCGAAAAGCGTCCTCAACTCCCCAAAAGCAGCCGGCGCCAAAAGTGGCTTTTTTAGTTTTTTCAATCATACTAGTAGCATAGCTCATTATTTACAAACTACAAAATAGAAATATTCACTAATGTTAGCCAATATTAATTTCAGACCCTTGATTTATCTGGTATATTCGTGTAGGATAGATTAAATTTATTGATGGCAGGGGCAATTTATTGTCTATTTTTAGCCCCGATAAACCCGTTCATTTAGCAAAATATATGGAATCAAACAATAATAAATCGACATTTTGGCAAGCGCTGAATATAGCCTGGGAGATGGGTTATACCATTGTTGTCCCACTAGTCTTACTTGCATTGGGTGGCCGATTATTGGATAAGCAACTGAATACATCTCCCTGGTTACTGCTGACCGGCATAATAGTGTCGTTGGTGATCTCATCAATCGGACTAGTATGGAAATTCAATAAAATAATTAATCGAATCAATAAAGAAATAAAAAAGGACAAAGATAAATAATGCACATATCATTAGCAGCTGAACCACTATGGCACATTGGATCGTTCACTATAACGAATACGCTTTTGGTTTCATGGATAGCTGTACTGTTGCTGGTGGTGTTCGCTTTTGCCATCAGGCGGAAGGTACGACTAGTGCCCAGGGGATTGCAAAACTTTGCCGAGATTATTCTTGGTTATTTTCTTAAACTTACTGACATGATCACCAATAACCGCAAGCAGACGGAAAAGTTCTTCCCGGTGGTGATGACGATATTTTTGTTTATCCTGGTATCGAATTATCTCGGATTATTACCAGGCTTTGGCTCGATCGGTTTTAATGAAGTGCATGATGGTCATGAAACATTTGTGCCGCTATTCCGTACGGTGAACTCGGATATTAATGTCACCCTGGCCTTGGCTATCATATCAGTGATCGTTACCAATGTAGTCGGCATAATGCTGATCGGCGTAGTGAAGTTTTCAAAGCGGTACATGAATTTTAAGAACCCGATATTCACTTTTGTTGGATTCTTAGAGTTCATTTCCGAATTGGCGAAATTTATTTCTTTCTCATTCCGATTATTTGGAAATATTTTTGCTGGCGAAGTATTACTGGTGGTTATTACAGCACTGGTGCCGTATCTGGCACCGCTGCCATTTTATTTTTTAGAGTTGTTTGTTGGACTGATACAGGCATTTGTCTTCGCCGTGCTGACACTGGTATTTATGAAAGTTGCCGCCGAGGAGCCTCATTAGATAATTAATTAAGAAATTCGATACGCCCGACGTTAAACACACCATCCCGTCGTAAGGCACAATCGAGAAAGGAGAAACAATGGATACGGAATCAATCAAACTCTTAGCAGCTGCTGCCGCTATTGCTATCGGTGGTCTAGGACCAGCCCTGGCAATCGGTAAGCTGGCCGCTAAGGCGATGGAATCGATCGGCCGAAATCCTGAAGCTGCTTCAAAGATCCAGGTACCGATGCTTCTAGCTATTGCTTTTGCTGAAGCTATCGCTATCTACGCCCTAGTGGTTGCCCTAATAATCAAGTTCGTCTAATCGGATGATTATGGACTGCTCCGATGCTATCGGGGCAGAGATAATTAACTGATAATAATATTATGGAACTTATAGAAGGCCTAGGCCTCGATTGGAAAATTTTACTAGCACAAGTTGTCAATTTCTTTGTCTTGCTCTTCATTTTATACAAGTTCGCCTATAAGCCGCTGACCAAAATGATGCGCGAGCGCAGTGCAAAGATTGATAAAAGCCTCAAAGAGGCCAAGCAGATAGGGCAGAATTTAAAAGCCTCAGAAGATAATCATGAGAAAACCATGCGGCAGGCTCGAAAAGAAGCTCAAGAATTGATGAACAAAGCCAAAGTAGACGGCGAGAAGATCAAAGAAGAAATGACGGTCAAAGCTAAGGTTGAAGTAGAGAAAATAGTTGGCCATGCCCACACCGAAATTGCCCAAGCCAAGGATAATATGATCAGTGAAGCTAAAGAGGAGCTAGGCAGTATGGTAATCGGTGCCAGTGAAAGTATATTGCGGGAGAAATTAGACACTAAAGCCGATAAGGAATTAATTGACAAAGCTATCAATAAAGTAAAATGAGAAGGATATCAGCCAGACAATATGCTATCAGCTTATGGCACGCTCTAGATGAAGCCGAAGCTAGTCAGCAGGGAAAGATAATTAAGGGTTTACTTAAAAAGTTAGCCCGAAATCGTCAGTTAAAATTAACTGACCGAATAATTGATATCTTTACCCAGTATGATGATAAACAGAATCAGGTAGTAGCGGTAAATCTAACGACCGCCCATAAGCTTGATTCGGTAGAGCACGTGCGCCAGTCGTTGAAGCAAGTCCTAAATCAAGATGTCAGATTGGAGCCGCAGGTTGACGAGGACATAATCGGCGGTGCGGTGATCGAATACGGTGATTATCGTCTGGATGGCAGCGTTAAAAACCAATTAAAACAATTACAAGAAAAATTTTCTAAATAAATTAACTAATTATATAAATGACAACCAAAGATCATATTGTCGACACACTAAAGAAAGAAATTGCTGACTTCAAGTCAGAAGTAACTACCGAAAAAGTAGGCACTGTCCTAGAGGTTGGCGATGGTATTGCCCGCATTGCCGGACTGGCCGAAGCCAAATCACAAGAGATGCTGGAGTTTCCTGGTGGTATCTTCGGCGTGGCCCTGAACCTGGAAGAAGACACTGTTGGCGCCATGATTATGGGCGAGGTGGCCAAGATCAAAGAAGGCGACAAGGTCAAATCCACCGGCAAGATCCTGGAAGTACCGGTGGGCCAGGAAATGGTTGGTCGGGTAGTGAATCCGTTGGGCCAGCCAATTGATAATAAAGGTGAGATCAAGACCGACCAGACCATGCCAATTGAAAGAGTCGCGCCCCGAGTTATTACTAGAAAATCGGTCGATACTCCCGTTCAGACCGGTATCAAATCAATTGACGCTATGATTCCCATCGGTCGTGGTCAGCGCGAGCTTATCATTGGTGATCGACAGACCGGCAAAACGGCTTTAGCTATCGATACGATCATCAACCAGCAAGGCAAGAACCTAATATGTATATATGTGGCCATCGGTCAGAAGGAGTCAAAGATAGCTAAGATTATTTCCGAATTTGAAAAACGAGGCGCTATGGACCATACCATCATAGTGGTAGCCGGTGCTTCCGATCCCGCGGCCTTATCATATATTGCCCCGTATGCCGGCTGTACTATCGGTGAATACTTTATGGAGCAGGGACAAGATGCCCTGATCGTCTTTGACGATTTGTCCAAGCACGCTTGGGCCTATCGACAGATTTCACTTTTACTCCGGCGCCCACCGGGCCGTGAAGCCTATCCGGGTGATGTATTCTATCTCCACTCCCGATTATTAGAACGGGCGGCACGAATGAGCCAGGATCACGGCGGAGGCTCGTTGACCGCTCTGCCGATCATTGAAACTCAAGCCGGCGATATCTCGGCTTATATTCCGACCAATGTTATTTCCATTACTGATGGTCAGATATTCTTAGAAAGTGATCTATTTTACAAAGGTATCCGGCCGGCATTAAATATTGGTCTATCAGTATCCCGTGTCGGCTCCAAGGCTCAGATCAAGGCGATGAAAGACGTAGCCGGTAAGCTGAGATTAGAACTGGCCCAATATCGCGAGCTAGAAGCCTTTGCCCAGTTTGGTTCTGATCTTGATGAAGCTACCCGCCAGCAGATCGAACGCGGCCGGCGCTTATCCGAGCTTATGAAGCAGCCGCAGTATGAACCGTTGACAGTGACGCTGCAGGTAGTTTCCATATACGCCGGGACCGGCGGTTATCTTGATGAGGTTAAGGTGGAAAATGTCCAAGATTATGAACAGAAGCTGCATCAGTATTTCATCAGCCAAGGTAAGGAAGTGTTAGCAGAAATAGAAAAGACCAAGGAGCTGTCTGCCAAGCTGGAAGAAAAGTTAAAAAAACATTTAGACACCTTTACTAAAGATTATCTAAAGGCGGTAAGCTAAACTATGGCCCAAACACGCGATATTAAAAGACGAATACGCTCCGTTACCAACACCAAAAAAATTACCAAGGCAATGGAGATGGTAGCCGCTGCTAAAATGCGCAAAGCAGTAGCGGCGGTGTTGGCTTCGCGTGATTATGCCCGGCAAGCTTGGAATGTCGTGTTACATCTAGCGCAGAAAACTGATCCGGCCCATCATCCACTGTTGACCAAGCGGCCAGTGAAGAAAATCGGTCTATTGCTGATCTCAGCCAATCGAGGCTTAGTTGGCGGATTTAATTCGCAAATGGTCAAAGCGGCTCATGAATATGCTAAAAAAATGAAAAATGAACAGCAAGCTGAATCAGAAATCAT
>JBHPGJ010000017.1:0-14881 GCA_042570545.1 Patescibacteria group bacterium | reverse complement strand
TTTACATCGGCAAAGAACGCTGTCCAATCATGGATACTTGGTGGCAGACAGAAACCGGTATGTTTGTCATTACGCCATTACCCGCTTTACCGCTTAAGGCTGGATCAGCCACCAAACCATTCCCCGGTATTCACGCCGCGGTTATGGATAAAGATGGCAAAGAAGTACCACCGGGCAAAGGCGGCTATCTGGTGATTAAAAATCCCTGGCCATCAATGTTAACTACTTTGTACAATAATCCAAAAAGATATCTGGAAACATATTGGGAAAAAGTACCAGGTGTTTATACTACCGGTGATATTGCTGCCAAAGATAAAGATGGTTACTACTGGATCCAAGGGCGATCGGATGATGTGTTAAAAATTGCCGGACATCGTATTGGTAACGCTGAGATCGAACACGCACTAGTGGAGCACGAACATGTCGTTGAAGCAGGAGTGATCGGTGTACCAGATAAAATAAAAGGTGAGGTGGCTAAGGCCTTTGTAATATTAAAAAAAGATACGACTCCAACCGACGGGTTAGTTGATGAACTAAAGAAAAAAGTCAGAGAAGTGCTGGGTCCATTAGCCGTAATTCAAGATGTTGAATATGTTGATAAATTACCCAAAACCCGTAGTGGTAAAATTATGAGACGCATCCTTAAAGCCAAAGAGCTGGGTCAGCCACTTGGCGATACTAGTACTCTTGAGGAATAAATAATTGTGAAAATATGCATTTGCAAGTAAAAATAGAAGTAACTGGCCGACATATACACTTATCACAAAAGGATCAAGATGTGCTTTTTGGTCAGGGTTACGAATTGAAATTATTTAAAAAGATGACCCAACCAGGTCAATTCGCTTCCCAGGAGACGGTAAAAGTAGTCGGACCAAAAGGGGAGTTTCCTAATGTAAGAATAGTTGGTCCGGTCCGGCCAGAAACTCAGCTTGATATATCTTTTTCTGACAGTTATTTTTTGGGTGTTAGGTCGACGTTGGCTTTTTCCGGCAAGCTGGACAATACCGCCGGCGGGGTCATTGTCACGGGCCCACAGGGCAAAGTTGTTATGAATAGAGGAGTGATTGTGGCCGTTAGGCATCTGCATCTAGATTCAGAAACTGCAAAAGAGTACAAATTGTCACACAGCCAAACGGTAGCCGTAAAAACAACCGGCCAACGACCAGTTACTTTCAATGATGTAATAATATATAGTCGGTCTGGTCAGGACAATAATGCCCTACATATCGATACTGATGAAGCCAACGCCGCTGGTATAACTACCGGCGATCTTGGGGACGTCTTGGCATGACCGGTACGGTGGTTGCCCTAGGACTGCTTTTTTTATCGACATCATTAGCGCCAACCTTTAACTTTGTCTTGCCCTTGAGGCCGATGTTCTTTTTATTTGTTTTACCTACACAAATTAACTGGATAGTAGTTGCCATAATCGGAATAATTGGATCAGTGATAGGGACGCTGCCATTGTTTTATATCACTCGTGGTGTTAAGACCACACCGGCTGTGAAAAAGTGGCTGTCTTACCGATGGGTAAAGTGGTTTTTAGAAAAATTCAAAAATAGGCCATTTGGATTAATTATATTTTTAATCTTAACCCCAGCTCCAGACCAGTTGTTGGGAGTGCTAGGCGGTCTTGAGGGATATCAGCTTCGTAAATTTATATTAGCTAATGTTGTTGGTCGTATCATTTTATATTTTCCCGTAGCCTTTGCCGGATATCTATTTAGCGGTAATATAAATTCAGCCCTTGATTGGTTTAAGAATTTATTTATGTAGATGACAAACCAAGAAAAAAATCTGTTTTTTACGCAGGACGACCTACCGATATTCGATCTAAGTCAGATATATATGGTATCTTCATCTTGGTTCGATACCGGCATGGCCGACGTCTGGGCAACTTTTGATATCATTGTTCGCGATATGCCACCCAAACGCAATTTTTTAATTGCGGCTGGATTGGAGGAAATGATCAAAGGCATTCAATCATGGCGGTATAAGGATCATCATATAAAATTATTAGCTAGGGAAAAATTAATTTCGCCGGCCTTCGGCCGTTATTTAAAGCGGTTTCGTTTTCACGGCGATATTGATGCTATAACTGAGGGCACAGTGTTTTTCCCTCAAGAACCAGTTATAAGAATCACTGCCCCGATAATAGAGGCTAATCTGTTCACGGCCTTTTTAATCAATATAATATCCAGTAATGTACCGACGGTATCTAAATTTGTACGTTCAGTCGTGGCTGCTAATGGTAAAAGTGTCATTGGGTTGGGCCCACAGAGATGCTTGAGCTTTGAAGCTACTCTCAAAGGACAACGCAGCACCTATATTGCCGGTAGTAATAATGTGCCCAGTCCATTTACTAGATTAAGGTTAGGTATAGGCGGGGGAGACCACGCTACCATTGGTTACCATGCTTTTATCACTTCTTACGCTACCGAGTCAGAAGCTATGCATGCTTTAGGCGAGTCAGCCGATCTGGACTTTTCCCTTATGGTTGATACCTATGATGTTAATAAAGGATTAACCAATGCCATTAAGGTGGCGAAAAAGTTAAAAAACCAGGGTAAAAAATTAAAAGCCGTAGTTCTTGATAGCGGTAATTTGCTAAAACTCAGCCAGCTGGCTAGAAATAAGCTAGACCGAGCGGGATTAAAAGAGGTTAAAATTACCGTTGCTTCTAATATTAATGAGTATCGTTTGGCTAAATTAATAAAAGCCAAGATCCCCGCTGACACCTTTATTGTTTGTACTGAAGCCGCTACCATACCCGACGCTCCTGGGCTGGAGGTAGTGTATAAAATGTCAGAAATTATTGATGACAATGGACGGCACCCTAAAATGAAATTTTCAACAAATAAAATTAGTTTGCCTGGCCAAAAGCAGGTTTATCGGATCAAAAAAGGTGGGGTGTTTGCCGGTGATATAATCGGTCTGGCCAATGAAAATGTTGGCCATGCATTGCTTAAACCAATATTTAAAAACGGTCGCTTGGTATATAAAATACCCGAACTAAAGACTATCCGACAAAAAGTTAAGAGAGAAATGAAACTATTGCCAAAAAGATATTTGAGCATAAATCGAGAATATAAATATCCAGTAAAGTTAAGCAGTGGTTTAAAAAAATTAATTAAAAAGCTCGAACGGCAGCATAAATTAAAAGCATGAAAGCCTATCTTAGCTTATCAGTAGATTTAATCCCGGAGTATTTTAATAGTAGACTGGCGAACCATCTTCCAATCAAGTTAAGAAAACTGAGGTCGGTGGAGTTAGTCACCCAATACTCAAATAATAATTACTTATTTAAGCTTGGCGTTGGCAGTAATCAGAGCCAACAGTTTTTATATTTAAAACAAGCTCAGCGTTATAATCGACGTAGTGTCTTGCGCGGCCGGCCACAATATGTTGCTCCGCAGAGAATTGAGGGCGAAGTTGATGTCTTGCGTCAATTGAGAAAAATTTGGGGGCCAAATGTCGTGCCCGAAGTGCTTTATTATGAAAAGAAATTTTTTGCTTTGATTATGAACGATGTTAGTTCAAACAAGTTATTGATTGACGAATTTACCGATCGTCATACACATCCAGAAATTGCTACACGTATGGCCATATTATTTGGTCAGCTCCACTCATCTACATGGGGGACCAATAAGCAATACATAACCAGTAAATCTTGGTATAAGGTACTGACCAAATTTTTAACTACTCATTATGCAACTGGAGTAAAGAAGTTTGTGTCTTTAGATAAGGTAAATAAATTCTGCAATTCATCATTGCAGCACAGACATTGTTTAATCTGGGGTGATCCGGTATATAGAAATATTTTTGTAAAACCAAAAGGCCAGGTTACTTTCATTGATTTTGATATGGCCCTGCGAGGTGATCCGGCATTTGATGTTGGTTTGCTCATATCTCATTGGTTGTGGATGCTGCTTCATCGGTCGGCTGGTGTTAGAAGGGGTGCCAGACAATTTATCAAAACATTTTTCCCAATTTATAGAAAAAATATGCTGACCAGAATAAGTCAGGATGAATATAGTAAATTATTGTATCGTACCGGTAAGCATGCCGGCCTGTATCTAGTGTCACGCACCGATGGTGATTCGGGCTCATATTTTGCTGACTGGCCGGCCTGGGAATCACAGATAAGGAAGTTGGGACTGGAAATGTTTAAAGAATATATTACATTAGCCGATCTGCAAAAATAAAAGGGCCCAGAACTTGTACAGTCCGGGGCCCCATCGCTCACCAAGCGAATAGAACTAGGTGGCTAGGAATTCTACAGCTTCCTTGACTTCATCGAGCTGAAAATCCTTAAGCCATTCGGGGAAACCGGAGCCTCCCCAACCCATCAAGCGCTCTAGTTCGCCGAGTCGGTCTTCGCGCCAGCCGAGCAGAACCACCTTACGCGGCTCGCCACTTTTAGCCCATAGCTTAGAGCAGAAAGCCAGTACTGGCATCAGATGGGCTAGCGTGCCCTCACGGCCGGGGAAAAAGACGAAACCGTGGCTCTTGGCCGCCCAATCGGTCAGTCGCAAGCCCCACTGTAGAAGTTCGGAGTCGGGTAGTGGGGTCAGGTGATTTTCTGCGCTAGCGGCCGCCTGACCATAGTTGATGGTAGCTGGATCTTCAGCTTGAACTTCTCTCTGAAGACTGCTAGTCTCGTGGCAGATACAAGTTACCCCCGAAGTGACAAGCAGATTAACCAGTCCACCGTTGGCCCCTAAAGTAGCGCCAAACTCGTTAAGTGCCAGATGCAAACCTAATTGCACGGCGGCATCTGCAATATCTCCCGTAGGGCTTCGATCACCTTGGACAAAAATCCAGCGGGATCGCGATGCATATAGATGTGTCAATTCCGTCCGGTCCATCTCTCTCTCCTTTGATTGTGTGGGACTGTCTTGGTTTCAGTTTTTGTGTAGCCCGAGAATATAGCAGGAATTATACGATTTGTCAATCCTAGACAGATGATTTAAGCTATAAATAATTAATTCAAATCTTATGGCTGAGATCAAACATAAGACAAAACCGCAATTACTCGAATCGCTGGTTAGTGTAGATATTTTACGTATGGGGCCATTGATCGGTCCATCAATTGGCGCTAAAATACCGATGTATTATAATATTCGGCAAAAATTTTCTGAGCCGGCGATATTAGATTTGGTCGGAAAGGAGATGAGCCTGGTTATTAAAAAATTGTCAGTCGATGTTATTGCGGCTATTGAAATGTCGGGTATTCCCTGGGCCACTACCGCCTCAACCACCAGCCGAATGCCGATGGTGGTAGTACGTAAAGAAAAGCGGGAAGGAGCTCGTAGCAGTATTGAGGGCGTAAGCGTTAAAGGTAAAACGTGCGTTTTAATAGATGATGCCTATGTTGGTGGGGCAGGTAAGAAGCGTTCCATTAATATGATTGAGGATGAGGGAGGTAAAGTTTCAGACATATTAGTTATCTTAAACGTCCATGAAGTTGTAACTGGTGGTTATGATTTGGGTCGAAGTGTTGTTGATGAGAAGGGGATCAATGTACATTATTTCTTCTCCTATCTTGACTGGTATCGTCTGGCAAATAAAAAAGGATTGTTATCCGACGAACTACTGAAATTCGTTGAGCAGGCGCATCTCAATCTTAAGGCCTGGCAGAAAGATGATTCAAAGTGGCAACTGCTTGAGGATATAAAGAAAAAACAAAACGGCAAATTTATATGAATGCCAGAGTGGCTAAGGCCCTGATGCTGAAGAATATGTATATTGCCGGCCGATTTAGAAGCCCGCGGATAGATTACTTTCCTTTTTATTCCGATCTGAGGATAGCCTTTTCTCATAATCAAGTATTAAAGATTTGTGCGTCTGAAATTGCCAAGGCCATAAAAAAATATAATTTTGATATTATCGCCAGTCGCGAAGCGGCCGGTGTGCCTTTTGGTGTGGCCGTAGCGCTAAGGCTAAATAAAGATTTTCTTTATCTCAGAAAAGAAGCCAAGGGTTATAATGTCAATAGGGTAATAGAGGGTGATTTTAAAAAAGGCCAAAGGATTTTTATCGTTGATGATGCTATGTCTACCGGTGGTGATAAAAAGAGTATTGTTAATACATTAGAAAAAGCTGGTCTTAAGGTTATAGGCATAGCCTTAGTGTTGGACGCTTATTATGGACCGAGATACCGCCGATCGCAAAAGTGGTTGAGAAGAAATAAAAAATATAAATACATTAAGATGCTGACCTGGCCGGAGTTGATGAACTATGCTGCTAAGTCAGGATTTATGAGTGATGAATTAGCAAAACTATTAAAGAAAATGATCTATGATCCGCGAGCCTGGCAGAAAAAAGAAAGTAATTGGCAGCAGTTTAAGAAATTGGCAGCTAAAGAGAAGAATATAATATATGATGAAAGTTTTTGGGGAATCTGAATGTTTAATAGGCAGATAAAAAATGAAATTGTAGATAATTTTAAAGACGTTATTAAAGTTAAGTCTAAGTACCATAAATTTGCTGGTCGTGAGACTTGCATTGCTCGAGATGAAACATGGATACTATGGTTGACGAATAATGGTTTGAAAAGCTTAATCAATATACCGATAAAAAATGTTTATGATTATTATGTTGAGGAATCATCTTATTTAAAAATACTAAAGAAATTAGAGACAAGATTAGTAAATAATTGGTCCGGGCATGTGCAAAGATATGCTGGGCAAAAAAAATCCATTATCGAAAAGTCTAAGAGATTATCACAGTCGGTGCTTAAAAAGGATCAAAATACTGTTTTAATAAATTATATAAATTATTATCGGCAACTATATAAATTTAATGAATATATTTGGGGCGCTTGGGCAATAATATATCATACTGAGAATTATATTAATAAAAAGTTTTCAGAATACATGAACCTGATTACGAGCTTAAATAGGCCGATTTCCTATATATCAATGGAGCGTGATTTGACGAGAAAAACTCCCAAACAAATGGTTAAAGAATATGCCTGGCTAAGAACTTATAATCCATTCGAAAAACCATATAACATAAATGATTTTATTAGTATTAAAAAAAATATAGATTCAAAGGATATCCGAACTAAATATTTACAATTTAGACGAAATAACAAACAGTTTGAGAGCTTTATAAAAAATATAACAAATAAAACGCTAAGAACAAAAGTTAATATGGTACGTACATATGCCTGGCTAAAAACTGATCGCACCGATACCTGGCGACAGGTTATGTATTACTCGCGAGATTTCTATAAATATCTGGCAGGGTTGTCTGGTTTTAATTTACGTGATGCTTGTAATCTATTCTCAAATGAGATCATCAATCTTTTAATGGGAAAAGAAAAGCCTAACAATCAATTAATTAAAAACAGAAGTTTAGGCAGGGCCATGTATATTTATAAACCAGGCGGAGTAACAATTAGTTATCAGTATAAGAGTTTTATCAAAGTTATAAATCAGCTAACAAAGTTGGATAAAAAGAAAAATGTCATAAAGGGAACGGTGACATTTAAGGGTAAAGTAGTTGGTCGGGCTAAGGTGATTAATAAGATAAAGGATTTAAAAACAGTCAAAAAGGGAGATATTTTTGTTGCTCAATATACTTTTCCTTCATTTACGCCATATATGGTTAAGTGTAGTGCTGTGGTAACCAACGAAGGAGGGCAAACTAGCCACGCTGCCATTATAAGTCGTGAATACAAAATACCGGGAATAGTAGGCACTAAATATGCAACTAAATTATTAATAACAGGCGATCTGGTAGAAGTAGATGCCAATAAAGGTATAATAAAGAAATTATGAAAGTACCACCAATTGTTACGTCAGCGCGTGATCCAAAATTTAATCGTTTATTAAAACGAATAAAAAAAGCAAAAGGACCGTGGTATCACAAGCATTTTCCAGGCTATTTTTATTTCCTTTTTACCGCTGTTGAAGGATTTTTTCGCTATCCGATATGGGCGAAATCTTGGCTGATGCCGTATGGCTTCTGTTTTTCTTTAGCTGCCGATTTAGATTGGTATTGGAATATAGCTACTATGGAACGCTCTCGGACCAAATTGATAGCTTATATAACAAAGCAACCAAAACGTTTATCAACAATTCACAAAGAGTTTATTGGTATTAAACGAGCATTTCTTAAGAACTTACAACAAGCAGAACAAAGGCCACTACGATTACTTACTAATGACCAGATTGTAGCGATGCTTGATAGATTGTATTCGACATATTATGCCGTCTATGGTATCGGTGCAGTTTCGGAGGCGCTACTGACGACCGGCGGAAGCGATTGGTTTGAAGATATGATCGCTAGGGAGACCAAGAAAAAACTAAACCAGACAGAACTACCGGAAATTGTGGGGTATTTAGCGGCGCCAGTTACCGCCTCGGCCGTAAATAATGCTCACGAGAGCCTCTTGCGCGTAGCTATTGATATTAAGCAATATCCGGTTATTTGGCAGCTATTGATTAACAACAAAACAAAAGAAGCCTACAAACGAATTCAAAAGCATAAACGACTGTGCAGGGTACTGCAACGCCATGCTGATAAATATCACTGGATAGAGAATAATTATACACCACGGCCACCGCTTTCAGTTATAAATTTTCTTCAAATGATTGCTGAATGTGCCCGACAAGGTAATAATATAAAAACGGAACTGCGCGCTGCACAACGACTGTATCGCCAGCATCGCGAAGATAAACGTCGATGTATAAACCGATTACAATTAGGCAAAAGAACTATTGCCACCATTAGGCTGTCAGACCTAATGACTGAGATTCATGATTTTCGTAAGGAATCGGTTCTGAGAATGAATGGATTCCTAGACAGTGTGCTGAAAGAGGTGGCTCGACGTACTGGAGTTGGGTATAAATTATTGCTGTTTGCTACAACCAACGAAATCAATAGCCTGTTATTAGGTATAAAAGTTTCGCCGGCAATATTTCGCTCAAGAAAAATGGGTAATGCGTTTTTTTTCACACCAAATAGTACGTTTGTAATTCTTTCGAAGGAAATCCCAACATTTCGTCATGAGAATTTTATACCTTCAAAAAAGAAGTTTAAAGAGTTGCGCGGTGTTGTTGCATCTCGGGGCAGGGCGGCTGGTGTAGTTCGGGTGATATATTCGGGTAATCAATTAAAAAAATTTAAAAAAGGTGAAATACTTGTTGTTAATAACACTACCCCCGAATTTGTCCCAGCGATGAAAAAAGCAGTAGCAATCATAACCGAACAAGGCGGCTTGACCACGCATGCGGCAATTATTTCGCGCGAGCTCGGCGTACCCTGTGTTATTGGAGTGACAAGCGTAACTGATATCCTCAAATCTGGCGATCGGGTAAAAGTAGATGCCAATAAAGGTAGAGTAATAAAATTATGATAAATAAAACATTTAGTGCATTTAAAGAATATTTTATTAAGTTAATAAAAGGCGATACTCTTTATAAACAAGCAGCGGCGGTGAAGGGTATATTTGTCAGTTTTCCGTATGAAAGTTGTTTTAACTTTACGATGGCTGGCCGGAAATTGAATGTAAATTATCGAGGATTAATGACTTATATCGGCCGAGATTATTTTGATGTTTATTTTCCCCGTCGAGTAACATACCCGTTAGCACTTTTTTATTTAGGTCATTTGAAAAAAGCACCTCAAGTTTATAAGAGACTACATACCCAATGGAAAAAATATCAAGTAAAAAATTTATTAAAAATCATTGACGAAGTAGAAGCGAACAAATTAAGTAGACTAAAAAATAATCAGTTATCAGAATTATTCAATAAGTTCGCAAAAATATATCATAAATATTGGTCAGAGGCGATATTATTAGATACTTTTGACGTGGAAGGACCGGAAATATTGGAAAAAGCTAACTTGGCAGAAATAAATACACTAACTAAAAGCCAAATGAATTTCTTAACGTTGCCAGAATCGTTGTCTTGGCTCCAAAAAGAGCAGGAAAATCGATTAATAATAATTAAGAAGATAAAACGTCAGAAAAAACTACTTAAGTTAGTAAGGCAATCAACCGATTATAAATCTATAGAATATAAGTATCCAACAATTGCATTACTAATTCTTAAACACTCCCAGCATTTTCATTGGCTGCATAATGATTATATTCATTCTCCTCGATTAGGACCGCAACATTATTATCATGAAATACGAATACTATTATTAGACAGCAAAGAATCAAAAAGAGTCGAGAAACAAATTATTGACGTTAAGGCCATACATAAACGTAAGCAATTACTGTTAAAACGGCTTGGTGTTTCAAATGATATGAAACACCTGTTAAATGCTTTCGTTGTCTTTGCTGCTTGGCGTGATGACAGAAAAAGTTATCAGCAGATGGCCAATGCGGTAATAAAGGAATTTGTACAAGAACTAGTAAAACGTACAATCCTTACCAAAAGCGAAGCTGAATATGTTTTCTGGTGGGAATATGGCCAAGTTTTGAAAAGGCCTAAGCATTTCCGTTCGTTACTACGTGATCGTAAAAGAGGAAGATTTTATATGGGGCCACCATCGTCGAAAAAAGATACAATCTCCGGTCAGGCAGCCCAAAAAATAAATAGATATTTAAAAAATTATATTAGCCAGTTAAACAGCAGCCTGAAAGGCACTCCTGCTCACGCGGGAAAGGCTAGAGGAAAAGCTTATATAATATTAGCTAAAAAAGATTTCTCCAAAATGAAGCCCGGAGGAATACTGATTGCTCCAAACACCCGTCCCGAATATGTCCCGGTTATGAAAATAGCGGCTGGTATAATAACCGAAGAAGGCGGCATGACTTCGCATGCGGCTATAGTTTCGCGTGAATTAAAAATACCATGCTTGGTCGGAGTGCAGGCAGCTACTGCTTATATAAAAAATGGAGATAAAATAGAAGTTGATGCCATTATGGGTGTCGTCAGAAAATTATGATAAACCCAGCAAATAAACTATTTTATTGGGGTCCGATTGATGGGCGGCTGTTGCCGACGGCTTGGTGGCAATTATTATTTCATGATCGATCCAAATCTCCTTATGCTTATCAGTGGCCGGAGTTTGTTTATGAATTCAAAGACGGTAAAATGTTATTCATTAGCGAATATAAACCACTACGACAAGTTGGCCTGAAAGTATTTAATAAGTGGTTTTTAAACAAAAATAATCATAAAAAACTAATAAAAGATTTACGTAGTTCAACTAGTAATCTAGAAAAGCTTCAACGACAGATTTTAAATATTGATTTAAATAAATTAAGCGACATTGAATTTTTCAATATTTATAAGCAGTGGGACGGACTATACCAGTATTATTGGCACGTCTGGTTAATGCCAGAATTGGCTAATTTTGGTGGTGAGGATTTACTAATACGTGAGTTAAAAAGAGCTAAGCTAGATGTGAATGAATATAATAAAGCACTTGAAGTTTTGACGGCACCAGTGAAATTATCTTTTTTTCAAAAAGAAGAAAGGGATTTGCTAAAATTATCAATAAAATACGGGGAAAAAGATTACAGTAAATATCTGTCCCAGCATCAGAAAAAGTATTACTGGTTACTAAACAGCTATCATCATACTAGGGTATTAGACAGTGAATATTTTAATAAGCGTATTAAGCGGTTATTAAAAAAGGAAGAGGTGGAATTAAAGTTAAAGAATATAAGTGAATTTGGGCGAGATGCCAAAAGGAAAAAGCGATCGTTAATTAAACAATTAAGCTTATCTAAGAATATTCTAAATATAGCCGAGTTGTTAGGTGAAAGTATCTGGCTGCAGGATGACCGCAAGGCCAGAACCTGGCGTGCTACCCATGTGCTTTTCTTATTTGTTAAAGAAATGGGCCGGAGGTTAGGGGTATCTCATCAAGATATATTGGAACTATGGCCCGATGAGCTAAAAAGGACATTCCAATCCGGGCGGATACCCCAGTCGTTAATAAAGGCTCGTAAACGGCATTATGTTTCCTGGTTACGTAGTCATGAAATTATACGCCAGTCAGACAAAAAAGCAGAAAAATTGATCAATAGAATTAAATCGTTTGTAGGTTCAGAAAAAACTAATAAATTATTGACCGGAGTAGTAGCTTCAAGTTCAAAAGATAGAGTTGTCGGTAGGGTGCAAATAATTTTATCTGCCAAAGATCTATCCAAAATGAAAACGGGTAACATATTAGTTACTAGCATGACCGCGCCTGATTATATCGTTGCCATGCGTAAAGCGGCTGGTATAATAACAGATACTGGTGGGCTTACCAGTCACGCCGCTATCGTATCCCGAGAACTTAGTTTGCCTTGTATTATTGGAACAAATATCGCTACCAAAGTTCTACGAAACGGAGAAATGGTGGAAATGGATACAATTAGGGGTCAAGTAAAAAAATTATAAATATAATATTTATGAATTTACCAAATATTAAAATTGTTGACATCAAATCATTGATATCTCACGAAACGGCAAATCAATTACGAACTAGAAAAATAAAACAGCAGTTGGTTAGGGCCAGCATGCAGCGTGACCCGATAATAGTTGGTATTAAAAAAAAGACGAAAGTGATTCTTGATGGCGCCAATCGTTTCAGTGCCATAAATGAATTAAAAGCATCACACGTATTAGTACAGCTAATAAAATATGAGTCAAAAGATTTAAAATTATTAAGATGGAATCATCTAGTTCAAAATGTGCCGGTAAAAATATTGTTGAGCAGATTAAAATCTCTAAGTAATATTAAATTAATATCAACCAACCCCGCTCAAGCGACCAAACTATTAAAAACAGGTAAATCAATATTAACTTTGAATTTTATTAACAAACAAGTCTATAGTGTTATAAATAATTATCATCAACCAATAGCTGAACAAATAAGGATGGCCGTCGATAATTATAATAGTCATAAGATTGTTCGAGTGGCTAACAATAATTTTAGTGAATTAAAAAAACTTTATCCACAAGCCACTATGCATGTAATATTTCCCCAGTTTACCAAAAATAATATCTGGCTATTTGCTCAAAATAAACATTTATTGCCAGCTGGAGTTACCAGGTTTATATTACCTTCACGAGCTAAACAGGTGAATGCTCCTTTATCAAAATTAACTTCAATTGATACCTTGTACAGTAAAAATAAATGGTTAAGTAGTTATATACAAAAACTGATTAACCAAGAGTCAGTTCGTCGATATGATGAGCCGACAATATATTATAATGATTAATAGATAAATATATGAACAGTTTTGCCACGCAATTTCAAAGACTAGCGGCCAAGAAAAAACGTAAAATTGGTATCGTGATAATGCGACCAACTGACGAGACTATAGCTAGCATAAAGAAAGCCATTGAGTTTGCTGACATCACTGTGGTTGGAGCAAAAGTTGAGGGACTTGAAAATATTGTAGTAGACGATCAGGATAAAGCATCCGAAGCTTTAATAAATCTTCTTAAAGAAGAAAAGGTTGAAGGCATAGTACGCGGACAAGCCAAGGATTCGTATACTTTTGAACTTTTTCATAAACTATACGGCAAAGAAAAACCACCCTCAAACCGAAAAGTATGTCCGTGTATCATGGAAAGTCCGGATGGTAAAACTTCTTTTGTACTAACTTCGGCCTCTATCTATCATGATATGACCTTAGATGATAAAAAATATCTAGCCGATAAAACAATTCAGTATATGGAAGAGGTGCTAAAAATTAAACCCAAGATAGGTGTTATGAGCAGCCGACGGCCAACTGGATTAGTTGGCCAATATCCGATTCTTGAAGATTTTGCCAAGAATAGCGAAGGCCTGGCTACTTATTTGCGGGGTAAGGGGTATGAAGTAAAGGAAGTATATATTGAGCTGGAAACAGCTGTGGCTTGGGGAGCTAATTATATTATTCCTACCATTGGCATGATCGGTAATGTTATTTTCCGATCTTTGGCCTATCTTGGTGGTTGGAAACTAATATCATGTCCTTATCTTGATCTGGGTGTAGTGTACGAAGATGGTTCGCGCAATGAAACTAATTTTTATAATCACATCGTCCACGCCGTAGCGATGTTGAATACGAAGGAGAAATAATATGGAACAATTAAGTTCAATACAAGAATTATTTTTAAAACAAGCCAAACAACAAAAAAGGAAAATTGCTGTCGGTATCTGGCGGCCGGAACCGGAAATCGTTTTAAGTTTAAAGAAAGCAGCGACATATGCTGATATGATCGTGGTCGGCTCAGATATTGAAGGACTGAACTGTATCCCGACCGATGATGATGACTCGGCCAGTCGTAAACTGGTATCAATGCTTAAAAATAAAGAAGTAGAAGGCCTCGTACGCGGTCAGGTAAAAGACTCCTTTACACATAAACTTTATGAAGAGGAATTGGGGCGACCGCCCGAAAAAGTAAAATCAGTGTTCGTGGTACTTGCCAAGGGAGCGCAATGGTTCGTCGTACCGAGTGTTTCTAATTACAATGCCATGACTCTTGAGTCGAAAAAAACCGAAATAGAAGATGCCGTTGGCTGGCTGCAGAAACTTGGTTTCACGCCAAAGATCGGCATAACCAGCACCAGGCGTCCAAGCGGTCGCGTTGGAGAGTTCCCGATGCTTGAAGAAATAGCCCAACGCTGTGAAGAAACTGCTGTCTATCTTCGGGGTAAAGGATACGATGTTGAAGAATATTATATCGAGTATGAACGAGCAGTCTGGGAAGGCCGCAACGTGGTAGCACCCTCCGTCGGTATTATTGGAAATACGTGGATAAAAGGATTAACTCTGGTGGGTGATGTAACCATGGTGCATACCCCATACCTGAACCAAGGAGTGCCTTACGACGATACGACGCGTAACAACAAGAATTGGTTCTGGCCAGTAATTTCTACCGCCGCATGGATTAACCGTGGAGATATTAAATAAACGCTCCTGCCGCAC
>JBHPGJ010000016.1:0-14956 GCA_042570545.1 Patescibacteria group bacterium | reverse complement strand
TCTGATGCTGGGGTCCCAATCGTACTCTTATTTTAACCAACTTATCTAGAATACTTGGAGATTTTGAATATATAAAAGAGATGAAAGTTCAAATAAGAGAGCTAGTGGGGGGCTAACGGATTGTTATTTGAACAGATTAGCGATGTTTAGTAAGTTTATGTTTGCGTATTATGGCCAGAAGGGAGGAATGTATTTTTTTACTTTGAGCCATAACTAAGGAGCGTGATGATAAATCCCAAGGAGTTCCATCAAAATGGGTTGCTATGCCACCGTTCTGCGTAATGAGAAAAGCTTCGGCTATTTGATCCCACGGCTCAACTCGCATAATAATGTTGCCTTGAACTTGACCCGTTGCTACATATGCAAAAACGAGTGAACTGTTAAATCCTCGAAAAAGAATATCTTTACGGAGTATCACATCTCTGGCTACGTCAGCGAATTTTCTCTGAGCATTATTTGATAATTGTTTTGTATAGCCATTATTATCTAGCTCAATAATCCATATGCCCTTAGGGTGACGGAGTCTCTTTAGTTTTTTGTTATTAACATATGTTCCATCTCCTGTGCTCCAAAGTAAACGCTTGAGTGGGTAGTCCACAACCCAAGCTGCAACGACCTTACCGTTTTCCGCCAATATGATATTTGTATTAAAAATGGGCAAGGCACGAGCGTAATTAAATGATCCACACAGGGGATCAACAATCCAAGAACGTTCACCTTGCTGAGCACGAGGTAAAAGTTTGGCGGAGGATTCTTCTGTGACAATTACATCTTTGGGAAAATTCTTTTTAATCTTGCGGATAATAAATCTGTCCAAACGTAAATCTTGGTCAGTAACAATGTCAGCGTGCCCACTCTTTTCTTTGGTTGCAACAATACTACCGAAGTCGCTTGAAACTTTTCCGATTAAATTTTTAGTAAGTGAGCGTACAAAAGAGTGTTCCTTAGAATATTTCATTAATAAATTATATCACAAAACCACCCTACTCGGATGGTCTGATGCTGGGGTCCCAAGCGTACTCTTATTTTAACCAACTTATCTAGAATACTAGAGGATTTTGGATATATGAAAGAGGTGAAAGTTCAAATAAGGGAACTATCGGGTAGCTAGTGGATTGTTGTTTGAACTATTTTTCCATCTCAATAACTAAACGGGTCTAAGTGTGCCACCCCAAACCTGCCAGGCTAGTAATGATTTTGCTATCAAACTCAGTAGGATATAAGCTTTTTCGCCATAAATGTAATCTCGCCACTTTCCAACTTTCTTGTATTGCAGAACCATATTAATAGCAAAGCTGTTAAAGAATAGGAATATTGAAAAAAATATCCAATAGACAAAAGTCGGCGGTCCTTGTTCACCACCACCTGCGCCGAAAAGATATATTGCAATACCGATCCAAGGAATTGCCCCGGCGATAATACCAAACCAGTATGACGTCCAGTTTGTTCTCTCGGTGGTTTGATTATGCAGCTCCATCATCCAGCCAAAGAGTATCATCATTGCATTCACACCAAACAGAGCCATCAATGTTACTAGGTCATAGATTCCGGCCAACATAGAAATTGCAACTATCATCAGTGATGAACTGAAAGCATACTCTATCCAGCGAGCATAGTTGGTACCTTTACCAAGATTGCTCATATACCATTCATAAATGCGTGGCAATGAGACTGCAATATGAGCAATAGCTGATAGGAATAGAAAACCGGCAATCACCGGGCCAAGTGGTAGCTCAAATGCTGTTTCTAGATTCGGTGTTAGTTTTTGTGTAGCTTGATTAAACTGTAAAAAGGATGTAGTGATGGGAACAGAGAAATCACTACTCAGTGCCACCATTAACACTCCCTGAATCAGATGAAGAAAGCCCATTACTATATTATATGGTCTAAGCCTTCTTGATTGATTATCTAGCTGTTCTATTTGTTCTGTCATATTAACTCAAATAATTATTATCAGGATAATTATATCACAAAACACCTATCTCTAACGATTTGGCGATGGGGTCCCATAGTGGAGGACATTAGAACCGTGATTCAGGAGAAGGTGGGACATATTTATATACCAGCATTAGTTTAATCTCAAAACCATTGCCTGTCCGCCTATGGAGGAAGGTTTTTTTAGATTTTTGGTATATGGTAGACTTAATAAGATAACTTAATTAAAAATATGCAAAGTAAAGCAAAAACTGTTAAAGAATATTTAACTTCCCTAACCAACGATAGAAGCACAGCTATTAAAAAGGTCCGCCAGGCTATTTTAAAAAACTTGCCCAAGGGATATAAAGAGGGAATGCAGTATGGGATGATTACGTATTATGTCCCCTTGTCTTTATTTCCCGCAGGTTATTTAGGTAAAAAGGACGTTCCCTTGCCGTATGTTTCCCTATCTTCTCAAAAAAATCACATGGCTGTTTATTTACTTAATGTCTATTCAGATAAGAAATTATACAGATGGTTTGTAAATCAATACAAAAAAACTGGCAAAAAAATTGATATTGGCAAAAGCTGTGTACGTTTTCGGAAAATTGAAGACTTGCCGGTTGAGTTGATTGGCCAGGCAGTGGCCAAAACAAGTGTAGCCAAATATATACAGGATTACCAGTCGGCCAAAAGAAAGTAGAATTATTAACCAAAAACACCTCCCCCACGCACCACTAAAGGGTGCACGGTTACGGAGATGTTTTTTCCTTTTTCTTCGAACTTAAATGCTCAGAGAAAAAGGTCCCAAGCGTACTCTTATTTTAACCAACTTATTTAGAATAATTGGAGATTATGAATATATGAAAGAGGTGAAAGTTCAAATAAGGGAGCTTTTGCCCAGCCAGGGTTGACTTATTTGAACAAACGATGTAAGCAATAAGCAACTTTTAGTTCTCTAACAACCCGGGAGGTGATTGTTTTGAAACTGCAACTGCTGATAATGATTGTCTCATTAACAGCCATGCCCATGAGTGTATTTGGTCAATCAATTAGTGACCATTACATCCGTGTCTCAGGCCCAGAGTCGTTTTTCGCCGACGCCACAACGCAAGGACATACCACAACCAACATGTACACAGGAAAAATCGAAGTGCTTGTTGGTGGCACTTGGTACAATAGCCCAAGCGATGAATATGATGCTTGGTATAGGTTTCGTTATGGTGGGCAAATTCTTCCGAGTCCAACTCATGATGGCCACGCAATGACCATCGGATTCGACGGCTGTTCTTGGGTGCAAGAATGTGGCGGAACCAATATTCGAGACTGGACAATCTTTCATGAAGGTGTTGGATTCGTAACTCCAGGATTTACCGCTATACCTGAGTACAGTGATACTCATGTTTATCACTTTGTTATGGACATAGACACCATTTATAGCCAGATAACCCTAGGGGTTGGCGATGGTGGAGTCTACGACAATAGTGGTGGCATGTCAGTTACATTATATCAGCTACAAGAACATCCTGTGCCGGTTGAATCCTCAACGTGGGGTGCCATCAAAGCAACGTATCAGTAGTTTTTCTGAAATTCATACTTTAGGAGGTAGCAATGAAAGTAACTGGAGTAATTGTCATGCTTTTCCTGCTTATTGCAACACCAGGATATACAGGATTGGTGGACCACAACAAAAACTGCGTCATTGCCACAACAAACAGCGAAGCGGTTCTTACTGCCAATGGCAGCGTGTATCGCATCGTGAATGGAGCGTGGCAGCTACAAAACGTAACCCCACTGCCAGTACCAGTCTCAGAAGTAGATTACTGGGAATGGGGAGGACAGGGTCTATGGATCATAGATTCAAGTGGCAATTTCTGGAAACTTCCTGGTGATATTGGACCATGGGTAAACTTTGGTTCACCACCAAACTGCCAGCCTGTTGCTGTCACTCTACAATCACTTTACGGTGAACGCGTTGACGACGTTGTACGAATCATCTGGGAAGTAAGCTTATCGGTTCCGAATAATGTTACATTCCGTGTCTATCGTGACAATTTCGGACCAGTTTCCTCGCCGCTTGCTGGACAGCAGACCTACGAGTTCGTGGATACGGATGCACCCTGGGGTGAACTCACTTACTGGCTTCTAGAGGTAAGTGACGGTATCGAATATCGACATGGTCCCGTTAAGGTCTCGGCCATGCCGAAGCCTGAACTCTCACTGGAGAACCATCCGAACCCGTTCAACCCAACCACGACCATTCATTACACCGTTCCTGATGCCGGGAAGGTAACGCTGGCCGTTTACGATGTGAACGGCAGGCTGATTGAGAACCTGATCAATGGTGAATACCGTGAAGCTAAGGCGTATGAAGTCACGTACAAACCGGATACCACAACAGGAGTCTACTTCGTCCGGCTTACGGTGGGTAAACAAACCACCGCGCAAAAGATCGTCCTTCTGAAGTGATCTCCTTCGGATATCGCTTCACGCAAGAGCCTCAACTGGGGCTCTTTTATTTTATCAGTGGTGGATTTGGTTGACTTATTTTAATTAAAGTAGTAAGCCATATGTGCTCACGGACACTGTGCTTTATGCACGAAAGGAGGGATAACCGTGAAAGCAATGTTCTTTGTCAGTTTGATACTACTTGCAACGAATGTTTCTGCAGCGACCATTCACGTACCGTCGTATGCGCCCACAATCCAAGCGGGAGTTGATTCTGCTCAAGTCGGGGATAATGTGCTGGTTTCGGCTGGCACATACTATGAACATGACATCATTATGAAGGCTGGAGTAACGCTCGCTAGTGAGAGCGGCGCTGCCTCAACGATTATTGATGCCCAAGGACTAGGAAGAGGTATTCTGATCCAGGGGATTGATAATGTTCTCATCAACGGCTTTACTGTCATGAACGGATTGAAGGATTACGGCGCCGGAATTCGTGTCTGGGGCGGTACTGGTAATCGGGTTGAAAACTGTGTTATTACCTTGTGCCATTCTACGGTGCGGGGGGCGGGTATGAACATCCGAAGCTGCGTTGCTGATGTGGTAAATTGTGAGATTTACAACAATTCTTCAGACGGTGGTGGCGGCGGTTTAGACTGCTTTAACGCTTCCCCTAATATCGAAAGTTGTAATATCCACGACAACAGCGCGGTCTGGTATGGCGGAGGTATTGAATGTTACGAAAATTCCTCGGCAACTATTAACGGATGCGTCATCACCGACAACACCTGTTTGGAAGGCGGGGGCGTCTATCTGTCAAATGCTAGTCACGCTACCATCACCTGGAACTTGATTGCCAGGAATTCAGCAGGCGGAAATGGCGCTGGCGGTATCGCCATCTGGAACTGGTCACATCCAAACATTGCCTACAACACGATCGTGGGCAATTCGACATCTGACAGAGCCGGTGGAATTAACTGCCTAAACGATTGTCAACCGACAATTGATCACAACATCATTGCTTTCAACGAAGGCCCGGCTTTCTACTGCAATGGCACGGTTAATCCTCAAGTCAGTTGCAACGATCTGTTCGGCAACACCGGCGGTAATTCATTCTGTGGTACCGATGTTGGCAACAACATCTACGAAGATCCACTCTTCTGTAGTGCTGAATCTGGGAATTACCATCTCGAATCCGACTCACCCTGTCTGTCAGGAGCCTGTGGGCAGATCGGTGTCTACGGCAATGGCTGCGGTGCCGTTCCAACCAAAGAAGTCACCTGGGGAGCGGTAAAGGCGATGTATCAGTAAAAGTCCCAACCGGTTAAATTAGTTGCAAGATAGGTATAGTATTTTGAGCCTCGTCTCTTAAGAGGCTCTTTTATTTTACCCTTGACTATTAGTCACATAAGTAGTAAGCCAAAGGCAGTTTTTGGTTCTCTGACAACCAGTAATCTTGGAGGAAAGAAAATGAAGTACTCAGTTATTCTCGCTCTGATCTGTTTGGTTTTCGCTGTTCCCGTTATTGCTGAAGATCCGCCACAGTACCTGTTTTCTTGGGGAATCCAGGGATCAGGTGATGGTCAGTTTGACTCACCACTCGATATCGATATCGATCACCTCGGGAACGCGTACGTTGCAGACTACGGCAACCATCGTGTCCAGAAGTTCTCATCAACTGGAGAACACCTCGTCTCCTGGGGTGCATTTGGTGCCGGTGACGGTGAATTCCAATACACATACGCAGTAAGTGCCGATGTCTTCGGAAATGTGTACGTCGTGGACGCTTGGAATGACCGTGTGCAAAAGTTCACGTCAAATGGCACGCATCTACTCACCTGGGGGTCTACTGGTACTGGTCCTGGAGAATTCGATAAACCGAGGGCCGTAGCTACAGATGACTCTGGTTATGTATACATAGCGGACTTCTATAATGAAAGGATTCAGAAGTTCGACTCAGCTGGCGTATACATTCTTACGTTCAGTACCACACCATTTCAACATCCATGCGATGGGCTTACTGTAACCCCATCAGGGCTTGTCTACGCAACAGCGGTCGACATCCCTACAAAGTTCATCGCTGTATATACGACTGCGGGTGTCTATCTGAACGTCTTTGGATGTCCTGGGTCATACCCGACAGATTGTGCGATGTCACATCCAAACGACGTCGACGTTGATATGGATGGTAACATCTACGTAGTCGATAACGACTGGTTCCGTGTTGTGAAATGGTCGCCAGCTTTTTCAGTCCTCACTCTGTGGGGGACGCTTGGTACCGCTCCTGGTCAATTCGACCAACCGTATGGAATCGCCATTGGCCCGACTGGGTGGATCTATGTATGTGGATCATATAACAACCGGATTCAGGTATTCGGCCCTGAACCAGAGATCGTCGAAAGTCCACCTTGGTTCTCTCACAAGTGGGGAGTGCCAGGAGATAGTATCGGCGCATTCGATTGGCCACGCAGCGTCGCGATAGCTGCCAACGGAGACGTCTACGTTACCGAATGGGGTAACGATAGAGTGCAGAAATTCACAAGTAATGGTGGATTTCTCACACAATGGGGCGAACACGGCACAGGAAATGGTCAGTTCAACAATCCGAGAGATGTAGTAGTTGACGGCAGTGGTGATGTCTACGTTGGCGATCAGTACAACAACCGTATACAAAAGTTCACCAGTGACGGTTCGTACTTGCTCCAATGGGGATCGAGTGGAAATGAGGAAGGTCAATTCAACGCACCAACTGGAATTGCCATCGACTCTAACGGTTACGTCTATG
This sequence comes from Patescibacteria group bacterium, assembly GCA_042570545.1. Taxonomy (GTDB): domain Bacteria; phylum Patescibacteriota; class Patescibacteriia; order JBHPGJ01; family JBHPGJ01; genus JBHPGJ01. The sequence goes on along the minus strand of JBHPGJ010000016.1, from coordinate 7,806 downwards.
TGGCAGACTACTACAATCACCGAATCCAGAAGTTCACAGCATCAGGCTCCTTTGTCCTCAAGTGGGGTGCGCAAGGGAGTGGAGCTGGCTTACTTGATCTGCCCGCAGGTGTTGCCGTGGACAATAATGGTTACGTCTACGTCGCAGAACAACAGAACCGCCGAATCTCGAAATTCACTGACACAGGGATGTTTATACGCCAGTGGGGATCCATTGGTTCGAGAAATGGAGAATTCTCTAACATTCTGGATATAGCAATTGATTCGAGTGGAGATCTCTACGTGACCGGTCCTAATGGCAATCGTGTCCAAAAGTTCTCGAGCAGAGGTGTGTTTCTCACAAAGTGGGGTGAGTACGGCTCGGGGGATGGTCAATTCAATGAACTTCAAGGAATCGCATATGCTCCTGACAACAGGATCTATGTGGTGGATTCTGGTAATCATCGTGTGCAGAAGTTTGGTCTAACCGTTACTGGTGTTAAGGATCTACCAGTTATGTCAGATTTATTGCTGTACTCGTACCCGAATCCGTTCAACCCAACCACGACGATCCGATACACCGTGCCCAAGGCTGGAAAAGTGACGCTGGCGATTTATGACGTTCGAGGTAGGCTGATTGAATCTCTCGTGCAAAATGAATTCAGAGAGCCAAAACAGTACGAGATACAGTACGAACCAGCCAAGGCCTCCGGCGTCTACTTCGTCAGACTAACGGTGGGTAAGCACTCCACCACGCAAAAGATTGTTCTTCTGAAGTGATCTCTCTGCAGACATCACTTCGCCTATGAGCCTCAACTGGGGCTCTTTTATTTATGTTTTGGGAGTATATGAAAGAGGTGAAAGTTCAAATAAGGGAGCTTTTGCTTAGTTAGTGGTCTATTATTTGAACTAACTGGCTGGTCTCTTTCTTGAACTGTTATAAATTAGATTTATCGTAAACCGCGCTCACGTAAACAAGTATTATATTTTTCGTTCTCTAATTCTTGTCTTAATTCTAACTCAGCTTCCATGTCATTAAAACTTGGCTCAATCGTTTTTGTTTCATACTCTAAACAATCTCTTCTTATGCACTCGTTACACCATAGCACTCTTCCGCCCATTGCTGCCTTACATTCATTATATTTACTTATCGCCTCCGGTGTATCACACTCTTCATTCCAAATGGAGCACCAAGTATCATCACGAGTCCACTTTCCTTCGCTGTTTTGGTAGAAGCCATTGCTATTAAGTGATGATTCAAATTGATTATCAGCATAAGCAGCTGCTTCGCTCTGGCAGCTTGAACGAACTAGCGAGGGCCTAATCGACGACCAGTAAACGTATGAAGCTGCTATAATAAGGGCAATTGTGGCAAAAATGATTTTTGCTTTGTTTCCCATAGATATAGGCTACTATCTTAATGGTGGAGTAGTCAATTTAACTGAGTTTCGATTTTGCCATATAAACGCTAGGGGTTTAATATAAGAATTAACAATGATGACAATGAAGAGAAAGAAAAACAATAAACTATCCTCACCTGAAAAAAACGCATATATATTGCTGCGACTTTATTACGGTAAAAAATATTTTCTTACCCCGATTATTAAATGGCGTGTTGATTTATTTGGTATTAAGGAAGCAAAGAACATTTCTTTTATATGGGAGAAGGATGAATTTTACCGCCTACCAGGCCTTACTAAAAAGCATGAATCATTTATACAAACTCTACATAGATACCCGTTAGTTAAAAAGCTTATTAATAATGACATACAAAAAATCAGGCTAGCAAATAAGTTGGGTATCGAGTGGGAGCGTCCTATTTTGTTTTTTATTACCACCGGTATGGGTACTTTCCCCGGCTACAACCTTATGATTGAGTCTAGCATACACAAGAAAAACATATTGATTCATATTAACGGGAGAACCAGCCTAAAGGATATTGAAGAGGCGTGGCCCGAAATTAAACGAAAGCAGAAAGAGGTATTTGGTACAGTAAAACGAATTAACGTTACCACGTCTACATATAAAAGATTTCGAGAAACGATGACCATGCTTAATGAGAAAATTTCGCACCCCTTAAGAGAAAGAAACCCGGAGAACAACAAAAATAAACAAAAAAAAACAACAGACGAAGACATCGTTACTAGAGTTTTTGAGATTGCTTCTATCAAGAAAGCATCAAAAAAAGTAGGAACATTCAGAACCAGATTGAGTCGCCTTAACAGAGGCATAAGTAAGTAATTAGGGTTACAAAAACGAACCCCTAAAAGTGTAATCATCTAAAAAAGTCGATCTGATACGCTGGTATTAGATTTTTACTATTGGTAATAAATGAGTGAAAGCAAACAAAATTGATTTTTCCCATAAGAACTCAAATCAAATAAATATGTCCGAAACCGTAGAATTACTAGCTTATATTCTTCTGGAACAAATAATGGATAGTAATACAAATAATAATAATGAAAACAAGTTATTACAGAACTAATAATTTCTACCTTTCTTCATTCCTACTGTGTAGGGGAATGGAATTGGTTAACATAGATCGCACGAATAAGAAACGCGCACTTTTTGTATTTATTGATATTCCTGAGCGCGAAAGCATAATTTCAGAGTACAACTTCGGAAAAACTGCGAATGTTGATGCAAGACAGCACGCATTAACAATAAAAGATCTCAAAACAAAATTATACAGTTATGATCAATAAGAATAAGTATATATGTCTGGTCGATTCTGGATAAAAAATGATTTTATACGTAAGTACGCAAAAGAATTAAGTGTTTACGAACAAATGGTATACGTAACTCTTTGCTGTCATGCAAATAAAGAGGGTCATACCATTATTGGTTGTAGGCGTATAGCAAGTAATCTAGGAATAAATAAAGATACAGCCAATAAAGCATTAAATAGATTAGAGGTGGCCGGTTTCATAGGACGGTTGAAGGGTGGTAAGGGAAGGGCGTCCCAAATAAAGGTACATACTGTCCCATTGGAAGCTACTAAACTATCCCAAGCGATCAGACCTAAGGACTATAATAAGGAATTATATAAGGAAGAGATGAATAATAAAATAAAACGTATGAGAGACGAATTAGCTTCTTATAAGGGGAGATAAAGGGATATGTCTAAATACTCAAAGATGAAAGTTCAAGACATAAAAGAAAAGGTTCGTGCTCACCTAATGGAATATCCAAATAAGTCATCATTACAAATAGCTAATGACCTTAGTTTAGACAAAGACTTCGTATACAAACTAAGAGAGAAAATTTACTACGAAGGCATTGAATCTATTGATAAGAATAAGCTAGCCCAACATTTATACTGGTTGCAGTATATTGCTTGTAAATCAATCTCTGAATTATCCGACATAATAAATGATCCACTAGTAAACGCTAAGGTTAGGATGAAGGCAATTAATCAAAGGTATGAAATTCTTAATCAACTAGTAGAAAGAATGATTAGTGCGGAATCAAAAAGCAGTCATATTGGTGAAATTATCGGTTATGTTTATAGCAATGACATTAAAAAACATAATGTCAGAACTTGACAATACTTGACACCAATATTGATAGGCTTTAGAGTTACTTATAGTGGGATTAAACGAATAAATATGAAAGTAATTAGAAAAAAATTGTTAATTACTGGAATTGCATTAGTAGTAATTTCGTCTATTTTATTTGCAATAGGTGGTTTAAAATTCGCAATATATAGTAAGTGTAATTGGAAAAACGTTAAAGATGTATATACAAGTGAAATTGTAAGAAAATGTGTTGATTACCACGATGGTATATATTGGTATCCAACAGAAGTATCATTTAATAAAAAGTCATTTACAGAACTCGGTAAATGGACAAATGACGTAGCAATTTATACGGCATTAATTTTTATATCATTGACATTAATTTTTATATCATTCATTGAATTTAAAAATAATGGAAAAGTTTCTAACCGTAAAAGAAGTAGCAAATAGATTAAAAGTTAGCGAACGAACTATTTTTCGTTATGTAAAAAAAGGGGAATTAAAAGCTTCAAAAATTGGTCACTGGAGAATAAATGAAGATGACCTTACAAAGTTTATAAAAAGTAAAACAAATATTTGATGAAAGCATTAATTTACACTAGAGTTTCTACAGAAGAGCAAGCTAACGATAGTCACCACTCTTTAGATGCCCAGAAAAATATTTGTACTAAGACATGTAATGATCTGAAGTATAAGATAGTTGGCACGTACAAAGATGCAGGGAAAACTGCTACAAACATGAAGCGAGACGGCTTAAAAGATTTATTGATTAAATGCGAGGAAGACCCATCAATCAACGTTGTTGTTGTGCAGGACACGGACAGAATTGCAAGAAATACAAAAGATCACCTCACAATCAAAGCGTTACTGCAAAAAGCTGACGTTAAGCTAGTTTCTGCATCACAGCCATCTATTGACGACTCTGCTGAAGGTAATATGATTGATACCATTATAGCCTCGGTTAATCAGTTCCAATCTGATCTTACGTCAAGAAAAACAACAAAGGGCTTAGAAGAGAAGGTTAGAAAAGGTGGTTGGCCACTCGAAGCGCCTCTGGGTTATAAAAATGTAACAGATAGTAAAGGCAATAAAACTGTATTAATAGATAAAAAAGTTGCTCATTTAATTACTGAAGCGTTTAAGCTGTACTCTTCGGGAAATTATTCAGTTAATAAATTAATTGAGATACTTCACAAAAAGGGTCTTCGCTCGAAGAGAGGCAAACAAATTCGTAATAACAAAATGAACTGGGTGTTAAAAAATAGATTTTATATAGGTGAGGTAAATTGGAAGGGCATTAAAACAAATGGCCTGCACAAACCCATAGTCAGTGAAAAAGTTTTTGAAGCAGTCCAACAAGTTATAGCTGAACATAACCACAAAGCAAGCCGAAAAAGAAAATATGATTATTTATTAAGTGGTTATCTATACTGCACGGAATGTGGTTCAAGATTGACTGGAGAAACCCACCCGAATAAAAATGCTAGTTATTATAGATGTGTAAATAAAGTAGGGCACGCTGACAAATTTAGTAGGATAGAAAACATTGAATCTCAAGTTGAAAATAAGTTTAAGACTATTCAATTTCCAGAAGAATTTATTAATCTTGTTATTGATAAAGTTAAATTATTGTTTGATGAGAAAAAGAAAGATATCGAAAGAAAGAAGCGTGAATTGATAAACCAAAGAACACAAATTGAAAGAAAAAGAAATGTGGCGGAAGAAAAATTATTCTCTGGTCTGATTTCGGATGAAGACTTTGAAAGAAATAGGGATAAATTTAAAGAGGAAATTGAAGACATTCAAGATCAAATTAATGATCTGGACAGGGTAAGAGAATTGAAAATCAATCTTATTAGTGAAGTATTAAAACTGACGAGGGACATTTACTCGGCATATAAGAATGCACCTACGGAGTTAAAAAGGAAGTATCTAAATCTATTTTGGGAAAGATTTGATATCGGTGACAGAAAGATATTTAAGGCCACTCCCAGCAAGCTTTTTGAGGCTGTCAGGAAAGATTACAAAGCCAGTATTAAAACACAAATACCAACTCAATATGAGCCTCGTATAAGTCATCAACCCAATCGGATATCGTCTAAAGTTCAAACAAGATCCGACTGGGGTGGCTAGAGGGGATCGAACCCTCGTCACTGGTGCCACAGACCAGTGCTCTACCATTGAGCTATAGCCACCATGGTTAAAATCAAACTACAAGATAGCAGTTAAGCAAATATTAATCAAGATTTGTATTAATAGCATTCAATTAAATAATCAACAACCGGTTGACCGCCCTTAAGCTCTGACCACATTTCTCGTCTTTCACATGACGAGAGTCCATCATTCACCGACTTAGTGCATTGCCCGGTACAATTATCGGTACAGTTGGTTGCTTTCTCTGTTATACAGATATATTCACATTGGTTAGAGTCAGTACAGGATTGACCGCTATCAGTTGCATAAGGATAGCATTCTGAATAATCGGAAGTAGCGCTGCCGCCAAAAAACCACTCACCACCAGCTGATATACATTTAGATTCCAAATTTGGTACTGCTAAGTAAGAATCAATTTGGCAAGAAAATGTAACATCGCTATCACTATCACACTGTGATCCGTTTAAAGAAACATAGGCCAGTACAGTTCCTCCAAAAGCTATAAAAATAACAATAATTAAGAAGGGGGCATACCACCTCTTCATTGGTACCATATTTATTTTTGATTCCCGACTTCTTTTAATAAGAGCGCCTAAAGCAGCACTACCGAAAGCGATTATTGTCATAAATCCGATAGCAAAAAAATCCAATTGCTTTGAATTGAATAGGCCAATACCTAAGCCAGTGGCGTATTCGCTAGTAGTACTTAACTCATATCCATAGCTGTATAAGACTGCTGGCAACGCGCTGAACAATAGGGGCCAGCGCCAGAAATGTCGTGGTTTTATTAAAGCAAATATAAAGTTTATGACCGCTACAACTGGTAATCCGACCAACCATAAAACTGGCGTTTCCCATGTGCCGACAACTGAGGGATAATTATTTAGAACATAATAAACAATTACCAACCATACTACTGGTCCGATAATGAATGCTCCCAAGCCAAGCAATACTGATGATCCTCTGCCTTTCATGTTCATAATTATAACAATAATAAATCAGCCTGAATATAGAAAGTATATGACTAGCGTCTTGCCGGCTATTTTGCTAGTTTATAACTATGGAATTGAAGTTATACAACACCTTATCCAAAGAGAAAGAACTGTTTGAGCCGCTAAAGGATAAAACTGTTGGTATGTACACCTGCGGGCCGACGGTCTATCAGTATGCTCACATTGGAAATCTACGGGCTTATATATTTGCCGACTTATTACGAAGAACACTAGAATTCAATGATTATAAGGTAACTCAGGTTATGAATATTACCGACGTTGGTCATCTTACTTCTGATGCTGATGAAGGTGAAGACAAGGTTGAGAGAAGTGCCCGCGAAGCCGAGACTACCATCGAAGAACTAACGGGAAAATATGCCACGGCCTTTAAAAAAGATTTGAATCTTCTTAATATCCAAGAGCCAAGCATATGGCCAAAGGCCTCAGAGCATATAAAGGAACAAATCGCTTTAATTAAGAAATTAGAGAAAAATAATTATACATATAAAACCAGTGACGGCGTTTATTTTGATACCATCAAATTTAAAAATTATGGTCAGTTAGCCAATCTTGATATCGCCGGGCTAAAAGAAGGTGCTCGAGTAGAAATAAATCCAGAAAAACATAATCCAACTGATTTTGCCTTGTGGAAGTTTTCCCGAACCGACGAAAAACGTTTGCTGGAATGGAAGTCACCCTGGGGGACGGGCTTCCCCGGCTGGCACTTAGAATGCTCGGCTATGTCGATGAAACATCTGGGTGAAAACTTTGACATCCATACCGGCGGCATCGATCATGTACCGGTTCACCATACTAATGAGATCGCTCAAAGCGAGGGAGCGACGGGCAAGAAAGTGGTTAATTATTGGCTGCATAATGCTTTTCTCACCATCGATAAAGAAAAGATGGCCAAAAGCACTGGCAATTTACACACCTTAGAACAGTTGGAAGACATTGGTTATAAACCCCTGGCCTTTCGCTATTTGAATTTGTTAGCTCATTACCGGCAACCGCTTGAATTTTCACTTGAAGCATTGACGGCTGCCCAGAATGCTCTGGGTAATCTATATGACCGGATCAGAAATATGACCGGCGATCCAAAGATTGGCTGTGCCGAATATGAAGAGAATTTCCTTAAAGCTATAAATGACGACCTTAACCTGC
>JBHPGJ010000015.1:0-21658 GCA_042570545.1 Patescibacteria group bacterium | reverse complement strand
CAGAAGCTCCTGGCACTACAGTTACTCTTAACCAGGGTGCTTACAGTGTGGATGAGAATCTATTGTCTGGTTACACACCAGTTTATTCAACTGATTGTACTGGCACTATTAGTGTCGGCGAATCAAAAACCTGTCTGGTTACCAACAATGACCAAGCCGCACACCTTATAGTTATTAAACACGTTGTTAATGATGATGGCGGTACAAAAGTTGCTTCCGACTTCTCTATGCAAATTAATGGAGTAACCGTGCCATCTGGCGACACCTTCGCTGGTGAAGAGGCCCCGGGTACTGATAAGAAAGTTCACCCAGGCGCTTACAACGTTACAGAAACACAATTAGCTGGTTATGCTGATACTTACTCTGCTGATTGCAGCGGCACGATTGCCTTAGGTGAAACTAAGATTTGTACCGTTACAAACAATGACATTGCCCCAGAATTAACAGTCATCAAACATGTAATCAATGATGATGGCGGTACTGCTGTAGCAGCTGACTTCACCATGAATGTTACTGGTACTAATGTATCTAATGCTTCATTCCCTGGTGCAGAAGCTCCTGGCACTACAGTTACTCTTAACCAGGGTGCTTACAGTGTGGATGAAGATTTCTACTTCGGCTACGCCAAGACACTTGGCAATGACTGCTCTGGCACGATCAACGTTGGTGAAACCAAAACCTGTACTATAACCAATGATGACATTGCCCCAGAATTAACAGTCATCAAACATGTAATCAATGATGATGGCGGTATATCAGTTGCTGCAAACTTCACTATGAATGTAACCGCTACTAACGTATTACCGCAGGCATCTTTCCCGGGTAATGAAGCTGGTACTACAGTTACTCTTAACCAAGGTGCTTACAGTGTGGATGAGAATCCATATTCTGGATATGCTAAGACCATTGGTAATGACTGCTCTGGTACGATCAATGTCGGTGAGACTAAAACCTGTACTATAACCAATGATGATCGTATACCAGAAATTGTAAAAACTGGTCCAGATACTGTGGTGGCAGGCAACAATATAACCTACACTCTTAACTGGTCAGTTTCTAACGATACCTTCTATAACAAACTGGTCATTACTGATCCAATCCCAGCTGGTACAATCTTTGTATCGGCCTCAAGTCCGGGCACAGAAAATGCTGGAGTTGTTACCTGGGATCTTGGTCCAGTTGGACCTAGTGATAGCGGATTTGTAACTGTAACGGTTAATGTACCGGCACCTGAGTATAATGGGACAATTATTGAGAACAGTGCTGAAGTCTGTGGTTTGTCAATCGGAGTTACCCTACTTCAAAGCACCGAATCAACTCTCATTCCAGTTGTTGAACACTGTGATGATGATGATCACACCACTACAGTAATATCCGAGTTTGACGTAGAAATTGACAAAGACGGTCCGTTAGTGGGTGAAGCTGGTGAAGAAATTACTTACTCTGTTGACTGGAGTACCTCAGGTAATTCACCTATTGACTCACTAATAATTACTGATACCTTGCCCGCTGATACAGTATTCGTCTCAGCTAGCGATGGTGGAGTTGAAGCTGGTGGAGTAATTACCTGGGACCTAGGTGCACAATCACCCGGAGTATCTGGTAGCTTCACTGTTACCGTTACTTTGGCTGCCGATCTTCTACAAGGAGATACGGTAACTAATGAATCAGAAATATGTGCCGAAGTCTTTGAATCAGTTGTTCAAGAGGGATTACTCTTAATCTGTGACGATGACGACACAACTACCACAATTGTAAAGCCAATCCTGGAGATTGAAAAAACCGTAGTCGGTGATGCAATCTTCTATAACCCCGGTGATACTGTAACTTATTCAGTAGTTGTCACTAACGTTGGTGATGCCACTGCTAAGAATGTAGTTATGATTGACACACTACCGGCTGGCTTTACTCACGCCACGGATGATAGTACTGTCCTAACCTTTAATCTTGGTGATATGATTCCAGCCGAAAGCATCACTACCACCTTCGATGTCTTGATCGACCAAGATCAGTCAGCTGACTTCTATGACAACACAGCTACCGCCGATGCCGACAACACCGATCCGGTGTTTGATACTGCTACTGTTGAAGTGCGGATACCACAAGTGCTGGCACCTGAACCAATCTTGGAAATTGAAAAAACAGTTGATAAATCATTCGTCAATCCTGGTGATACCATTGTCTATACCGTTAAGATATCAAATGTTGGCGATGGCATAGCTGAGAATGTTATCTTAGTAGACACCTTGCCTAATGGTTTTACCTTTGTTGACACCGGCACAACTACCAACACTTGGACTCTGGGTAATATTGAACCAGGCAGCTTCACCACCGTAGATTATGAAGTCAAGGTGGGTGACGAAGTACTGGCCGGTTTCTATGACAACTTAGCAGTGGCCTCGGCCGATAACCATGGGCCAGTAACGGCTACAACTCCAGTTGAAGTCCGCTCGATCCAAGTATTAGCTGATACCGGCATTGGTGGTAAAGATTATATGATGCTATTACTGGGTGCAGCCTTGATGGTGTACGGCTTTGGTCTAGTGCGCCGACGCGAAGAGATAGCTATCTAAAACAAGGCAGAACACTTACTGATAATTGAAAAGCCCCCCGCTTAATAAGCGGGTGGCTTTAGATTTGGCTTGTTTGGCGTGGTAAATTATGCTATAATGATGGTGAAAGTTTAAGAAAAACAAACATAGAAAGTTATGATACTACAGTTGGCTCAAGCAGATACTACAGAGACAACCAGTTCTGTCTCAAGTTTTTTGTCTAATATAGATTGGGCTACCCCTACCTGGGATTTATTTATTATTCTATTCTTCATCGTAGCGGCTTTCGTCTATGGCCTGTCACTAGGACGAGATCGGATAATTGCCATTTTGGTTTCTGTGTATATGGCTTTAGCAGTAGTAAACGCCGCTCCGTTTCTCAGTAATAACGATACAGTAAATACTGTTTCTAATTTTTTTCTGCTGCCGCTATCAACATTTATCGGCTTATTAATTTTGTTGTTTTTTTTGCTCTCACGTTCGGCTCTATTGGCCACCGTGGCCAGTTCAGACGAAAAGGGGAGTTGGTGGCAAGTTCTGCTTTTTAGTTTCTTACATGTTGGGCTGATAATATCTGTCATATTATCATTATTGCCAGTCTCGTTTATTGAGGCTCTGTCACCGCTGACCCAGAATATCTTTGCTTCAGAAACGGCTAAGTTTCTTTGGATCGCCCTGCCCATTGTCGCTATGCTGTTGATCCGTGGCGGTGCTTCTGATAAAAAGAAGTATAAATACGACGTATAAAAACAACCCCTCAAGCTTACAGGGGTTGTTTTTGTGTTTGTTTTGGTCGGGGTACCTTAGAACGTGCCTAAGGTATAGGCCCAATAAGTAACACCGATCAAGTAAGATGACACCATAAGAACTGTTGCCAAAATTACGCCATGCATAACCTCAACTAAAGCTGACTGTTGAGGGGCTTCAGTTTCCTGGCCATCGCCAGTTGGTGCCTGAGGGGTTTGATCAGGCGTTGGTGTTGATTCACCGTCCATAGTTTTGTTTTTGTTTTATTTTATTAATATTTCGGTCGACCAAGCCCAAAATAATTTTAGGAACAAAAAAGCGTGTTTGCCTAGTTATTAGACAAAAACACACTTTACCTGCTTAGTATACCTTAAAATCGGTTATTCGTCAACTTTTTGCTGGGCCTTTTTCGACGTTTCTGTAATCAATTTTCCAATCATCGATTATTTCCTTTACGTCGGCAGCTGTAACATTTGGTTTAGTTTTTTCAGCCTCATCCGGTTTATTTAGAAAATGTAATCTGACTTTAGCAGAAGCCTCATCTATTAGATCAATGGCCTTGTCGGGAAAATGACGGTCCGGTAAAAGATTATTTGATAATTTTACCGCTGCCTCGATTGCGTCATCGCTTATTTTTACCCGATGATGACGTTGATAGCGATGTTTTAATCCGTGTAGTATGGCTAATGATTCTTCAGCTGTTGGTTCGTCAACATATATCGGTTGGAATCTTCTTTCCAATGTCACGTCCTTTCTAATTTTTTCATAATCATCGGGAGTAGTGGCGCCAATAGCTTGCAGCTCTCCTCGTGCTAGAGCCGGCTTTAATATGTCAGCCGCATCAATAGCACCAGTAGCTTCGCCGGCTTCGGCCAAAGTATGTAGCTCATCAATGAATAAAATGATATTACGCTGTGAAGCAATTATTTCATCGGTTACAGCCTTTAAACGTTTTTCAAATTCACCACGATATTTAGTACCAGCTACCAGACCGGACAGGTCCAATGATAACAATCTTTTATTTTTTACTGGACCGGGTACTTGCCCCTTGGCAATCTCATTGGCCAGTTCTTCGACAATAGCAGTTTTACCTACACCGGAATCACCAATAAGTACTGGATTATTTTTTGTCCGGCGTGATAGTATTTGAATTACTCTTTCAATTTCATGCTGACGGCCGATTACCGGATCAAGTTTACCCTGGCGCGCTAGTTGTGTAAGATCAGTTGAGAAAAGATCAACCGTGGAGGTGGTGATTTTATATTTACGGTTTTCACGCCAAAGTATGACCAACAGGACAAAGAGCCCAAAGCCAATGCCAATATATATAAAAGGATTCATATTTATATTTTTTGTTTATTCGGTAGTAAAAGTGTTATCACTGGTTTCTCCTAAGACCGATGCAGAGGAGTCGTTAGCAGTCGTAGAAATGTTTGTATCATTTTCGCTGGTTATGGTATCGGGGGTTACAACCGTTGAGCTAACCTCGTTGCCGGTAAGCTGATTAATACCAATGTAACCAGCGGCTACTAAAAAAGAGCCAACGACAATTATGCCCGTTGCTACCATAAATCCAAGTGATATTTTTTCTGATAATTTGGTTTTAGTTTCCGTTTGCGTGTCTAAATTAGCCATAATATATATTACTTAAGCCATTGTTTTCTCCTAAAGTATTGTAGCATAGCCAGCGCTGCAATCAAGAGTATAAAGATAATAATCCAGAATCCATAACGACTGCCAACTACCGGCGTACCGCCAGCTCCTAAGCCAAATATAGTGGCTACTAATGTCATAGTGAATATCAATACGGAAATTGTGGTAAAACTTCTCATAATATCATTTAGCCTGTTTGACATCAGTGATTCGTTGGTTTCGTGTAATGCCTCGATCGATTCCTTATAACCTTCTAACTGACCCCAGACATCCTTAACTCTTTCAATCACGTCATTAAAATTAGTAGCTAACCTGGTTTTTTCAATTTGATCATCAATTAAACCGTTGGTCTTAATAATTTCAACTAATTTTCGCAAGGTATTTTTGTGAGTTTGCATAATACGCCTAAACTCGGTGATGTTGCGACGGATAACTAAAATATCAACCGTTAACCTTTTAGCAGATCGCGTAAATAATTTTTTATCATGTGCTTCAATATCATTAGAGACAGTATCAAGTAGGGCGTATGTATAAGAGATCAACCGGTTTAAAATATTTTCTAAAAGGTACAGAGGCATATCTTGAAAATACTCATCACGTGTTTTTGTGCGTCCCTGACAGGTTTCGAATAATTCGCTTAGGCGTTTTAATTTATTATCATGTACGGTTATCAGCCATTCTTTATTTAAAAATATATCAAGCTCTTCTGATTCAATTTCTCTGGTTTCACTATTATAAATAGGAAACAGCAATACCAAAAATATATATTTTTCCCTAATTTCTATTTTTGGACGTTTGCTATGAGCCAGAATGGACTCAAGATCAGACGTATCAAAACTGCCCACCTGTTCACGCAAGTAGGTAATGTCATCCATTTTTGGATGGACTAGATTAAGCCAACTATACCGCTGGCTGGATATCTGCTTATAGGCCACTGATTTTTGTTTTATTTTTATTTTTGTACATATATTGTAGCACTTTTTTTCTGTTTTGGCAAGGGTTTTAAGATAAAAAGAAACCCCGCTCACTCGTTGCGCATTGCATTGAGATTGTTGCGGGGCTTCCTTCGGCTATGACATCACGGTCACAATTTAATGTTAATTACGTCGTGTACCAGTATGGTACGGCCTCCGACCTGAACTTCGATCATCGGAACCGGATCATCTGGCGCCTTGTAGTTGCGGCGGAGCTTTCCGTTAACGGTGCTTACCGCCCACACTTCCTTGAAGGTTGTGTAGGCCGGAACGGGTATGACGACGATCGTCACTTGGCCACCGAAGGTAGACGGTACGTCTGCCGACACTCCTACTCCGTTGAACGGTATGAAATTGACCGTTACGTCGTTGAAGTAGTAGTTGATCAGGGCCACGTCCCGCGTCTCACCGTAGGCGCCAACCTCACCCATTATCTCTTGGTAACAACCAGTGTTTAGAAACACACTGGAGATCAACAGCGCGATTACGAGAAGTTTCTTCATGTCTCTCACCCTTTCGGTAAACTGTGGACCAATGCCTATAGCCGAGGAAAATTTGGAACTAGTATTCTTATTTAGTGTACGATCCAGAACATCCAATTTGAGCATTAACAAAACAGCCTATCACAGTAATTCAAACTTGTCAAGAGGTAAGGTCAAATTTATTGTTATATGAGCCAAAAACTGGTATAATTTCCTTAGTTTTTAAACCAACGAATATGCCACTGCCACAGAAGTTTGAACAAAAAGAAACAAAAAAAACACTTGAAGTTCCGGTTATACCCGAACGACGGGAAGTGTCAGTTACTAAGAAAGAACAACTCAGAACGGTTGAGCAGCCGGAAGAGTTAGAAAAATCCATTCCGGCTAAGGCACCACCAACGGCCGTACCCGCCACATCATTAGAGCATACTGTCAGAGAGGTGGAGATTGTACTAGCTGAAAATTTAGATGATATTTATAAAAATCTGCCTGCAGAAAAACAGGTGATTTTTAGAAAAAAAGGCGAAGAGACAGCCCGAAAAATATCGGTAATGATAATACAGGCCAAGGTTAAGGTTGGTGGTATCCTTAGTTTAATAAAAAAATGGCTGAAAATTGTACCCGGAATAAACAAATTCTTTCTCGAACAAGAAGCAAAAATCAAGACTGATAAGCTGGTAAACTACTACCAGCAAAATAAGGAACAGCAGAAATGATGAAGTTAGCACAAATATCCGATCTGTCTAGTGGCACTGATGTTGTCAATCAATTGGGCCAAGAAATTGAAGAGCAGATATTTTTGTTAACTCCCTTTGGCATCACCCTGATGTTGGTGATCTTAATAGTAATTACGGCACTGATAATCTGGCGCATAAGAACATACTTGCGCTGGCAAAACCGCATACCGTTATCTTTGCAGATGAAAGTACTCAAGTTGTCAGTTCCTCAACATGAGTCAGAAAGCAGTAATAAACAACGACCACCCGTTAAAGAGATTATTGCCCAAGTGGAAGATCTATATGCAAACCTAGCAGTCATCAAGCCTCATCGTTATACCAACATCTTTAAAAACGCTTGGCAGAATTTTTGGTATGGCCGAGGTGATCATATTGCTTTTGAAATAGTTGTCCAACACGGATTAATCTCGTTTTATATAGCGGTACCGGAACACTTACGACATTTTGTAGAACAACAGATACACTCACAATATAAGTTGGCCTATATTGAGGAAGTTGATGATTATAATATTTTTACGCCTCAAGGCAGGGTTTTTGGTGGCTACTTAGCTCTTAGCAAACAAAATATGTTTCCTATCCGGACCTATCAAAAATTTGAAGATGATCCCATGGACGTACTAACTAATGCCTTAAGCCGATTAGGCCAAGATGAGGCAGCTGCCATACAAGTATTAATTCGGCCTTCATCTGCCAGCTGGCAAAATTATCCAATCAAAGTTGCTCAAGTCATGCAGCATGGTAAAACTTTAGATCAGGCGATGAAAGAAGTTGGCAATACTGGATTTTTCTCATCAATATTTGGCACCATCACTAAGCAGGCCTTCAAACGATCTAGTCAGCAGGACTTATATGATCAATCAAGCCCGCGTTTTCTGACGCCTTTAGAACAGGAATTGGTAAAATCTCTTGAATTAAAAGCCGCCAAGCCTGGCTTTAAAACAAATATCAGGTTAATGGTATCTTCACCGACTTTGGAGCGAGCGCGAACTAGTTTTTTAAATATTTACAACTCCTTTGGTCATTATAAATCTCCCGAATCGGGTAATACGTTTCGTAAAAGAGTCTGGGTGCGTCGGGGTAAATTTGTACGTGATTTTATTCACCGCCACTTTCACGAAAATAATTCCATGATCTTTAATACGGAAGAACTGGTTAGTATTTACCATCTACCACTACCCGAATCGACCACACCAAATATTAAGTGGTTAATGGCCCGACATGCGCCGGTTCCCAGTCAGGTACCGGCTACTGGTGTTATATTAGGAAAATCGATTTTCCGGGGACGTGAAACTATTGTTAGGATAAAACCCGACGATCGACGTCGGCATATGTATCTGATTGGTACCACCGGTACTGGTAAGTCTGTCTTAATGCAGGAAATGGCTAAGCAGGATATTGCTGACGGCGCCGGTGTTTGTGTAGTTGATCCTCACGGCGGACTAGTAGAGGATATAATGGGTTCTGTGCCTCGCCATAGATTAGAGGACGTAATCTATTTTGATCCATCAGATACGGAGTATCCTATTGGTCTAAATATGTTGGAAGCTGAAACATCAGCTGAAGCTGATTTTGCTATTCAAGAGATGATAGCCATCTTCTATAAATTATTCCCGCCAGAAATGATCGGTCCGATGTTTGAGCATAATATGAGAAATGTCATGTTGACCCTTATAGCTGACAAGGAGCATCCGGGTACTATTGTAGACATTCCGCGGATGTTTACCGACCGTAGTTTCCAAAGATATAAGATTAAGTTTGTCACCGATCCCATAGTCCGAGCTTTTTGGGAAAAAGAAATGGCCCAAACCAGTGATTTCCATAAGTCGGAGATGTTGGGTTATCTTATTTCTAAAGTTGGACGCTTTGTAGAGAACCAAATGATGAGAAATATTATCGGCCAAAGTCACTCTGGTTTTAATTTTCGCCAAGTAATGGATGAGGGCAAGATTCTATTAATTAATCTATCTAAGGGTAAAGTTGGAGAAGTAAATTCAAGCTTGCTTGGTTTGATAATAGTATCAAAACTTCAGATGGCCGCTTTACGACGAGCTGAAATTCCGGAAAGTGAACGTAAGGATTTTTATTTATATATTGATGAATTTCAAAATTTCATAACCGATTCGATCGCTACCATTTTGTCTGAAGCCAGAAAATATCGATTGGATTTAATTCTAGCTCATCAATATATCTCGCAACTTGTTCAAGGAACTGACACAAAAATCAGGGATGCTGTCTTGGGTAATGTTGGTACCATGATCTCTTTCCGTGTCGGTGTAGAAGATGCTGAAATATTAGCCAAACAATTTGAACCAGTGGTAAATCAAAATGATCTAATAAATATTGAAAAGTTTAATGCCTATGTAAAATTGCTGATAAACAATTCAGCTACTCCGGCCTTTACCATGCAGACCTACCCACCCTCACTGTCAGAGCCGCAAACAGCACAATTAATTCGTCAACAATCACAAAAAAGATACGGTCGATCAATAGAAGAAGTAGAGAAAAAGATAATGGCCCGTAGTCAGTTGGGTCAACTGGGCGGCAGTCAACCAGCGCCACCCAGTCACCGTTAAAATGGAAATTGCCTCGGATATATATGTATTTACTGTAGGGATTGTTATATTGGTTGTTATTGGTACGGCTGCTATTGCTGCCGCCAAGGCGGCGCCTTGGGTGCCAACCTGGAACAAGGACGTTGGACGCTTAATTAAGTTAGTTGATTTAAAACCGGGTGAACTGGTATATGATTTAGGTGCCGGTGATGGTCGGCTTATACGACGAATAGCTTCTAACTACAAAGCACACGCAATCGGGATTGAATTATCTCTATTACCGTATCTTTATACTAAAGTTAGGAATTTATTTACCAGTAACAGAAATTTAATAACCCTAAAATATGGTGATTTTTTTAAAGTAGATTTGTCAAAGGCTGATGCTATTGTCTGCTTCTTAACGCCAATGGCCATGAAAAAATTATCCCCTAAGTTTAAACGTGAGTTGAGGCCGGGTACCAGAATAGCTTCTTTTGCTTTTCCACTGCCTGATTGGGTACCTGATAAGCGGGATAAACCTGATAAAAAATCTTCTCCTATATATGTATATACGATTAAATAGTGGACAGTTTTAAGACATTTGACATAATCATTAATCATTCGTAAACTACTGACTACTACTGTGGATAAAGTCAAAAATAATATAAAAAACGTTAAATAATAAAAAAGGCAAAAAATAAAGTAAATTATAAAAAGACAAAATGAACGACGAAAATACAGTTGATAAAATAAAAGATTTGGTCCAAAAAGCAGAACAGCTACTTCACGAAGCTCAAGCTTTGTTGTCTGGTGTTGATCCGTCAGCCATTTCTGCCGCCTCATCTCCCCGGACACCACGCACGGTGGTAAACGAAACCGGCGATACTATGAAGGTAATTGAGGGAATTTTTGACGGCCAAAACATGGTTGGTCCAGATGGTAAGCAGTATTCAGTACCGGCAAATTATGCCTCTAAATCGAAATTAGTTGAAGGCGATACGCTTAAACTTACCATTACAAAAGATGGATCATTTGTTTATAAACAGATTGGTCCAGTAGAACGAAAACGTTTGGTTGGTGAATTGATAAAAGATAAAGTTACCGATGAGTTTCAAGCTAAGGTAGATGATAGAGTATATCGTTTATTACTGGCCAGTATTACCTATTTCAAAGGTGAAGAGGGGGACGAGGTCGTTTTGCTGGCACCCAAAGACATTGATTCTAATTGGGCAGCTGTGGAAAATGTTATTAAAAAATTAGTTTCAACTTCAAGCGAAGAAATTAGTAACGACTAAAACAAGTAAATAACCGGTTGCCAAAGCTGAGTTGTATTTGTTATTATGACAGTCGCCTGTTACAAGTCTAAATTATTAATAAGCCCAATATATTGGCCAAGACTTTATATCGTTTATATCGTCCCAAAACTTTTAGCGAGATAATAAATCAACGCCATGTTGTTAATACGCTGCAAAACGAACTTCAGCATGACCGGGTTGCCCACGCTTATCTATTTACCGGACCCCGGGGAGTAGGCAAAACAACCGTAGCTAGAATTTTTGCAAAAGCGGCAAATTGTGAGAATCGCAAAAAATCCAGTGAACCATGTGATAATTGTGATCGCTGTCAGGAAATTAACGCTAGCCAGTCAATAGATTTGATTGAAATTGACGCTGCTTCACATACTCAAGTAGATAATGTACGAGAAAATATTATACCCAATGCCCAGACGGCACCAACTCGAAATCTATATAAAATATTTATAATCGATGAAGTGCACATGCTGTCTACTTCGGCTTTCAATGCTTTACTGAAAATAATTGAAGAACCGCCAGCGACGGTGATATTTATCCTGGCTACGACTGAAGTGCATCGTGTGCCACAAACAATAATTTCCCGTTGCCAGCGATTTGATTTCCATCGTCTGATGGTAGCTGATTTAGTGAAACGGCTCCAGCTGATTTCTGATAAAGAAAAAATTGAGGTGGATAAAACAGTACTAAGAAATATCGCCGTTTTAGCAGACGGCTCTGCTCGTGATGCCGAAAGTCTGTTGGGACAAGTGTTTAGTTTGGGTGTGAAAAAGATCACCAACGAGATTGCGGCTACCGTCCTGCCTCTTTCTGACAGCCGGGCTTTTCTTGTTTTAATAGAATCCATAATTAACAATAATTTAACAGTTGCCCTAAATGAGATAAACCGCTTAGCCGAAGAGGGCGTGGTGATCTCCAGATTTATGAATGATTGGCTAGAATTTTTAAGAATAATATTATTATCCAAAGTTGACGCTCAACGATGGGAAGATTTACCTCTAGCAGATGAAGAGGAAATCGAAAAATTAAAAGATCTTTCTGGTCAGCTTGATATCAACAAACTTAGAAATATCATTGACACATTTCAATTAAGGCAAAGAGATATTAATGTTTCTATACAGCCTCAGTTTCCTTTAGAATTGGCGATGATAGAGATTATTGAGTATCAACCGGACAATATCAACAGTCCTTCCACTAAAGGTGGTGCGCCAGCCAAAAATCCGATATCTAAAAAGATTGAAAACAAGGAAAACAAACCGCTAAAAAAAGACTACAAACCCAAAACAGAAAAATCAACAGTAACCGAGCTTAAATTAGCAGAGGTAAAATCTGCCTGGCCTAAAATGATTATCGAGGTTGGTAAAAGCAACCATTCGCTGGGCATGATATTAAAAAGCGGTGAAATAATAGAAGTTAAAGATAATAATCAAATAGTAATCGGGTTTGGTTTTAAAATTCATGCCGATCGCGTAGCCAGTCATTCCAGCAGAGATTTGATTGAAAATGTCCTCTCAGAAATACTAAAAAATTCAATTATTATTGAGCCGCTGGTAAATAAACAAATTCCGGTTAAGGCCGATAATGTTGGTCAACCGACAACCAATGAAGAATCAGAGCTTAACGATATGGTAATGAAGACTTTCGGTAGCGATCCCGTAAGTAATTGACCATTATATTAATAATCGCTACAATAGCCGCGACCTTTGACGGTTGATTTTACATATTGCCGGGTCGTCTAATGGTAGGACACCACCCTTTGGAGGTGGGTATGATGGTTCGAATCCATCCCCGGCAGCCAAGCACTAATCAAGTTGCGTAAGCGGCTGCTTTGCCTTTTATTCATGGGCCTATCTATTGGTTCTAACCTTTTAAATTCACGCTCCAGGGGCGGGTAGTTATCAACTATAGGTTTTAACCATTTATATGACTCAATCCTTA
Organism: Patescibacteria group bacterium; assembly: GCA_042570545.1. Classification (GTDB taxonomy): domain Bacteria; phylum Patescibacteriota; class Patescibacteriia; order JBHPGJ01; family JBHPGJ01; genus JBHPGJ01. The sequence continues at coordinate 8,734 of JBHPGJ010000015.1, read as the reverse complement.
GCTTTTTGTTCATTAATACGTGGTTCTGACCTAGCGATGTAAGAATTGTTCTTTTGGTTTCTCTGTCCCCAGAAACATATCTTTCGTGAGCTAGTGTCATAGCATTGAATGTACCCTCAAGTAACTTATTCCAGTTATCTTTGTTTTGAACATTTTTAATATTACTTTGTTTTAATTCACTTAGTCTTAATACTAAAGTATTTTTCTTATCAAGAAATTGATTATCAGTAATCAGATCTCTGGTCCTTAAGTCTATTAATTTATCAATTTGATTGTTAATATCTTCGATAGTTTCTTTTCTTGAGGTGTTAATAGTGTTATTTTTAACAACCTCATCATTTTTTGAGTTCTTAATTACATCAATAGCCCAATCTCTGAATTCAGGAAGTATAGTATGTTCCTTAATAAACCTTCTGACCTGATTATCAAGGTCGTCTTCTTTTACTGAACTTACTTGAGAACATTTAATAGAACGTTTTTTTCTAGTACAGTGATAATATTTATAATATTTAGTTAATTTAGTAGCTCGTATGAACTTCTTCTTTTGTTCAGCAGTTATTAGACATCCGCATTCACCACAATGGATAATACCGTTATACAAAAAATAACCTTTTGATATTTTTACCGCACCTCTCCTACCAAGCAAAGCTTGGGCTTTTTCATATTCTTGTTGAGTTATCATAGCATCATGATTGCCCTTGTATATTTCTCCCTTTGATAACATCATACCCATATAATAAGGATTATTAAATATTTTATATAAGGTACTTATGGTCATGGGCTTATTACCTGTCACTTTTCTTACCAGAGTCCTATAGCCCCACTCATTATTTAACTTATTTAGTATCTCAGGGATGCTGTAGTTACCAGTAAGTAATAAGTCCCACGCTTTCCGAATTAGGGGAAATCGTTTTGGGTCTTTTTTAATGATCTTATTTTCTTTGTCGTTTAAGTAACCAGAAGGGGATACTCCAGTCCACCAACCCCCCTTTAATTTATTTAGATTTCCACGCTTAACATTAATACTTAGATCGATTACATATTGATTAGCCATGCTAGTATCCACGCTCATAATAATTACATTGTCTCCCGGCAGGTAGGCTTTGTCGTTAGTCTGAATGGCTTGTAGGAAGCCATCTTGAAGTAATTGAGCTATTTTACCACTCTCATAGGGGTTACGACTAAGCCTGTCTATTTTCCAACACAGTATGCCCGTAGCCTTGCCCTTCTCAATATTACTAATCATTTCGTTGAATACCAATCTTTCGCCGGGTGTTTTAGCTGACTTAGCTTCTTGATATATTTTGATGACGTTAAAGCCAAGACGGTTTGCCATTTCTTGCATTCGATTAATTTGATCATCAATTGACTGTACTTGACGATCATCTGTCTCAGACGATTTCCTTGCATAGATATAATAATTCATATGGTCTTATCAGAACTTCCCTATAGGCTTAAAATGATGATTAGGGAGGTGTTAAAGGTTAATATGTACATCATATGTCATTTTCATTCTTTATGATAATAAATAGCATCATTCACTCTAATTTCGTTTAGGAGATATATAAGCTTTTCACCACTATTTTTGGCGTCCTCATAACAAATACGCTGACCATACTGCTTTAGGTGTATTTCTTGGTATTGTTTAATTTGTATTTCTGTTAGATGTAACACGTTTAGTAATTTCTTATACAGAGGAATTATTTTTAGTAGCCCTAGTGAGCTATGCTCACTAGCTTTACCGAAGGTAAAGCACTTAATCTATCTATAGTTTCTTTAAAGTTATTTAACGTTTATTTAATATTTATTTAAGTTTCTTTAGGCTCCTCTTCGTCTTGCGTATCCTCATTGTTTCTAAATTTTTTGTTCATGTATTCGCCAAAATTTGACTCATTAATATTTTCATCAATTTCTAACCTATTATGCTCTACTGGAAGCATATGCCTCTCTCGTGGAAGACTGTCTGTGTCAGGTGAAGGTATGTGCTCCATATTAGAAGCACTATCATTCAATAAACCATGCTGTTTTTTTCTACCAGGCTGATACTTCTTGAATTCAGGTATCCATGTGTTGGTAATTCTTTGATCTTCAAAATCCTTAGCCTTCGCTAGATGTCCAATTTCAACTAATATATTTTTTGTCCGAGAAATTGTGGCTTCGCTTAGCTTTGGCATATAATCACGCTTAAATTGAGCGTTTGATATATTGGTACCAGCAAATTTCAGTTTATGATTTTCATCCCAATCCACTATACCTATAAACATGCACAATACAGTAAAATCATTAGGTGTTATTTTGCCCTCAGATACTTCCCTTAACAGTGATCTAGGTAAGGTCACATGGCCCTTAAATGTATTTTTCTTAACGCTCATATATATTTATAGTTAATAGATTAAATAGCTTTTTTTGTATGCCAATAGGCGTCCACTCCACCCTTCAGAGGTGAAATTGACGCTAATAAATTTTTGTTATTTTGCCGACAGAGTTAGTATGTCGGTGCTAATATTAGTAACTTTATGATACCAATATCGTCTTTCATTAAAGGAGCACTAACCGCTAAAATCGGTTAGCCCCTAATTGCTTGACAATCCATTTATACAGTAATATTAGCATAAAAATTGGCTCTATGCAAGCTTTTAATGTATTGTAATAGTATCAAATGGACACCCTACTGACAGATAGTTATCAAAATAAATTATTGACCCTAAAAGAGGTTAGCGAGTTTTTAAGTTGTCATCCAAATACCTTAAGACAGTGGGACAAAAAAGGTATATTGCCGGCATATAGAATTGGTGAGAAACGAGTTAGAAGATATCTGATGTCCGATATTATAGATTTTATAAGAAAATAGCTTTTTTTAAAAACATATCAATTCACACGGGTATAGAAATAACATAACTGGTTCCGTGTTGGTCCTACCCCCCCCTTTTCTTGACAGAGGGGTCTTTTGTTGTTAGGCATATTGTGGGTTTGGTTCTCTGTGCTCAAATTCATCTTAAAATATAGTGCTATAATTTAAACATGAAAACCACCTCTCTCATTCTAACTTTAATTTTAGTAATTACTATTGGACTACTGATTTGGCGTTGGAATGGCACCACAGAAAATTCTGCAATCAGCACCACGGCTAATAACAATACCGATCAAATAAAAACGCTTACTGTCAAATTTGAAAGTGCGATCATGGGAGATGATACACTTGCAGTAAAAGCCGTAATGGAAGAAATAGGATCCCCATCAGGGTGTGTATGGTGGGGTATTACGGGGGGTATTAGTGGGTACACTGGGACTTCCCAGGGCGGACTATTTTCATCTCCACCTTGGCAAAATACAATGACCCTTGCTTGCCCGAGTCCACCAGCTGGTGAAGTATCGCCAACTGAATTTGGGGATGGCACAATCTCCTTTGCTGCCAGCTGCCGAGATGATTGGTTTACTGAGTATAGAGTTGCTGAAACGGTAGTTCGGTGGGACGATCCTTTGTGTGACAGATAATAATAATTATTTATCAGAATTGTAATTTTATATAGAATGTGGCCTTTCAATAAGAAAAACATTGATAGAAGTCCCGATGAACAACGAAACGAGCTGCTAGAATTTCGTGGTCGTGGTTTGGGCGTTGAAGAAATACTAAAGGGAGAAGATTGTGATGAAATATCCGGTGCTATAGGTGAATTTGGTCGTGCTATTACTAATCCTATACCCGTAAATAGTCCGTGGGGTGAAAGAAGGTATTTAAATCGTCTTCTATGCAGTTGTGGACTTGGTGTATTTTATCATCGGTTAGGATCTAAGGAGTCCAAAAACAATAAACATTCAGTAGATGTGTTTGAAACAGTTTGTTTCAGCGGAAAACATTGGGACACATTAATTTTTGATTTTCATCATCCACGCCGTTCATTAAAAATTCCCAAGGAGTATGCTTTTACAAAGTTTGAAGATTCCGTAGTGTTTAATTTTCCCTTTAGTTACGGAGCAACTAGCTATGTTGAGGGTTTTCCAGAAAAATTGAGTGAACATATTTACAATTTTGACTCACAATTTGGTCCTGGCATGTCCCGATCCTTTGATAAATTATTTGAAGAATTTTATCACCCGTCTCGAAAAAAAACAGTAAGTAATAAAAGTAAAATCTAAACGCAGACGTTAATTAAATAATCATAGAATTTTACCATCTAATTGACTCCTATGTCTCATCAACGTGACATAAAGAGTTTGTTTTTTAATTTTTACAAGCGTATGATTAGTGCATGAATCGGAAAGCCAAGAAGAAAAAGTCACGGAAAATTTCAACACCAAACAAAACGGTATTTGTCCGTATTCGCAGTAAAAATATTTATACTCTAAGTGAAGCACAAAGAGCGGGTTATGGGACCACAGATAGCATAAAAAAGCAGATCCTACGTGGTGTGCTGCCGGCTGAGAAGGTGGAGGGCGTAGTGTGGTTGGTTCATAAGCGATATCTCGAACAGATGGTTAGTAGGAGGAAGAAATGGTTATCAAAGAGAAGTAAGTCAGATCCAAAGCAAAGCCGGTTTTCCTTTATTAAGGAAAAAGATAAACCCCGTAAATTACTTTAGTATGATAAGAGGACGTGAAAATTGGATAATGACACTAGTGATAATAGTTGCTTTGATTTCATTAATCGGGTACTACAAAATAATATATACCCCTGAAGTTGAGGAGATGGAAGATAAATCTAATGGTCTAAAATATGATATTGTTGAAAAAATAAACCAAGGCGATTACACGGTTATCAATTACCTGGATGAGAGAAAGTGGGATGGTGCCTTTGAGATTCTATATAAAGATGAATTAATATATTACGAGGGTAGAAAAAATGTTAAATATTATATTATAGATGAGAGCCCTGGTTCTGATATACCTCCACTTCCCGCTATGATAACTGATATTACAGGCGATGGCGGAGATAATTTGGTAATGATGGCTTGGACGGGCGGGGCCGGTTGTTGTAATGAATATTATATTTATTCACTCTCAAATAGTGATGTATTTCTTCTTGATAAGTTAGATGGTGTTAGGACCTATGTTTGGTTTGAGGATATGGATGGTGATGGTGCCTTGGAAGCACAATTATTGGATTGGACATATAAATATTGGGTAGCACCGCAAAATATGAGCCCCACGCCTGATATAGTTATGAAATATAAAAAAGGTGTCTACGTCTTAGCTCCTGAGCTTATGATCAAGCCACTGCCCTTAAAGAGTGAACTGGATGCTAAATCCACAGCGTTGAGGGAAAAAATGGGCAAACGTCACGGAGAAATGTGGGATCCTGAAAGTAATTCTCCATACATTGATGAGGGTAATATTTTATTATGGAGGGAAATGCTTGATTTAATATATACCGGATATGGCGAAGAAGCGATGGATTTCTACTACGCATCATGGCCAGAAGGGGCAACTTTTATTGATTATTTTGAAGTTGAGTGGTCTAGAGATGCGTTTTTACCGGAATTTATATCGTTATTGAAATCTAGCCCACACTGGGATGGTGTGAATAGCATCAACAACTGGGGAGATTATCAAGAATTAATTAATTAGTAAAAAATGTACGGCTCTATATTGAGATCAGATGTTCACAGAATATTGCTAAATAAAAAACTGACAGACAGTCAGCGGCTTTTTGATTTAACCAAGCAGTTTATTTGGATACAAAAACACCTGTCTGATGGTGAAGTATCTTCTTATGACAATGATTACGTAATAAATACCTCTTATGTTTTATTTTTGAGTTGTAATTCACTGAAAATTCAAAAGAATTTCATTAATAATGTTTTACCTGAATCCGAATTTCAACACTCTATAGATATAATTGAAAAAAAGACCAAGGGTAACGAAAACCTGACCATTAAAATATTTAAGTTTTATATGGAAAAATTATTTCAGAATGGGGAATTGCATATTCATCCTTCATATATAAAAGCTTCAGAAGAAGCGGCTGCTGATTATAAAAAGGTATTTTTTAGGCCCTGGTCAGAGGTTATAGATGAGGGTGTATATGAAAAAATAAAAACTGAACGTTTACTTAATAAGTACAATATTGTTCATAAAAAATTGAAAGACTTTTTCCCAAGATGCGGATTGGTTTATTTTGAAGTAAAAAATACAGAAAAGATTGATAAAGTAATTAAAAATATATCAAAAGATAAAGACTATTATAAATATTAGCTATGAAAAGTAATCAAAAAGAAGATTTTCCTAGTGCGTGTCCAAATTGTGGTAAAAGCACGATAAAAAAACTTACTTATGGTATGCCGGTGTTTGTAAAGGATAATGGAAATAAATATAAAGACAGGTTATTCGGAAAGGATCGCATGCACTTAGGATGTATTGATGATGGATTTAATTGGCATTGCACAAACTGCAGTGCTGAATGGGATGAATTGGACGAAAAAGGAGTTCCAAAAAAGCTGGAGTTTAACAATCACTTACAGGAAATATATGGTCGTTTAAAAATGTATGAAGATGATGACAAGAAGTACAGAAAAGTTGCCCGTATTAGCATTATATTAAACGCCAGTTTACTGGCAGCCTTAATTTACTTTTTCTTAATGTATAAATAATATGGAACCAATAAATAAGATAGATATAGATCAAGCCACTGAAAAAGACATGATAATCTGGCTCGGTCATCAGATGAGAATTTACCGAACGCCACTAACCGGCGTGGTGGGCTATCTATCCATGCTTAAGAATGGAGATCTACCGGGCAAAGAAGATAAAGTGTATGAAGATCTTATTGATGAGGTAAAGAGGTTGATTCACCACACAAATGAAGTAAACAAGACTCTAAAAGAATTTACTGATAAGATTAGGTAGTAGTTATGAAAATTCATTGTCCAAAATGTAAATCAACTAAAGTATTGCCCATAGTATATGGCCTGCCAGCTCCCGAGTTGGAGAAACAAGCGAGTGAGGGGAAAGTATTCCTAGCGGGCTGTGTAATGTACGAAAATAATCCAAAGTATCATTGTGATAAGTGTGGTGAGGAGTGGCGATAAATTGAAATCAATTTCAAAAAATATTCAAATCAAAGTGTGGAATCGTGACTTTTGGCATTGTAGATATTGTATGGAACCAGTGTTCTTTGCCCCTGCACTTAAACTATTTAATGAAATGAGTCCAAATCATAGTTATTATCATCCCCATGGCAAAGAGGAGCAATTGCTACCACTATTCCAATGGCGTTGGGCAAGCGTTGATCATGTACTTGCACGCACTAAGGGGGGAGCTAATGATATTGAAAATTATGTTACAGCATGTTGGCAATGTAACTTGAAATACAAAAATCAATTACATAAGGATGGAAAACCGAAACCATCAGAAATTAATGATAAAATAAAAAAACTAAAATGGGATGGCTTGTCATCACTCTATATTAAAATCTTTGAAGGCAAAGATGAATGGACAAAAACATTAATAAGTTAACTAATTATATCTTATGAAATATACTGATAGACTTAATAATGCAATTATTAAAGCCTCCAAACTCCACCTCGGCCAAAAAAGAAAAGGGGATGGTCTGCCATATATATCACATCCGATCGGTGTGTCCTTTATTTTGTCTCAGTATACTAAAGATGAGGATATAATTATTGCAGGTTTAATGCATGATACTTTGGAGGATGTTAAGGGCTACACAAGGAAAGAACTTAAAGCAGATTTCGGACCTAAGGTTTTGAAAATAGTTGATGGAGTTACCGAAGATAAGGATCCTTATTACAGTCACGCTAAAGATATAAAGACATGGCGATATCGTAAAGAAAAATATATTGCCGATTTAAATAAAGATAGTAAAGCATCTTTGATGGTCTCCTGTGCTGATAAAATACACAATTTGATGTCTATGTTAGGAGCTTATGAAAACAAGGGTGATAAGTTATGGAAGAAATTTAATGCTTCAAAGGAAGATATACATTGGTTTAATCAAGAAATATTGAAAGTGATGAAACGTAGACTAGGGGGCGGATTAACAAAAGAATACAATAATGTATTTACAAAGGCTAAGATAATATTGTTAAAATAAATTGACCAATTTATTGATTGTGCTATTCTGACTAAGTCTTTCAAAACTAAATAACCAACTATCAAGAGTGCAGCTAGGGAACTGGCCCGATGATCTGCCGGCAACCCCTGAGTAATCCATCAGGAAGGTGCCAAGTCCAGCCCGAAAATGGGAGAGATAAAGGTCGATTTTTTATTTGGTTAAAATGGTCTTTTCCTGCTCGGGATAGATTATTAACAAATAGAAAATCTTATGAAAACATTATTACCTGGTAGGGATATCGATCAAGCCATCTCGTTTATACCACGGCGTCTAAGTAACGACAAAAAAGACATACTCTATTATTTTCCTCTTAAAGTTGTACATTTAGTTTTATTTAAGGAATTTGGATCTGATGATATTTCCTTTGGTGGTGTTGATTATGAACCAGCATACAATACTCCAGAGATTAAAGGAGGTACCTATTCCATGAAATATCAAAGTGATAGGCCAAAAGATCTTTGGCTTAAGATAGTTCTTGATACTAAACAAGATATGTATCACGGTTATCGTTATCAGGGAAGAAAATTGATACTTGAATCATTTGCACCACTTAAGAATGGAAAGCTAGATAAATACGGATGGCAGATATTTTATCAGAATTTTACAATGGCAGTAGAAGATATTTAACGTTGATTATATGAATAAAAGAGAGTAGGGTTGGTT
>JBHPGJ010000014.1:0-22114 GCA_042570545.1 Patescibacteria group bacterium | reverse complement strand
GTGTATCGCAAGCTCTTGATAAAGAAGCTAAAGTTGAAAATCCAACTGGACAATACTTAAGTGCAGAAGCAAATCAGTTGCTGTTTGAAGCAGAAAAAATAATGAAAAAGCTCAATGATCAGTTTTTATCAACTGAGCATATTTTACTTTCATTGTTTGACGTAAAATCTGAAGCTCAAAATATATTACTAACCGCTGGTGTAAAAAAAGATAACCTTGTTAGAACCTTAAAAGAAGTAAGGGGCAATCAACAAGTTGTCGATCAAGATCCAGAATCAAAATATCAGTCACTGGAAAAGTACGGTCAGAATCTTACCCAATTAGCCAAGCAGGGTAAACTTGATCCGGTGGTCGGTCGTGATAATGAGATCCGCCGGATCATGCAAGTTATATCTCGACGCACAAAAAATAATCCCGTCCTCATAGGTGAGCCGGGTACGGGTAAAACTGCCATCGCCGAAGGCTTGGCCCAGCGAATCGTTGCCGGTGATGTACCTGAGTCATTAAAAAACAAGGAGATCATAAATTTACAAATCGGCTCCTTGCTGGCTGGTAGTAAATATCGCGGTGAATTTGAAGATCGATTAAAGGCCGTGCTAAAAGAGATTGAAACGGCTGAAGGTAAAATAATTTTATTTATAGACGAGCTTCATACTATCGTTGGCGCCGGTGGTGCTGAAGGCGCTGTTGATGCTTCTAATATGTTAAAGCCGGCTTTAGCCCGCGGTACTTTACACGCCATTGGCGCTACGACCCTGAATGAATATCAGAAACATATCGAGAAAGACAAAGCACTAGAAAGACGTTTTCAGCCGGTTTATATCGGCGAGCCGTCTATTGAAGATACGATTGCCATACTGCGCGGGATTAAAGAAAAGTATGAGGTTCATCATGGGGTTAAAATAACAGATACAGCTTTAATATCAGCCGTAAAATTATCACAACGATACATTACCGACCGTTTTTTACCTGATAAAGCGATTGATCTGATTGATGAAGCCACTTCCAGCCTGCGGATGGCTATTGATTCCTTGCCTGATGAGCTGGACAGTTTACGAAGAAAAATCAGACAATTAGAAATTGAAAAAACAGCTCTAGCCAAAGACAAAACAGCCAAAGACCGAGTACAAGAAATCGACAAACAGTTAGCTGACCGTCGTGAAGAAGCAACTAAGCTGGAGACCCAATGGAAAAACGAAAAGGACCTGATCACTCAGATTAGAAATTCTCAAAATAAGATTGACGAACTAAAAATCAGTGCTGAAAAAGCCGAACGCCAAGGTGAATTACAGACGGTAGCCGAAATTCAATATGGCAAGATTCCTGAACTTGAGAAAAAAGCTAAAGCTGCTCAACAGAAATTAAATAAGATACAAAAAGATAATCCGATTCTCAAAGAAGAGGTTGATGAGGAAGATATTGCCCAAGTGATATCACGCTGGACTGGTATACCGATAATGAAAATGTTAGAGAAAGAATCAGATCGTCTGGCTCACTTAGAAGATGTATTAAAGAAAAGAGTTGTTGGACAGGACAAGGCTATCAAAACAGTGGCCAACGCTGTCCGCCGTTCACGGGCTGGTATTGGTGAACAGGATAAACCAATGGGTTCATTCATTTTTATGGGTCCAACCGGTGTAGGAAAAACTGAACTGGCAAAAACTTTAGCCGAATACTTATTTGATAACGAAGAGGCGCTGGTACGGTTAGATATGTCAGAATATATGGAACAGCACTCAGTAGCCAAATTAATTGGTTCGCCACCAGGGTATATTGGCTATGAGGAAGGTGGCCAGTTGACTGAAGCTATACGGCGCCGCCCCTACGCTGTCATTTTATTAGATGAGATCGAAAAGTCTCATCATGATGTATTTAACATATTATTGCAGATACTAGATGACGGCCGACTGACTGATGCCAAAGGCCGTACGGCCAATTTTAAAAACACTATTATTATAATGACCTCCAATGTCGGTTCTGACCGTATTCACGAACTCAGTGATAAAAGCGCTAAGGTAATTGAGCTGGCTGTCGATCCTATATTGAAGCAAACTTTCCGCCCCGAGTTTTTGAATCGCTTGGATGATATTATTATCTTCCAACCCTTGGGTGATGAAGAATTGATCAAGATCGTCGATTTACAACTAGCTCTATTAACTGACCGATTGAAGGAGCAAAATATTAAGCTTACATTTACTGACCGTCTTAAAGATTTTGTAGCGGCTGAGGGCTATGATAAATCTTTTGGCGCTCGACCACTTAAACGTGTTATTGAGCATAAAATTCTAGATCCTTTGGCCTTAGAAATTATCGAGAGTAAGATAAAACAAGGCCAATCAGTTAAAGTTGACTGGTCAAAGGGTAAGATCGTATTTAACTAATAAATATTCAAATATCAAGCTTTGACGACTTAAGGCTTTTTGCGCTACTCTTATACATAAGGGTATGAAGAATTTTTATGAAATAAACCTAAAAAGCGGCGCTCACTCCAGTTTGCCCATTGCCCAAATTGATGCCGCCTTAAGATCAAAAACTTCTTATGTCTGGTTGGATATTGACCATACGGCATCACGACCAGAAGCACAAAAACTACTGGGAAAAGTTTTTGGTTTTCATGCTTGGACCATTAAGCAGAGCTTTTCTTCGGGCACCCGGCCAAAGCTAGAGGAACACGAAAACTACTTGTTTGTCGTCGTGCCTTCGTTGGCCAAAACAGGATCTGGTGGTGTTGAGGTTACAAATCTAAGTATCTTTCTGGGGACAAATTTTGTTGTCTCAGTGCATACCAAACCGATACAGGCTGTTACCGACGTCCTTAAAGAATTACCAAAACAGGATCAGATGTTGCATCAAGCGTCAGATCAGCTGCTTTATCGATTGTTAGATGAAGTAGTCGACGATTATCGGCCAATAATTGATAAATTGGATGATGAAGTTGAGTCCGTTGAAGGTGCAGTAGTCAATAATCCAGTATCTCAGACTCAAGCGAAAATATTCCGTATAAAAAAGAACGTCCTCGGCCTCAAGCGCTCAGTCGGACCGCTGCGTGAAGTGCTAAATTCATTAACCAGCCGCCAGTTGCCGTTTGTTACTGCCCGCATGAGATTGATGTTCCGCGGTACTTATGATCACACCTTGCGAACTAATGATGAATTAGAATCTTTCCGTGAGCTAATGTCATCAGCGATGGATTCATATATATCGCAAATGTCAAACCGCTTGAACGAAATTATGAAGATTTTGTCTATCGTGGCTACGGTTATGCTTCCGCTAACTCTAATTACGGGAATATGGGGAACTAATTTTAGAAATCTACCTGGTTTAACTAATCCAGCTGGATTCTGGATAATGATTATCAGCATGCTGGCACTTACCTTCTTGATGATCTGGTTTTTCCGCTGGCGTAAATGGTTCTAATAACATTGGAGGAGGATGTTAGAATTTAATAAGTTAAATAATATAAGGCTAAAGCAAACAAGTAGTAAGTTTTCAAATCAATGCGGTTTTGGGGCGGTTGAAACTATGATTGCTATTGGCTTGATGGCTTTTTTGTTATTATTGATAATCAGTTTCTTCAGCGCTAATCTTTTAAACTTTCATTCCAAATATACCGTACAGGCCACGTCACTAATGGCTAGTGAAATCGAAGGCGTGCGGCAAATAGATTTTGATGAAATTGCCGATAAAACCAACGCTTCCTTCTTTACCAAACTATATACGGTGGGTAATTGGTCGGTCATAAGTGATACTTCTAACGCTTTTGAAGTTGCTTCTTCTGCCGATTCGGGCGTGACCGGGATGGTAAAGGCGCCGATCAATGGACAGGAGGATTTTACATTAGAGGCAAAAATGAAGGTAGGTGCTGGTGCCCCGGCTGGTTGGGCCGCCGGGTTTATCATCAGAGCTCAAGAAAACGATAGGTATTACCGCTTCCTGGTCAAGGCTGGTGAAGTAGTATTAGAGAAAGTTGAACCATCCGGTATTACTGTACTCAGTCAAACTTACCCGGTTATATCGGTCAATAATTGGAATACCTATACTATAGATGTATCCGGCACTCAATTTGATATGGATGTTGGCGTATTGGATATCGATACTGTTGATGACAATAATGCTACTTGGTTCAAAGGCGATGTTGGCCTGATAGCCCTAGAGGGGCCAAATATCAGATATGATGATATTAAGATCGGCGGTGCCACAATTACTGATGGTGATTTTGAGGCTGTGGGTGTAAACGAATTTCCAACTTCGTGGGACTTTTTTCAACCCACTGATCTACCAAGCGGTGCCGGCACGATTACTATCGCTGACTATGCCGGGTCCAGTGAAATAAAAGAAGTTACCGCTAATATGACCTGGTTGGAAAATTCCCGCAACCGAACCTTAAATATGACTAGTCTAATATCAGAATGATTGAATTGAAAAAAAACCAAAGAGGTTTCACCCTTCAAGAAGTGATGGTTATGGTATTTGTTATCGGCTTGTTGAGCGTACTGGTTTCCAGTGTGTTCGTAGCTAGTAATCGGGTGTTTCGTATTGTTCAAGCTAGTGTTGATCTGCAAACTGATATTAGTCGTATACAGACATTACTGCAGCGTGATATTCGCGGCGCCGCAGCCGTAAGTCAATACCCGGAAGCATCACCCACTTACACGTCTGATGATGATACATTAGTACTGCGTATGGCCTCGATCGAAACAGACGGCTCAATAGTACCTAGTACCTACGATTATATTATCTATACTATTTCTGGTCCCGGACCTTATACCTTAACCCGGGAACAAGTAGCTAATGGAGCTGGGAGAAATGATAGCACCCAAGTACTCAGCAAAGTATTAATCGATTTGACTTTTATGTACGATGACACCCCCATTACCGACGCTACTGAGGTCATTGCTGATCTAGCCCTAAGTAAAACTTATCAATCTACACCACGATCTATCACCGCTACTATTGCGGCTAAATTACGTAACTAATATGAAAAAACACCACGACAAAAGAGGACAATTATTATTACTAACCGTAATTGTACTAGGCAGTGTGTCTTTTCTTAGTCTCCTACTGCACAATATCTTGCAAAGAAATAATCAGTTTGCCAATCTACGATACCATCAAGAAAGCGCGATTGAACTGGCTGATGCCGGCATAGAGTATGAACGCTGGGATATGAATATTAATCTGGATTTTAATGGCGACACCCACACCTTGGCTACTGGTCAGGTAGTAACAAATATTAATAAGCTGAGCAGTAATTTAGCGGAAATTGAATCAATTGGCTACTCTCCTTCAATCGCTGATCCGGTAGCCACTCGAACTATCAAGCTGAATGCCGTCATAGACACCAGCGATGTAGCTTTTAATTACGGGGTGCAAGTTGGCGAGGGTGGTGTTACTATGGATAATAATTCAGAAATTGATGGTAATTTATTTTCTAATGGTTCAATATCGGGCAGTGGTACAATCACTAGGACCGCTCAAGTGGCTACTTCGGCAGTTTTGGCAATAGATTATGGGGATCAAGCCGTTGGCCAAGATGGCGAATACCGATTTGGTTATACCTTAGATGAGCTTGATGTAGCTCAAAGTTTCGAAGCTGCTAGTAACGACGATATTACGAAAGTGAGTATGAAACTAAAAAAGAAATGTAAAAATCTCGGGCAATGCCCATCAAATTCTACCGTGTATATTTTGGGAGATGATGGCAGTGGTAATCCAGATGAAAATAATATCATCACTACTGGCACTCTTGATAGTACCAAAGCATCAGAGACTAATTATGGCTGGATCGATGTTCCGGTTGCACCGGCACCATTAGTAAATGGAAATGTTTATTGGATCACTATAGATACTTCTAGTATTTCTGGTACAGGAGATCTGGATAAATACTGGTATTGGGCCAAGTGGAATGAAAATCAGGGTTTTGGCAACGGACAGGCCAAATATTCTCCGGATTGGAATGATGCCTCGCCTGTTTGGACAGTAATCGTTGGCGATATGAATTTTCGAGTCTTTACTGGTAGTAGTACTACCTTTATTGACGGGATAACAATAAATGAGAATGCGCATGCTTACGAAATATCAAATGCCACGATAGGTGGCAATGCTGAGTATATGATAATTGACGGTGTAACTACTGTCAGTGGTAGCATCTGTCCAAATGTCAACTGTATTGCCGACACACCAGCACCAGCCATACAAAATCTGCCTTTATCACCGGGAAATATTTCCGACTTTATTGATGAGGCAGCTGCCGGTACGCCAACGGCGGGTGATGTAATTATTGATGGGACCAACACATCTATCGGGCCAACGGTAATAGATGGAAATTTAGTAGTAAAAAACAGTGCCGAACTACGGATTGACGGAACGGTACATGTGTTGGGCAATATCACCGTTGAAAATAACGGTGTTATATACCTCAACGGTAGTTACGGTGAGTTAAGCGGCACGGTAATGACCGATGGTAAAATAGTTACCCAAAATAACGGTACCTATTGCGGCTCGGGGTGGGATACTGATACTGATACTTGTGATGATTCAAATGGCAGCTATATAATGCTGCTTACCACTTATAAGGGCCTTCAGGACATAACCGATCCAGCAATTGATGTTAAAAATAACACCGAATCAGTCATATTCTATGCTAGTGAGGGCATGATATTGCTTAGTCAAAATGCTGGTCTTTATGAGGCTGTCGGTTACAAACTACACCTAAATGAAGGCACCAGTGTTACCTATCAAACCGGCTTAGCTGATACCAAATTCATCTCTGGGCCAGGTGCTAGCTGGCAGGTGCAGCAAGGATCTTGGCGAGAAATATTCTAAAGTAATATATATTCTTGTTAAATTGCTCAGGTCTCATAGTTTTGTTATAATAACTTCCGTTAATTAAATTAAATTTATGCCAGCAACAATCGATAAATTTCTAAAAGCCGCCGTTGATAAAAAAGCTTCCGATCTGCATATTCTAGCAAACTTGCCTCCTTATCTAAGGATTGACGGGGTACTTAAGCCAATGCCGGGCGAGACTCCACTGTCGGCTGCCAAAATAAAAGAATTGATCTACAATATTTTATCCGATAAGCAAAAGAGTAAGATTGAAAATGCGCGTGAACTTGATATGTCTTATGACATCGGTGATCAGGCACGATTTCGTGTAAATATCAGCTGGGAAAAAGATAGTTTATCTTTAGTGGCCAGGGTTATTCAAAGTAAAATTCCAACTCTTGAAGATATTGGCATGCCAAGTATTGTCTCGGAATTACTTAATTTAAAACAGGGTTTAATATTAGTGACCGGGCCTACGGGCTGTGGTAAGTCCACCTCACTGGCTGCCATGATCGATGTGATCAATCATGAACGCAACGCTCATATTATTACTTTGGAAGATCCAATTGAGTTTATTTATACTCCAGCCAAAAGTATAATTCGCCAGCGTCAGCTGGGATCAGATATGGTCAGTTTTGCCGAGGGATTAAAACACGCCTTACGGCAAGATCCAAACGTTATCTTGGTCGGCGAGATGAGGGATCTAGAAACTATTGCCTCAACTATTACCTTAGCTGAAACCGGTCATTTGGTCTTAGCTACTCTGCACACTTTGAATGCCGCTCAAACTGTTGACCGTATCATTGATGTCTTCCCGCCCTACCAGCAACCTCAGGTTAGATTGCAGTTATCATTATTCTTGAAAGCGATTGTTTCACAATTTCTCTTACCCAAAGCTGGCGGTGGTCGAGTGGCCGCCCGTGAAGTACTGTTAAATACTCCGGCTGTGGCTAACCTGATCCGTGAAAATAAAATCGCTCAAATCAAAGGCACCATTCAGACATCTGCCGAGGATGGCATGTTTAGCATGGATCAGGACATTAAACGCTTGTTTGAAGAACGTGCTATTGATAAGGACGTGGCCGTCGCTCACATGACTAACCCAGAAAACTTAGCAAGGTAATCACGGAAAATATATGGTTGATATTAAGACTCTAAAACCGATTCCGGTTTTTAATGGATTGTCAGCAACTGAATTATCAGCCATTGCAGCTATAATAAAATCAGTCAAAGTAAAGCGGGGCGTAAAGCTGTTCAAGCGGGGCGATAAACGTTCGACTTTTTATATAGTTAACTCTGGACGTTTGCACCTGTATCGCAGGTTTCGTGATGAACAGCAAACCCTAGCCATTCTTGATCCTTATAATTTTATAGTTGAAAGTTCATTATCCAATCCACAAGAGAATCACCAACATTACGCCGAAACCTGGTCTGATTCTGATTTACTCGCCATTGAAGGCAAGGACTTTCTCAACTTTAGTAAAAAACACCCGACAATTGCTAACCGGATCTATGCTACGATAATTGAAAACATTACCAGCCGGCTGCATCATGCCAATAACAAGATCTTGACCCTATATTCAACTGGTAAAATCGCTGCTTCCTACGGTGATATCTATAATCTGGCTGAATTATTATTAGAAGCCATTCTTGAGGTCATAAAGGCAAAGAAAATACTGCTGGCGCTTTATAACCCTGATGATAATAAAATCGTAATTCATGAAGCGCTTGGTTATCCCAATAATCAAAAGATTAAAAATCTAAAAGTTTCCACTAGCCACGACTTGATATTGGGCACGATCTTTAGAGATAAGACAGATGTGGTAATAACACGACAAGAATATCTAGCTAATAAAAAATTGCACACCGATTATGCCAGTCCAACCATGTTGGGAGTAAAAGTACAAACCGGCGACGAGGTAATTGGGGCCATTCTATTAGGTGAAAAAATAGGCGGACAAAATTTCAGTTACAATAATCACATTCTGCTTGATATCATTTCCCGGCAAATCGCCTTAGCTTTGCGCGAAGCTGAACATAAAGAATTGCAGTCCAGCAAAGATGAGCTGGGACGGGTATATATCAAACCTTTTCAGGGCTAATATACCTTGATTATTATAATAAATCGTGCTACTTTTTCCAAAGCACGTTTTTAGTTACAAATCTTACTAACATGCGCCCTTAGCTCAGTGGATAGAGCGACTGGCTTCGGACCAGTAGGTCGGAGGTTCGAATCCTTCAGGGCGCGCCATGCGCCGTTAGCTCAGTCTGGTAGAGCAGTTGCCTCTTAAGCAAACGGTCGGGGGTTCGAATCCCTCACGGCGCACCAAAAATAAATAGCGCATACTGATCTAACAGCATGCGCTATGTTGATTTCCTTAGAGGAGGAGAGGTTCTTGTTCTGCCTTTACTCTATTAAATAGAGGAAGCGCAATTACCCTTTTTTGGAAAGTCTTTGACTTCAACCTTGCTCTTAGAAAATCATTAAAGAGTTATTGTGGAGCTGAGCCAAAGGCCTCTTGAAAAAGCTCAGTGGCGAGTATTCGAGCAAACTCCTCTAACTCTTCTTTGGGGATCTCTGTCTCCTTGTGGAGATTGCCAATTCTTCTCTTCATAGCACTAGGCTGCAGTTGCATCCCTTCCTTACGGAATCTATGGCGAAGTAAGATCAAGGCAATCTCTCCCATTCTTTTGGCATCCATTATTTCACCCCCTTTCAATGAACTGTCAAATCTGAATTGATTTGACGAACCACAATATCAACATAACTCGTGTCTGTCAATACGGATAAGCTTATACACCAATATTCATTAACTATCCTAGAGCGACACATCAAGAATTATAAAAATAAATCCGCCCAAGGCCTTCTTAGACGGATATCTATGGTACGCGAGAAATATCATTCTTCAATCTCTACTTTCAGCTTCCCTTCGTGGGTGGTATATTGTCGAAGATATTTCTCCGGCAAACCAATCGGCGTGTTTTCCAGGAATAACCAGTTTCCTGGTTTGCCGAATGGATGAGGTCGCCGATCAATTGGATAACGGCCCTCAGGAACAACGAAAATGACGTTCTCACCGGCAGAACTATCGTAAAAATTCCAATCTTTGTGCAAAGTAATGTACATCTACACCTCCATAGTGATAAGGAGGGCGGAGTGATTTAGATTGTACAGCTAGAACTTCGGTCGGGCATAATAACCTTATATTTTGTCTTTGTCAATACATTTCTTTACATACAACTTATGAACATGTTAAGATGGCGTCCGGTATATTGATAATCTTCTCAATTGTTTGCCCTTCAAACACCCCCGATTCATTGGAGGCCTGTTATGAATTTGCTTAAGGTGATTCTGGACAGTCGTTCAGAATTTGCTCACCCGGAATTGAGCTATGAAAAAAGCGGCAAGGTGCGTGATCTGTGGCAGATAACTGGACGAGATGGATGGTTTATCTTGTTCATGACCGATCGTATTTCCACCTACGATGTCGTCCACCCCAACGGTATCCCTAATAAGGGAAGGCTGTTGACGCGAATTTCCCAAAAGTGGTTTGAATTCTTCAAGGATATTCTAAATCACTTGGTCGACATCAAGGATGCCGGACTGAGTCCGTCTCTGACCGATCACTTACTGTCTTTCGCCGACCGTATCATGGTCTGTCGTCGGTATCCACGGCCGGATATCGAGTGTGTGGTACGCCAGTACATCGCCGGTAGTGGGTGGAAAGACTACAAAAAATCTTCCGGCTTGGTGTGTGGTATCCAGCTTCGGCCCGGCCTGCGGCAATACGATCAGCTGGACGAGCCAATTTTCACTCCGGCTACTAAGGCAACCGAAGGGCACGATGAGAACATTAACTTTGCCCGGATGAAGCTGATCATGGCTGAATTTCTGCAACAGACGGATGTAACAACCCAAGGTGAGGGCATTGCACTTGCGACTGATAGGTTGGCTGAATTGTTCAGACAGACCAGTCTGAATATCTATTCAGCCGCCAGGGACTTCGCCGCTCGCAAGGGCATCATCATTGCCGATACGAAATTTGAGTTCGGTATTGATGATCAGGGACAGTTGGTCATCATTGACGAGTTGCTGTCGCCTGACTCCTCGCGCTTCTGGCCCTACGCCGAGTGGCACGAGGGCCAGGAACCCACTTCATTCGATAAGCAGTATGTTCGCAATTACGTCAGTGAATTGGGTTGGGACAAGACACCACCGGCACCCCAGCTGCCCGAAGACGTGGTGATGAAAACGCAGGAGCGTTACCAGGAGATCGTCTACAAGCTCTTTCCGGAGCACTAGCACATAACCCAAATGTCCCCGTGGCTTTAAAAGGCTCGGGGACTATTATTTTATATTTGATTGTTTATTCTTGTGCTGGTGCGGCTGGCTTAGTCTCACTACCGCTATCTGATTTCAATGAATCTTTTAGTGTCTTTCCGGCTTTAAATTTTGGTACCGTCACGGCTGGGATCTGAATTCTTTCTGAAGGATTTTGTGGATTTACTCCGCCCCGAGCTTCGCGCCGACGGGACATGAACGTACCAAAACCAGTTAATGATACTTCATTGTCGGATTTTAGTTCATCAATTATAGTTGATTCCATAGTATCAAGAACGTCTTCAACTTGTTTTTTTGGTAGGTCAAGTTTGGCAGATATTTTATCAATTAATTCAGCTTTGTTCATAATTTTAAAATAAATAATTAATTGGTTATTTTACTTCTATTTCAGACCGTACTCGTTCAATATTTTTAGCTTGGCCTTTATCAAGATCTATGGTTACAACTATGCCTTCAGCGATGGCCCAGCCTTTTTCAGCAATCTCATGATGACCCTTAGTTTGGTTAATAAAATTATCAATAATGACCTCTTTATTGACGCCAATCACCGAGTCGCGATCACCGACCATTCCAATATCGGTAATATAGGCCATATTCCTGATTATCCGCTCATCGGCTGTCTGGATATGGGTGTGTGTACCCCACATGGCCTGAGCTCGTCCAACTACGTGCCAGCCGAAAGCCACTTTTTCACTTGTGGCCTCACAATGTAAATCAACCAATATGGCATCTACCTGGTCGTGATATTGATCGTATATATCGTCAAAGGACTTAAAAGGATTATTTACCGCTTCTTCCATAAAGACCTGACCCTGTAAGTTTACCACAAGGACGTTTTTTCCGCCAATATTAGCAACTTTTATACCCCGTCCAACGGTGCCAATAGGATAATTATGTGGCCGCAATAACACACTGTCTTCGTCTTCTAATATTTCATTAGCTTCCGGCTTACTCCAGACATGATTGCCGGAAGTAAACAAATCAATGCCAGCCGCTTGCACCTCATCAAGGGTCTTGCGAGTAACTCCAGTGCCATGAGCGATATTTTCAGCATTGGCGATCGTATAATCGGGCTGATATTTCTTTTTCCATTCAGGTAGAATCTTAGTCACCGCTCGACGACCTATCTTGCCGTTGATATCACCAATAATTAAAAATTTTGTCATAGCGATTTAACGAGCGTATTCAACAATTCGTTTTTCGCGGATTACATTTACCTTTATTTCTCCAGGATATTTTAGTTCTTGTTCAATTTTATCAGCAATATTTCTAGCTAATTTTATAGCGTTATAATCATCAATTTTATCGGGAGAAACAAACACTCTAATTTCCCGGCCAGCCTGAATAGCGTAACATTTTTCTACGCCCTCAAATGTCTTAGCCACTTCTTCAAGCTCTTCCAACCGTTGTATGTAATTTTCATACGTATCTTTACGGGCCCCAGGACGAGCTCCAGATATAGCATCAGCCACTTTTACTATTACACCCTCAATGGTTTTTGGCTCGTCTTCATGGTGGGCAATTGATATATATGCTACTTCTTCGGGCAAGCCAAATTTTCTCATAATATCGTGACCGATCTGGGTATGTGTGCCTTGGATTTCATGATCGACGGCCTTGCCGATATCATGCAGCAACCCTCCCTTTTTGACTACTGATACATTGGCTCCTAATTCATCGGCCAATAGACCAGCCAGGTGAGCTACTTCGATTGAGTGTTTGAGTACATTTTGTCCGTAACTGGTTCGGTATTTTAAGCGCCCAAGTAGCTGGGTCAGTTTCTGATCAAGTCCGACTACGCCAACTTCATAAGCTGCTTCTTCACCGGCTTTGGAAATATCTTTAGCCAATTCTTTCTTACCTTGATTAATAGCCTCTTCAATCCTACCGGGATGAATACGGCCATCTAAAATAAGTTTATCTAAAGCGCGCTTGGCTAGGTGACGACGAATAGGATTAAAACCTGATATCACTATTGCTTCTGGGGTATCATCAACAATAATTTCAACTCCGGTCAGGTTCTCTATCGATTTGATGTTGCGTCCTTCTCGTCCAATTACCCGCCCCTTCATCTCATCTGATGGTAGATTTACTACGGTGGTGGTAGTCTCAGCGGCGTGAGAAGAAGCTACCCGTTGGATAACATTTGATAGCAGGGTACGGGCTTCTTTATCCAGCTGCTCGTTGCCCTCATGCTGAATTTTTCTGATCCGTTGCAGTAATTCATCTTTCATTCTGGATTCAGTATTTTCAATAAGTATTTTTTTAGCCTCTTCTTTGTTAAGCGCCGCGATCTTTTCTAGCTTTTCGATCTGTTGTTCGCGAATCTTTAGAATTTCTTGCTTGGCAGTTTCTAAAGTTTTTGATTTTGTTTCCACTGCTTGTTGTCGATTCTCAATATCTATAAGTTTCTGATCAAACAAAGTCTCACGTTTTTCTAAACGCTGTTGCAAGGCCGATATTTCCTGTCTTCTTTTTCCCTCTTCGTGCTTAGCTCCTTCGATTACCTTAAGAGACTTCTCATTGGCTTCCAAGAGAATTTCTTTTTGTTTGGCCTTGGCCTCATTAATTATTTTTTTAGCTTTGGCTTCGACTGAAGCCGCCTCCCGCACGGCCCATGATTTTCTGAAAAAGTATCCAGCGATCACCCCGGCCGGTATGCCGACGGCAACCAATATAATCCATATTGATATTGACATAATTGAAAAATTCCATAAAAAGGTTGGTAAAAATAAGTGTTACGAACTGTAACACAATTTTACCGCCAGGGCAAGTCTGGGGGTAATAATGGCAACATTTATTGCCTTTTTTAACTGGTCGTTTATTTGGTCTTGGTAACTATGCGATCTACTAAGCCGTATTTTTTCGCTTCTTCGGCGGTCAGAAAATAATCACGATCAGTGTCTTTTTCAATCTTGGATAACGGTTGCGACGTGTGTTTGGCTAATATTTCATTTAGTCTTTTATGTATTCTTAGAATATGCTCAGCCCTTACTTTTATGTCAGCCGCTTGTCCCTCGGCTCCGCCCATCACTTGGTGCAACATTACCTCTGCATTGGGCAAGGCAAAGCGTTTACCTTTTTCGCCGGCAGCCAGTAAAACCGCCCCCATCGAAGCTGCTATACCTACCGCAATGGTAGCTACGGCTGGCTTCACATACTGCATAGTATCGTAAATTGCTAACCCGGCCGTTACTGAACCACCGGGTGAGTTCACGTATATCTTAATATCCTTTTCAGCATTTTCACTTTCTAAGAATAATAACTGGGCAATAACTGTATTAGCGACAACATCATTGATGATATCACCTAAAAAAATTATTCTCTCTTTAAGTAAACGAGAGTATATGTCAAATGCTCGCTCACCCCTGTTTGTCTGCTCGACAACCATGGGGATTAGTTGATCTGTCGTTTTCTTAGTCATCAAAAATATCCTATCATATATTATTTAATACGCCAACCAGTGCTAGTTTCGACTAGTTTTCCAGTAGTAGTAAAACCAGCGGCTTTGGCATGTCCGCCACCGCCATATTGACTGGCAATTTTAGCCACATCGACGTCATCTCTGGTTGTCCTTAGGCTTCCGCGAATAACACCATCGGCCTCCTCTCGATATACAATTATGGCTTTGGCGTCTTTTAAATTGTTCAGAAAGTTAGCAATTCCATCGGCGGCATCGGCACTTACCTGACATTCAACTAGATCATTTAATTTTATAGCGGTGGTGGTAATGCCGGTTTTTGGATCATTTGTGAGACGCGATAATGCTCGACCCCATAGTTTTAATGATCCGGTAGATTGATTTCTTATGATCATATCAGTAATCTGTTGTAAATTTGCACCGGACAATAATAATGAACCAGCTACCGACATTGAAGAGTCAGTTGTCGCTTTATTTGAAAAATTTCCTGTATCGGTAAGAATGCCGGTCAATAAACAAGTAGCTATATCTTTGTTGATATCGTGGTTATGATGATCGAAAAAATGAAAAACCAATTCGGCTGTAGCTGACATGCCTTGATCAACAATATGAATATCTATCAACTGTTGATGATCCGGTTCGCTGAATTGCGGCGGGTGATGATCAATGTTTACAATTTTAAAATGTTGTCGGTCACGCCGGCGTAAATAATCCAAAATATGGGTGCGTCTTATATCACCACTATCTAATAAAATAATTAAATCTGCCTGATGATCTTCTATTGCTTCTGGCGTATTTAAAACAGTTTCGACACCAGGTAGAAAATGGAATCCAGCTGGTTCAAAATCTTTAGCGAAGCAAATAACTTTTTTATTACGTTCAACTAAATGATGTAACAATCCCAGCATCGAACCCAGACCATCGCCGTCAGCTCTTTCATGACTTGTTACCAATACACGATTGGCTGATTCAATTAGTTTTTCTAATTGAATAAAATTATTTCTTATTTGTTCATTAATAGCACTCATAAAACGATACAGTCTATCTTTTTTACTCTAGACTGTCAATAAGTGCCTCTATATGAGAAGCCTGGTCTTCGGTATCGTCAGAATGAAAGCGCAAAGTGGGGAAGCTGGCAATAGTAATTTTTTTAGCTAAAATCGACTGTAAAACATGACGCTTTTTACTAAGATATTTGATCATTTCCTCAGTTTTATGGTATGGCAGGACCGATACTAATACATCAGCATAAGACAAATCACGCGATGTTTTTACCTTGGTTATGGTAATAAGACAGTCTTGGGGCAGTTCCAATTCTCTGATTATCAATTCACTAAGCTGCTGCTGTATTAGCTCAGATATTTGTGCCATACGATGTGAGACCTGACCGTTCGAATTCAAACTTTTATAGTTAATATCTACTAGTTAGATATCAAGTTTTTTGATTACCTCTTCTCGTTTTACAAATTCTAGAACATCTCCCACGACCAACACTGGCGGGCCACTAAACTTCATACCGCACTCATTACCAGCTTTGATTTTCTTGGCATCATCTTTGTTATTTTGTAATTGGATTATTTTGCCTTCAGCAATTTTTTCATCATCCCGGCGAACATGAACTACACTATTTAAACTAGCCTCACCATCGATAACCTTGCCGCCAATAATCATTTCTTTCTTTGTCGTTCTAAATATAGCCAATAATTTAACCTTGCCGGTCGTATTATATATGATATCCGGTGATAGCATTGACTCTAACAGATCTCTTATTTCATCAGCCAGATCATAAATTACCGTATAGGTTTTGATCTCAACGTCTTTGCCTTTGGCAACTTTCTCTGCTGCCGGAGATATTTGTACATTGAAGCCGCGTAAAATTGTATCTTCTGACTCACAATTTAGAACATCGGCTTCAGTTATATTGCCTAATCCTTGATTAACAATTTCCACACTAACTTCATCGTGTACATATTTGTCTAAGGTGGATTTTATCGCCTCAAGAGATCCTAAGGTGTCAGCTTTGAGAACTAGCTTCAGATATTTTTTCTCTTTCTCTTCATCTTTATCTTCCTTTTCAGCTTCTTCAACTTCCTGCTTAGTTACGAATTTGCTCGCAACCTGTGCTTGTAAATGTGAATCGTGTCGATATTGTTTTATTTTTTTCAAATCTCTGATCGATTCATCGTCGGTAACTGTCAGGATATCTCCCACTACCGGTGCGCCTTTCAATCCGAGTACACGTACAGGTGTTGCCGGTTCGACCGAATCAAGCGATTTTCCTTTATCATTTTTTAAATCACGAACCTTACCCCAAATTTCTCCAACTTTTACAATATTTCCAACTTTTAAAGTTCCGGTTTGGATCAGCACCGTAGCAACTGGTCCTTCGCCGACATCAACGTGAGATTCGATTATGGTGCCAACAGCTGGACGTTTTGGATCGGCTTGAAGATTGTCTTTTTCCGTATCGGCTACCAGTAAAATCATATCCAGTAGCTCAGTTATGTTTTGATTTTTTTCAGCAGAAATTGGAACGGTAATGGTCTTACCTCCCCAGTCTTCAGGCAAGAGATTCTTTTCAGCAAGTTCTTTTTTTACCCGCTCGATATCAGCTTCTGGTTTATCTACTTTATTTATAGCAACGATGAACGGTAATCTAGCCGCTTGTATTATATTTATTGCTTCTTCGGTCTGTGGTTTTATACCATCATCTGCGGCCACTACTAATATGGCGATATCGGCTACCTTAGCTCCCCGCGATCGCATGGCAGTGAAAGCCT
Organism: Patescibacteria group bacterium; assembly: GCA_042570545.1. Classification (GTDB taxonomy): domain Bacteria; phylum Patescibacteriota; class Patescibacteriia; order JBHPGJ01; family JBHPGJ01; genus JBHPGJ01. The sequence continues at coordinate 4,743 of JBHPGJ010000014.1, read as the reverse complement.
CATGTCCAGGAGTATCGATAAAAGTTATTAGTCGTTCTTTTTCAATTACTTGATAGGCACCAATGTGTTGAGTAATGCTGCCAGACTCAGAAGCCACTACATTTGTTTCACGTATGGCGTCGAGTAGCTTGGTCTTGCCGTGATCAACGTGCCCCATAACCACCACAATTGGCGGTCGAAGCTTGGTTTGACTTCCTTTTTCGTTTAATAATTCTTCAATATTCACACCAACGCTATCACCTTGTTTGCTGGTAATTTCAGTCTCAACACCAAATTCGTTAGCAATGATCGTGGCCGTATCAAAATCAATCTCTTCGTTTTGTGAAGATAGTATTCCGTTGGTCATAAGTTTACCAATTACATCCGTAACTGGTTTTTCTAATTTAGCTGCCAGATCACGAATAACTATTCGGTCGGGTAGCTTAATTTTACTAGTTGTTTTATCGTCCGCCATATTTTTAACTGCTATAGCTTACTCGAGAAGGGTGTTTATGTCAATGAGAAAATTAAAATTCCTTTCTAAATTCTTTATAAAATTCCCTAAGTGAGAGATGTTGTGAGAAGATATAGCTAAGTATACGTATTACTATCAGCATCATTATTACCGACAACAACAAGAAGATAAGATCAACCACTCCGCGTTCAAATAATAAAAAGGCTACCGTTGCACTTATGGCTGGTGGGTGAAAGACATTAAGTAAATACATTGCTATTGATACCGAAAACACCGCCAGAAATAAACTTACCGATAAATGAAATTGGAAAAATTGATTGAGATAAAATAATATTGTTGATACAGTTACGGCTATAATATAGGCAAAAATACTGGTGCGTAGTTTTGTCAAATGATGTGATTTGTTATTAGCCAGAATTATAGCCGAAGCACCAACGCTAGCGAAAATAACTATCCCCGAAGTGGTAAACTCAAATACAAAGGTTATCAAAGCCATACCGACGCCAGCAATCAATGACGGAATAAAATGCTGATGCCATAATTTTCTTTCTTTTTTGATAAATTTCTTCAAAGACATAATTTTGCATATTTAAAGCCAGCATTATTAGAAACAACCATTAATTATGCCACTACTTAATACTATTTGATTAGTTGAACCTCAATCTGATTAGAATAAGTACCACACTGGCTACCCAAATATTCGCACACGCGTACATAGTAGGTGCCTGTACCATCAAAGGCTGCTAGGGTTGCGGAAGTGGCTGTTGGTTCACTTTTATATGAATATTTATCGCCTGAACGGGTGGGATATGTTGGCTTGGTATTTTTTGACCAGACCACTTTGAAACCGCTAACCGAAGTGCCTTCGGCGGACCAAGAAACTGACCCATCTCCAGCATCACTTAGGGCAATAGAATCAACTTGTGAGGTTTTATCATCGGGGTCTTTTTTATCATTATCCTCATCATCCGTCTCTACTAAAGGAGCGGTCACTGTTATGTCATTTGAATATACACCACATTCTTCACCTAGATACTGACATACTCTAAAATGCCAGGTTTTTCCTTCCTTAAGTTCCCAAGTATAACTTTTATATTCGCCTTTTCTTAAATATACGTAATACGCACCGGGGTATACCGGATTATCACTTTGACTTCTTAATATCTTGAAACCGTTGGATAAATCCAGACCATCAGCCGTCCATGATAGTGCCACACCATTTTCTGAAGCTGTACCCGAAAGAGTGATGCTGCCGGTGGTATCAGGAGTATCGTCAGGGATTTCCGTATTAAGATCATCATTTTCTTTATTTTCAAAATTTAAAAATCCCAGCTCTTTATTTTCTGACTCATCTTTTTCTTTGTTCCACATAACAAATTCTTTATTTTGTACTTCCTCCTGGGTCATTTCTTTAACTTGTTTTTCTTCATCAGGATTACTAGTATTTTTTACATAATATTTTTTGTCTTCTTCAACGGTCGCGACCTCTTGGATTTGAGATTTAACTTTAACACTACTTTCATATACTTCCACGCCTTTCTCGGTTTCATTATTAACTGTATTATACGCTGTTCCAACCGCTTCATAAGAATAATCGTCCATCATAACTGAATATGTTCTGTCTACTTTGGCAACTCTTGAATATACTTCACCTTCATCATTTGATACTATTATATTATTAGGATTCATGCTTATAAGAGTGACTCCAGAATTATCACCCAATCTAATCGCGCTCCCATCATCAATATTGATTATTGCTCTGCCTTCACCTACAATTTCTATCGAATAACCTTCGAACAGATTTGTATTTACAGTCGCCCGTAACCACTCGCCACCAGACTCTTTATACTCTACAGCACCTTCAGTAAAGATAAATGTCGCACCGAGCTTTTCTTCTTCCCTAGTATTGGTAATGACTGTTGGAGTGGTTTCTTCGTCATCATTAAAATACAAAAAATATACCACTGCCAGTCCAATAATTAACACTAAAATTACCACTAATATTAACAAATAGGGCTTTTTTGGTGTTTGGTCTGATTTTTCTTTAGGTATCTGTTCTTGTTTTTCCATATTTTTAAACATTATTTTTTATGCTTAATTTACATTATACCAAAAAAGTCGCCGATATATATAATAACCAAGGGGTCAATCTATATGAATTGTTATCTTCTCAGCTTTTTTCTAAAATTTTAACTTCAACCGAGGTTAGTTCTTTAAACTTATTTGCATCTTCTACCGACCCAACTATTGACCCATAATGCATAGGAATAACCAACTTTGGTTTAAAAGTATTAGCCGCTTCAGCCGCTTCCCGGGCGGTCATCACATAGGTACCAGAAACGGGCAAGAAAGCTATATCTACATTTAGCGACTCCATTTCCGAAATATGATCAGTATCGCCAGCGTGATAATAAGTTATATTATCTACATTAACTACAAAACCGACTTTATTATCTCCTGGGGGATGGAATGGTAGGTTTGGCTCACGAAATTTATTTATATTATAAGCGGGAACGACACTTACCTTAATGCTATCAAAGTTCTTTGTATCGCCTGGTTTGACAGTATTAATTTTTTGTTTAAGCGCATCAGCGGCCTGGGTAGAGCCGATTATCACTGTATCGGTTTTTATGATTTTTTCAATATCCTCGGGTGAACAATGATCAAAATGTTCATGACTGATCAAAATAAGATCAGCCTTGGGAGTGTTGTTCGGCAATTGGTAGGGATCAAAATATATATTTTTACCTTCAGCAGAAACGACCAAAAAAGCATCATGTCCATACCAACGAATATTTGAGGTATCCATATTTTTACTAATTAATAATTAAAATTGTCTGTCGCGGCCAACTATTAGCTGAAGTTTTTTTGGTACTATCTCCACCTTGGCTGGGGTCTTAATCATTGTTTGTCCGTCGGCTACTAAGGTAGCGTCTCCGTCGCGACTGCTGATCCTTGCTTTTTTTATTTTGAATATACTGTCTTTATCAAATTTTTTCTTGAAGATCCCCCAGCTGCTTTGACGAGAGCGAATTACAGCTTCCAACTTTCCATCAGCTGGATCATTGTGTTTCACCTTTTTGTTCGCAGTAGTAACACTGCCGATATTACAAATACGCATTTCAGCATCGGCGTCATCGATCGAGACCTCGTATTTATTATCACATTTTACAGTTACTCGTTCGACTGGTATATCTAAAGAAAATAGAAAATATTGGTCATTTACTTTACCTAGATCAACTTTCTTTACAATTCGTTTGGATAAAATATCACAAGCAGCTATGCCCGTTGGCACACCTAGCATTTCGGCAATATTCTGTTCTGGGCCAACGGGAATCATACCGAGAACAATGTTTTCGTGATCAGCCACCACCGACATAACCTTACTGATGGTAGCATCGCTTCCTATTGCCACCACAGTTTTGGCACCGCGTTTGATGCCGTCTTCAAGAATTTCCTTAGTATTTTTTAATACGGTGAGACGTTCTTTACGACCAGTTAAGCCTAATTCCAGCAGACGTGTTTCGATCCTATGAATTTCAGTTTCGTATTTCTTGTCCTTTAAAAAATCGTCGTAAAAATAAAAGTATTCCGTGTCGTTAATAGGCATTATTACTTGCGATTATGCTTCCCTTTCTTTTCGCCATTTGATTGCTCAACAATAACCGCTGGGACTTCTTCATCCTTGCTATCTTGATCTAACATCTGGCATTTACCGTTAAAGGTGGCGCCCGATTGAACGGAAAGGGTTTGTGTCTCGATATTGCCAATTATCCGGCCAGTTGAGGTAAGCTCTAGTTTACCCTTACAAACCACGTTGCCCTTAATTTCACCGGCTAGGTGAATATTCTCGGCCTTGACGTCGGCTTTTACTTTAGCTGATTCGCCAATACGTAAATTTTTTGAAGTCTTAAGACTGCCGACTACGCTGCCTTCGACGTTCACGTCGCCTGAACCAGCAAAGTTACCATCCACTTTTACCGATGGACCAATGACGGTCTCAATGTTGCCTTTTGGTTCCATATTGTTGTCGCTATTGTTCTTGTTAAACATAAGTAAATGTTAATAATTAACTAATACTCATTAAAACAATATCAAAACTACCTGTCAAAGGCAAAATTACTATTATTGTTAATTTTTTACTTGGGAATGATCAGCGACCAATCTACTCGGATGAGTGAAGGATTGTCAATTAAAGTGATGAATTCATCGATATTTGCTTGAACAATTTTTGTGTACAACCGCCCATCACCATATACCTGAGCGGCAATGCTCCATAATGAATCACC
>JBHPGJ010000013.1:0-24088 GCA_042570545.1 Patescibacteria group bacterium | reverse complement strand
AAGTTGACGTCCGAGTCGGCAAATTGGAGCTGACTGATACGGCCCAACTGGCTGGAGATCTTGAATATTATTCTGATCAAGAAGCAGTTATTGCTTCTGGAGCAACTGTTGCCGGCCAAACAATTTATAATGAAATGAAATATGATCTATTTGGCCGGTTTGCCTTTGGGGTTTTTGGCGCTACAATCATATTCTGGTTGATCTCCCTGGCCGGCTCACTGGCAGCGGGTATAGTAATGGTAGTTGGATTGAAACGCTATTCCCGAAGCGTAACATTGAGAGCGACTGGTAAGTTTTGGCAGCATCTGGTAATCGGTATCGCTGTATTATTCCTCACCCCGATTATCACCTTGATCTTGTTTGCTTCAGTGGTCGGTGCATTATTGGGTGTAATTTTGATGGCCTTATACGTATTACTATTATTGCTGGCTGGTGTTTACGCGGGCGTTATCGCTGGTGCCTGGTTATTTAAGTTTAGTCGTAATGATAGGCAAGTAACAGTAAACTGGCTAAGTGCCGTTGTTGGTATAATTATCTTACGCTTGGTTGGATTGGTACCGTTTATTGGTTGGCTGTTTGGCTTTGCTTTTTTCCTAGTGGCTTTGGGTGCACTGTTTAGAAAGAAAATGGACTTAATACAATTTAGAGCAAAAAAATAGAAAACTAAAGAAAACGCTCTTGGACAGACAGGGGCGTTTTTATTACAATAAATTGCCGGTCGATAAGGGGGACAGAGAGGGTGCGGGTGAATGACAGAGACCATTTTGCATTCGCCCCACCCTCTCTGGTTCGGACCTAGGATTTTTTCATGACACAGGAGAAGTAAGTGTTGCGTGCCCCATGGACGATGGGGTGGTTGCGAGCGTGGATTTCCACAGCCGCCAACCGTCCACCATACAAATAGGCGCCAAACTTCACGTACAAAGATTTCTCGACAACTTCCCCGTTGTCGTCATGAACCAACAGACATTCCTTGGCTTTGGAAAACGGCTGGACAATCCAACCCTGCAAGTCCAGGTTAAGTGTATCTTGCCATTTTCGTTTACCCATCAGACAGCCCATATGGAACTGTCGCGCCGATGATGCTGCCGGCTGTTTCAGTACCCACTCTTTGTGAGCTAGTGATGTCAGTGGCTGCTTGCTGTCTTGGCCAAAGTCCACCATTCCATCAGGTAGAACTAAACCAGTTTGCGGAAAGCAGTCGGCAATCAGGGAAAAATCCTGTCCCAGCTCATCGGCAAAGAAACGCTTGGTCGGACCGTGCGAATTGATCAGATACATCCAGATCTTATTGCCCAGACAGCGACGATACAGAGGTGACATGACACAGCGACGATGCGGATAGTCTTGTTCAAAAAGACTAAAGTAAGGATGCCCCTCCTTGATCCGGCTGCGTATCAACACGTTCCAGGTGTTGGGATTGGACTGGGCATTTTCTGGATCTACCAGCTCAGCGTCGATTCCCTGGCTGGTTAGCAGCATCATGATGTTCCGAAAGTTCTGCCAATCACCATCAGACTGATTGATGACAATACCCACCTTAATTGGCTGCTCGCTGTGGTGTTGAGAGTTGTTCCACTCGCGTGAACATTGTTCCACCAGCTCTTTCAGCACTTCAGCGACGGGCAGGGGTTGGTGGTCCGAGCAGTTTGACTGATAGGCCCGGGAAAGGACATCAATATCGCCAAGACCGGCTGGTCGGGTTGAATTGATATCGATTACCTTAAGGCCTTGCTCGGTTCTGATTAGATCCAAACGAGCAAACGGCATCAAATTGAAATACCCCGGATCGTGGTGAAAGTTATCCCACTCCAATTTAGAACAAGTCTGTCTGATGAGCTCTACCGTGTACTCATCAAGACCGCCACGTCGAGCCTGTAGAATGAGATTAGCTTGAGCTTGGGCAAATAGATTCCAAGCCCGGGCCAACTCATTCAGCCAATCCAGATCTTCAGACGACATGACATAAGGCTCAACTGTCGGTTGAATCATCTCCTCGATCATTTCACCTTGCTTGACTCTTACCAGACGAACTGGTGATACATACGGATGTCCACCACCACAAAGCTTGGCAAAATGATTCAACTGGTAGCGGTATGACAAACCATCATTTAACAGTTCACCAAACCAAGCTTGACGTTCTCCCATTTTCAAACCTCCTAGGTTATTAAGTTGTAGAAGAACTATTTAGATCCTGGTTCCAATACTGGCCAATTTACTGCCGGTGCGTATGACGCCCCGGCCCAAAACTGATAATACGGTTCCGGATAGATGACTTTTAATTTCTGTTTTTTTGAAGTTTTTCAAGTTATGTACAGTACCAAGAGTTTCGCCAATAACAATATTAGTTAGCGGTTTAATAGTTGATTCAAACAAGCCAGCCTGATCAGCATAAAGATAATTTGCATTGAATTCCGGTATATTTCCTTTTCCAATAAAGGGATTTTGAAAATTATTGAAAATATTTTGTATGCCATCAGCTACCCGATCGATCATAGACTGATTGATCAGATTAATATTGGGCATTTCAATAAATATTGAAGGAATATTATTAGTTGCCAAGACTTCATCAAGAGCCCCGTTGTATCGCTGGTCCTGCTGACGCTTAGTATCCACCTGCCATACTGCATCTGGTTTTAACAAGCTAATCAACTTGTTAATCTCAGCGTCTTTTTTTTCCTTAGAAATTTGTGCATAACCGGCTAAAAGCGGCGACTGGCGCTGACTAAAGTTGTGCAAATCAAGCACAAAATCACTAGCTTGGCATAATTCAAACAAAGCAGCTGATAGTCGGGCAGTAAAATCCCCATCAGCGCGGCCGGGAAACTGGCGATTGATATTTTTATTATCAATTGGGTCCACTCGGCTGTCTTGGATCAAGCCAAAGGGATTAGCCACTGGTAATAATCTGATAGTACCAATTATTGATTTTTCCCTTTCAACTAGCAATTTATTGATTAATATCGAACTTAATTCACCGCCATGCTGGAGTGAAATTATAGTTCCTCTAGGCTGACCAGAGCCTAGTTCGATTATCGGTAGACTAATTTCAAGCGTACCGACCGTACCAATTTTATAATTTGTAGTTTTCATATAATTAAATATAACCAAATAAACAAAAACCCCTGTCTACAGAGGCTGATTTTTTGGTTTTTTTACTTAACTGTTCTTAAAATTTATTATGAGATAAACACTCCAATTAACCAAGCCCCTGTGACAGACGCCAAAACCGATAATGGGCTCTATTTAATTGTGTTGGTAATATCTCAAACATTGTAATGAGTATTCTAGCAGGATAAAAATTTATGTCAAATTAATCTACAAATGGTAATTTTCTTTTTTCTTTTATTACATACTTGGCGATCAAGGCTGTCAACGCACCAAATATTCCAACGCCGGCTAACATTAAAATAATTGCAATAACCTTACCCCCGGTAGTTATGGGTACGATATCACCATATCCAACCGTGGTTATGGTAGCTGTCGACAACCAAACACTATCCCAAAAATTGCCAATATTATCATTAATATCAGCTTCGTAATAATGAAAGAACACTGCACCAATTAATATACTAGCGATAGTAACCAGGAAGACAATGTATATTTTCGTATCACCAACAAAGCGTCTAGTAATATTGATTACAAATTTTAACCTTATAACCAGTCTTACCGCACGTACTATTCTAACGATTTCAATAACCCGCAACACTCTCAAGCTGCGCATGGCTCGAGTCATATCGCTGGTTATGGGGATGGAAGCTAAAAGTTCGTACCAGTGACTAAAAGCATAAAGCAATTTTTTGTCCGCTTTAAAGACGCGGTACAAATATTCGCCTAAAAAGAAAAAGGCAATTATGATGTCGGCTAATTCTACCGCTCGTGATTGTTCAACCGTTAGATCGCCTAGTACTTCAAGCAAAAGCAAACCCACGCTTACCAGAGCCAGAAGTACGATAATTATATTAGTAAGCAGGTTTGATGAAGCAGGTTTTTTTAATTCTTTTTCCTCCTCCATGTCTATATTTTACCCCAGCCTATTGTTTTTGGAAAGAAAAGTTTACTCAGCTAATTTTTTTGTACGCAGAGTTAAGGCGTTGGCCACAACTATAATTGAACTAGCGGCCATTATGAGTGCGCCCCATTCTGGCCTGAGAGTGAATCCAATACCGAACAATACGCCAGCGGCTACCGGAATTGCAATAATATTATAACCGGTCGCCCAAGCAAGATTCTGTTTCATCTTAGAATTTGTAAAGCGGCTTAATTTGATCAACTTTACCACATCATAAGGATTATTTTGTACCAGTAGTACATCAGCCGAAGCAGCAGCCACGTCGGTACCGGCGCCAATAGCTATACCAACATCAGCTTGTTTAAGAGCTGGAGCGTCGTTAATCCCGTCACCGACCATGGCCACCACGTTACCCATTTGTTGTAAGCTTTGTACTTTTTGAGCCTTAGTCTCTGGTTTGACCTCGGCAAAATATGTCTTTATGCCCAACACATCTGCCACTGCTTTGGCTGTTTGTTCGTTATCGCCACTTAACATAACAACTTCAATTCCATTTTTAATAAGAGCCTTAACTGCTTGCTTGGCTTCAGTTTTTATCACATCGGCTAGGGCAATAATTCCTAATATTTTTGATGAATCAGCAACGTACACTACGGTTTTACCTTGACTAGCTAGACGTTGGTAACGTTCTTCAAGTTCAGTTATTGATATATTAAACTGCTTCATAAGCAGTCGGTTACCAACTACATACTCCTGATTATTAATAATACCCCGAGCACCAAAACCAGGCACAGCAGCAAAATTAGTTATAGCCGGTAATTTTAGCGACTTGCTTCTAGCTTCATTAACTATGCCCTGAGCAATGGTGTGCTCAGAATGACTTTCTATAACGGCGGCGATGCTTAATAAATTATCGTCATTAACTTTAATTGACAAGATGTCTGTCACGCCAAATTTACCTTTGGTTAAGGTACCAGTTTTATCAAAAATGATGTGAGTTAGTCGCTGGGCCTTTTCCAGGCTATTCATATCTCTGATAAGCAATCCGTTTTTAGCGGCCATGGTCGAGGCAATTGAAGTTACGGTTGGTATGGCCAGGCCTAGAGCGTGCGGGCAGGTTATGACTATTACCGTGATGGATAGAGTCAGGGCAAAGAGCCCGCCCTGAGTAGTAAAAACCGACCAATATACGAAGGTGCCAATACCAATTACGATAGCTATTAACGTTAGGTACTTGGCAGCTCGATCAGCTAACCGCTGACTTTTTGGTTTTGACATTTGTGCTTGCTGAACCATAGCTACTATTTGTGCCAAAGCTGTAGAACGGCCAACTTTAGTAACTTCAACCGTCAATGAGCCGTCTAGATTTATTGATCCGCCGATAACCTGGTGACTTATAGTTTTGGCTACTGGTTTTGACTCGCCGGATATCATTGACTCATTTACACCACTTGAACCTTCGATAACTTTGCCGTCAGTTGGAATTTTTTCTCCCGGTTTTACTAACATTATATCTCCAACAACTAATTCAATCGTGGCCACATCCTTTATTTGGTTGTTTACTATTTTATGAGCTTGCGGGGGGATAAGTTTAAGCAATTCTTGTAAGGCGCCAGAAGATTTAACCACTGACTTCATTTCCATCCAATGACCGAACAATAAGAATAAAGCTAAGGTTGAGATCTCCCAGTAAAAATCCGGCGCCTCAATAAAGAAGGTCGTAGCTACGCTGTATAAATAGCCCGATAACACGGCTAGACTCACCAGCGTCATCATGCCAAACAGTCTGGATTTTATCTCATCTTTGGCCGCTGAATAGAATGGTTTGGCGCCCCACAGAGCGATGATGCTTGCCAGTACAAATAAAAGATAATTTTGCCCGGTAAATTCCGGTAACTCTATACTCAACCAACCTTGAACAGTAGGGGATAATATTAGAACTGGGATGACAATGATTAGTGATATCCAAAAGCGTCTCTTAAAATCATTTGCCATCATAGCGTGATGAGACGAGTGATTATGAGCAACCCGGGTCTCATTTAAATCAGTTGGGTGTGTTTTTTTATGGTTAGAATGCTCCATAGCTACTACATTATAGCATGACGATTATTTGACACGCTTAAATTTACTGTTAAAATAGGTATTCTAATTATTAAATAAATATGAGTGGAAAATAAAAAATCATTTTTAGTAAACTGGTCAAAATTCTTTATTGATCGATTTCGGGTAACAATTTTAATATTAATAGCTGTTTTATTGGCTGGAATGTGGGGTGTGGCCAACAACCAGCGCCAGGATTTTCCCACTATCCCGATCAATTTTGTATTTGTCAGCGCCGTCTATCCCGGCGCCTCCGGTGAAGATATCGAGCAAGAAGTTATCGTACCGATAGAGCAAGTAATGAGGGATATTGACGGCGTAGCTGGTATTCGTTCAAGTGCCCAAAGTAATTTTGGACAAGTAACAGCTGAACTGGAAGACGCTAACAAAACAGAAACCGCCGCGGCTGAGATCAGCGATCAGTTAGGTAAGATTGGTCTGCCCAGCGATGTTGAGACCGACATTATAGTTCCCGATGCGTCCGGTCCGGCCATTGCTGTTGGTATTGTGGGTGAAAACGGCCAAGGCTCCAATGATTTGCTGACTTACGCCGCCCCGATTAAAATCCGCTTAGAATCATCTTCTCCGGAAATTGAAAAAGTTGAAGTTTTTCCGGAAAATGTTTTTCATATTGAGATACATTTAGATGCTGCCAAATTAGTTAGTCGTGGATTAAGTTACGAACAAATTCGCTCGACGCTCCAGTCACAAATTGCCAGCCTACCAGGCGGAAGTGTTAAAAATTCAGATGGCCGGAATCAATCAATAACAATAAATGCTCCAGCTACTAGTATAGCTGAAATAGAATCAATACCATTGGGTACGGCAACATTGATTGATGTTGCTGATATTCATCGTCACCCGGTTGACTCTGAATCATTACACTATGCTGGATTTGTACGTGATGGCCAGGCTTTTTCTAAGGAATCAGTGTATCTATTGATATATAAAAGAGATGATGGAGACGTGATCAGAATTTCGGCTGCTGTTCAAGAGGCCATTGATGAAATGAAATCGGATAGTATATTGCCGGACGATATAAATATTGAAGTGTTATATGATACTTCACCGTATATTGTTGATCAAATAGATAGCTTGCTGACCAATGGTTATATCGGTTTGGTGTTGATCCTGATCGTGTTGTTGTTCTTTATTAATTTCCGCATGGCCCTACTGGTTGCCATTATGATCCCGCTGGTTTTCTTGATCACTTTGTTTACTTTAAATATTTTAGAATTCTCGTTGAATATTCTTACTTTATTCGCCATGATACTGACCTTAGGTATATTGGTTGACAATGCTATTGTTATTTCCGAAGGAATGGTTCACGAGCTAGAACGCGGTCGCAAAAGACGGGAAGCAGCCTTAATCGCCATTAAAAAATTCGGCCCAGCTATTACAGCGGCTACCCTGACAACCATAGTGGTATTTATTCCCTTTGCTATGATCCCGGGAATTATTGGTGACTTCATGAAATTTATTCCCTTTACGATCATTATAATGCTAGTGGCTTCATATTTTGTCGCTATCTCCATTACGCCATTGATGGGCCGCTGGATATTACGCGAACAGACATACGAAGAACGACGAGCTGCTAAAGTACGCAATTGGGAACGAGCGCTAATATTGCCTGCCATAGTTCACTATGGGCAAAACCTGATTGATTATATTAATCGCGGTTACGTTAAATTAATGAGACGTATTTATAAAAGTCGTTGGGCCCAGGCGACAGTGATAGGTATAACCGCGGTATTGATTGGTGTTAGTGTCGGCTTCTTTGCGCCTCGGTTGGTTTTTGAACAATTTCCAACCGATGATGGTGCTACTATGAGTGTTAATTTCACCTTCCCAGCCGGTACGCCGTTTGAAGAGCAGAAAGAAGCTTATGAAAAAACTCAAAATGAAATAATAACCTTACCTTATTTCCAAAATTTCTATTCTTTTGGTAACACTTTATATATAACTTTTTCTGAACCAGCCAATCGAACAGATGGCACAACCATCTTTGAAATAGAAGATAAATTTAATCAACAGCTGACCAAGGTAAGAGAACAAATAAGCGAAGATATTACTATCAAGCCAGTGGCCACTACCTATGGTCCCCCCGAATCAGAGTACGATATCGTGGTTGAATTCCGGGGAGCCGAAAGCGACAAGTTGGTCTTGGCGGCTGATGATCTGGAAAAGTTTTTAATCGACAAAGAAGTAGTATCAAAGATAGAAAATGGTCCGCGTGACAATTTGGTACAGGCGGTTGATGTCCAGCTAGATCAAGACAAATTAGCAGCCAATAATGTTGCTGCCCTGGCGGCTGCCGGTACTATAAATGCAATATTTTCACCACAAAATATCGGTTCGATAACCGTACGTGATGATGGTATTACTGATGATGTATTGCTGGTCTTCACCGAAGAATCAACTGATACAGTAGATGATTTGAACTCACTAGTAGTACCGTCGCTTACCGGCCAACCTATAAGGTTGGACAAGGTTGCAAATATCAATGAAGTAAAGAAGCCAATATCGATCGGCCGCTTGGATAGTCGGCGGGTGGCGACAGTCAACGTTGCTTTAAGTGATTCTGCTGAACAAGCAAACATACAAACAGAGATTGAAGAATATTTATCAGAGGACAAATTAAAAGAACTTGGCCTGGAAAGCGACGGCGTATCCTATGGCGGTATCTTTGCCTCCTTCCAAGCAGACTTTACCAACCTGCAGATTGTCTTTGTTCTGGCTATGATTCTGGTTTATCTGATCCTGGTGAATCAGTTTAATTCTTACATACAACCTGGTTTAATTTTATTTGCTGTTCCATTGGCCTTGATTGGTGTCTTCCCGGGACTATATGTGATCGGCAGCTCACTTAATATGATATCAGGCTTAGGTATAATCGCCCTGGTTGGCGTGGTCGTTAATGATGCCATTGTATTTATTGATACCTTCAATCGGTACCGCAAAGAATTCCCCGATGAATCGTTGGGAGAAATACTGGCCAGAACCGGACAAACTAGATTTAAGCCTATATTTTCTACCTCTATCACCACTATGGGTGGCATACTGCCACTAACCTTAGTGGATCCTTTCTGGCGGGGGCTCGGTACCAGTATTATATCCGGCTTGATATTTTCGACCGTCGGTACACTAATAGCAATTCCAGTTCTCTATCACGTCTGGAAGGGCTTGGGTAACCGGCTCAAGCGCAAGAAGAAGCTAGCGTAACTAGTTTAGCCATTTAATCGAGCAGCCCATAGATGATTTTTGCTGTTCTTTTGGTGGTTGGTTCTTAAGTAGGGCATCAATAGCCTCAATTAAATCTTTACCATGTTGGTGTGGTCGGCCAATTTTTTTATGAAATACAACATTCATTGCCACGCCGCCCAAACCAGGTCGTTCATCGTCAAGCTGACCATGATAAGCCAACTTTCTGTTTTTATCATAGACATAAATATCTGGCGTACAGGCAGCACCAAATTCCTTGGCTACTTGCTGAGATTCATCGCGCAAATAGGGGAAGGGATAATTATGTTCAGCTGTTTTCATTTTAGCAAAACTATCTTCAGGATAAGCTTGTTCGTCATTGGGATTAATCGCAATAAATTGTACGCTTTGGTCTTTGTATTTTTTATAAACTTCTTCTAGTTTCGGTTTGGCATGTTGAGCATAGGGGCAGTGATTACAGGTAAATGTTATTACCAAAATATCTTTATTACTAAAATCATCACCGGCATAATTATTACCATCGCTGGCCGGTAATGAGAAAGGGGGCATAGATGAGCCCAATTCGATTTTTTCTGAATGTTTAATTGACATTTAATATCAACTATTAATCACTCTTTTTGAAAAGCAGTACCCCGATAGTCACCATAAACATACCAAATACCAATACGATTACCAAATCCATCAGGATGGTAACTCGATTGTCAAACAGGGTAAGACTCAAAGTTTTGGCTACTTCGGCCGGTGTGTCCATGAATTTAAAAGCTGTTTGGCGTACTAAATCAATAGCGTAAGAAGCGGGATTTATTTTAGCCAGCGTATCCATCCAGGCTGGCAGGTTAGTCAGCGGGAACACGGCGCCCGATAGAAAGAACATTGGCATCATAATAAAGTTCATGATCATCTGAAAACCCTCGGTTGATTTCATCCGTGAAGCGATGACCAATCCAATTGATGTTAAAGCAAAGGCGGCGACAAACATAACCGGAATCAAGGCCAATATTAGTCCCAGTGAAAGCTTGATACCTACTAAGGGCGCCAGGAAAAGCATCACCAACCCCTGGATCATAGCGGTGGTTGAGCCGCCCAATATCTTACCGACAGCAATTGATACTCGCGATACCGGCGCAACTAGTATCTCTTTGAGAAATCCAAATTGCCGGTCCAGAACAATGGACATAACAGAAAAGATTGATGTAAATAATATCGACATACCAATTACACCGGGAAACAAGAACTGTATAAAATCAAAACCGGCATCACCGCCGCTAAGAGACAAAGTGGCTTTCATACCCGAGCCAAAAAGCACCAACCACAATATTGGCATGGCAAATGATGACACCAGCCTGGCTTTGTTTCGCCAGTAGCGGATCATTTCCCTTAGCCAGATAATATAAGTTTCTTTTAGGAATTTTATCATTTTAGTGTACTCGTCCTCCTGTATTATATTGCTGCTTCATCTTGTCTTTATTGGTTGCTTCTTCTTCTCTGATCTCACGACCAGTTAGTTTAAGAAAAACGTCATTAAGAGTTGGCTGATGGATATCGACCCTTTTTACGCCGACAGTCAGCCGGCTAAATAACTGAGGTATAAATTCCTCACCACCGTCTTTGGTAATTAATATTTCGCCATCTTTGGCCGTGGCTGTTAGATTGAATTTGTCTTTTATCTCCTGGGTAGCTTTTTGGTTATCATCAGTTTTAAGAGTAATCACGTCACCGCCAACTGTATCTTTCAGATTTTCGGGAGTATCAAGAGCGATTATTTTTCCTTTGTCCATTATAGCTATGCGATCACAATACTCAGCCTCGTCCATGTAATGAGTGGTCATGAACATGGTTATATCCTCTTGCTGGCGTAATTTAATAATATAATCCCAAATA
Organism: Patescibacteria group bacterium; assembly: GCA_042570545.1. Taxonomy (GTDB): domain Bacteria; phylum Patescibacteriota; class Patescibacteriia; order JBHPGJ01; family JBHPGJ01; genus JBHPGJ01. The sequence continues at coordinate 12,873 of JBHPGJ010000013.1, read as the reverse complement.
CGGGCCCGGGTCTGTGGATCAAGACCAATGGTGGGCTCGTCAAGGAATAATACTTTTGGATAATGCAGCAAACCGCGGGCAATTTCCAACCGACGCTTCATACCGCCGGAGTAAGTCTCGATCAAATCTTTCTGGCGATTTTCCAACTCCACTATTTTAAGCATTTCATTTATTCGGGTCTCAGCTTTTTTACCGGATAAATTGTAAAGCCAAGCGTGGAATTTTAAATTTTCTTTGGCCGTTAGTTTATCATCCAGTGATGGATCTTGAAATATTATCCCGATCGATGACCGTACCTTGTCTTTGGCCTGCTGGATATCGTGACCGTCAACTAAGGCCTGGCCCGAGGTTGGCTTCAATAAAGTGATCAGCATGTTAATGGTGGTGGTTTTGCCGGCTCCGTTAGGTCCCAGGAAACCAAAAATTTCTCCTTGTTTGACGTCAAATGAAACTCCATCTACGGCAAACAATTCTTTGAATTGGCGGGACAGATTTTTTACTTCAATTACATTCATATTTATTGAGCTATATTATTTGTGCTTCTTTAATGATTTCTTCAATTTGTTTATTTTTTCCAGCCGCTTTGACATATGGCCAGTTATTTTATCAAAAATATCATCCAGCTTATCCGGACGCAGTAAACCGATAAACTCACCGTGTTTACAGAAGACAACGAATTTATCACCGGTTTTTATTTTCATTGATTTTCTCACCTCGGCGGGGATCACTATTTGTCCGCGTTCACCGACGGTAGTGGTGCCGCAGATTTTTGGGAAGTCATGATGGTTCATAAAGATTTTGTTAATTAATATGAAAAGTATGAAAAATCATACTTAGACCTAGTATATATTAGTATGATTTTATGTCAAATTTTATCTACCAAAAAAAACGCCAGTAGGATAGATTATAAGACAGTTTAAATTGCCGAAAAAGAATTGACCAGATCTTCAAAATCCTGTGAAGCTGGGGTACCGGCATCATAAGCCCAGTGATCTAATCGGTGATAACTGGTGCCGTTATAGTAATAATAATGCAGTACTTGCCCTTCAGCACCAGCAGCTGAGGTAGTAAAGCGGGTCATATTTAGACCGTTGCGGACAACACTAGTCCGAACTATTGGCACATCATAGACATCAGTGGTACCAAAGACATTATCTAAGAATTCGTCACCAGTGGAAGCGCCTGCTTCTGAAATGTCGCCACAACCCATACCAATCTGAGTACCAAACGCAAAGCCTTCGGTTTCGCCTACTGAAGGCAGGGTTTCAGTTTGTAGGATGATGATGTGGCCACTACCCATATCGTGAGCATACCAGCCATCGGGCAAAGTGATTGTCTGGCCACAATCGCCGTTGGTATATGAAGTTGCGTCGGCGGCTACTTCTTCGGGGAATAATATTGAAGCTAAGATATCGTTGGCGTTAAGGAAATTAATTGATTCAGCAATATCTATACCGTCAGGACCGCCAAATTCGGCAATTATTTCATGATCGTTTATTACCGGTGCCGCATCTGTTGATTGATAGTAAAAGACTATTTCAGTAACGGTGTCAGTTGAATAATACCTTGGTGTGACTGTGGTTGTACCGATACTGACCGGATCACCATCAACAAATTCACCCACACCCAATCCGGTTCGTCCGACACTTACTTCCTCACCCACCTGGCGCACACCAAGAGATAATGAATAATCACCGCTTGCATCATTAAAAGTTACATAGCGAGTAGTCCAGCCAGCGACTGATTCAGCCGCCGAAATGTCGGTCTCGGTATAGGTCCAAGTGCAGGGGTACTCGGCTGAGTAGCCGTACCACTCGTTATTATAAACGCGCAGACAACCATCGCCCGTTTCTTCACTGGCATTGGTGTTTACATTGGCATTTTCATTGGCGTTGGTATTTTCGTTGATGGTGGTATTGGTGTTAGATAATATGCTGCCGCTATTTACATTTACATTGGCATCAGTTTCAATTTTATCTACTTCGGTTTTAAAATATAACATTGCGCCCACGGTAGATAGGGCAATAACTGAAATTACCACTACCGCAGCTATATGGGCAAAAGCTTTTTGATTATTCATAGTAGTTTGAATTACTTCTTAGCTTCAATATTATATCACACATAACCAGTATAATTTAAACTATTAAAATATATAATTTCTCCCTTGACAATATTGACTATCGTTTCATACTTGATATAGAAGAACATTAATTTAATAATTATATGAGCAACAAAACCACTACCGCTGTTATTTTTGTAGCAGCAATATTTTTATTGGCCGCTTATACCGTTGTCCAGGCCGCTTACGGCACCGGCCGAGAAGAATTTGATACCCTGGCCGTTGGTCAGCAAGGCGTTGGCGGTGTGACATATTTTAACGGCACCATTATCAATGATACTACCAATAATGATGGCGGTGCTATTCCGGTTACTGTCGGCGATGACGTTCGAATTGACGGCCGGATCTGGCGGGGAGCTACAGCCGGTGCCGGCGATGGTATGCCATTAATTGTAAATGATGATCTGCAGGTCATTGGTAATCTTAGGACCGAAAGTCTGACCGGGCCAAACCAAGTAAAACTGCCCCTAGCTTACGGCACCTGCAATTCTGATGGCACAAAAAGAGGCGGGACCGACAACTTCACTTGTTCCTGGGACGGTGCTAATCAAAGATATATCATTGATATTGATGGTCTAAGTTATAATACTCAGAATTATTTCACTATAGTGACGCCCTTGTCAGTTGCTGGCTATCCATATGTTATGAATCCCAATAGCATGTTGGCGGTGCATTTTCTAGATGCCCACGGTTATGGCCCGCAAGGAAATTTCTCTTTTGTAACTTTTACTATTAATTAAAAATTGCCCGATTGGTCATATAGTAATTATATCAATAATTTACTATGCTTCCTTTTTCTTTCTGAATCCATGTAAAGGTAATAATATCACCATCAAAATCACGATCACTAAAGTGAATATAGTGGTGTACTTTGAATAGTGATAAATCAGCTGCCAGTAATGACGAGGACTATCAAGTATATCCATGGCTGTCACATATATCACTTCACAAGCACCATTGCCAGTATCGCTTCTGGTAGTGCTGGTTGTTCTAGAGCCATAAGTCGTGCTTGTCTCATCACTGACCTGGTAATTAACTAATTGGCCGGTAATCTGCACCACGTCCCCAACTGCTACGCTGTTTATTTTATTTTCAATTTCACTATTGGCTGGTATCAAATGGTTGTTAGCGATATGCAAGCTTGAAAAAGAATTATAATCATCCCAAGTCTTAAAGTCCCAATAGCAGGTAAAATCCCCGCTTTTGTAAGAACCCTTATTATACGAGCCACTGGTTAAATTTTGCCCCCAAACTAAACATAGATCGCGGGTGTTGAAGGGATCATTTTTGTGTGCATAATCATACCAAACACCTGAGCGATGATCAGTCACCACCAACCCGGCAGTGCTATAATTGTATAACGGAATTAATTCAGCCGTCATGCCATCCTGCTGGATTGTGATCGGTTTAGTTTCAACTTGTTCCTGTATTGGATCGGATATTAGATTTTCACCGATTGGATTGATATCCGGCAAGGTCTTACGAAAAAAGAATGATATTGAGAACGCTATCAGGCTGAGTACAAATAATATGCGAACTAGACGCTCAACCGCATGCATAAAGAAAATGATTTTATGACTGGTATAATTACTGTCTGAATCTAATCCACGTCAGTCCAAGTGCCATAACTACCGGTCACTACCCAGTTGGTACTGTCAACGGCCAGTATTGTTAGGGTTTCCCCAGCAACAGCGCTTCGGACGGCGTCACCAACGCCATTTGTTAAGCCCAATATCTGATCAGCATTGTCAGGATTGACGTCGAGATTTTGAGCCGTGGCCACGACAAAGGTATAGTACATGCCAATAGCCGTAGATGCCTCTGGCAGATTCCAAATTGCACCACCACCAGCGCCGGCATTAGTCTGAACTGAACCTGACTCGCCAATGGTAAGGGTCTTACCATCTGTGTCGTCAGTGACTGTCTTGGTCTCATTGTGTGTTATGTTCCCCGTCGACAAATTTCCGGTAATAGCATTGCCGATGTTCAGCTGATAGTTTCCAGTGGCGCTGGCCGCATCAGTACCAGAACCAATAATAATGTTGAAATCACCTGATGTAATATTATCACCTGCAAATTTCCCAAGACCTACATTGTCAGTACCAGAGTTGACTGCTCCTAAAGCGCCCATACCCAACGCAGTATTGTATGTACCATTTGTATTTGCATCTAACGCCAGGCTACCGACAGCCGTGTTCCACTGACCGGTTGGTATATTAGATTGTAACGCTGCATACCCAATAGCTGTATTGTTATTGCCGGTAGAATTTGCGCCAAGAGCAGAAGCGCCAACAGCAGTATTTTGATTGCCAGTAGTATTCGCATCACCGGCTAGATGACCAATAAATACATTAAAGTTACCAGCGCTCTCATTTAGTGCCCCAGCGTCGACACCAAGAGCTGTTAAATTCATACCGCCGGTAACGTCAAGATTTAGATATTGAATATAGTCGAACAACGTATTGGTAACACTGCCGCCTCCAATCTGGGTGGCATTAATATTTGATGACGATGTTAACTTACCGTTCAACTGTGTTTGAATAGCAGATGTCACGCCATTAAGAAATCCATATTCGGCGTTACTAATATTACCGGTACCAATCTGGGTGGCAACAATATCTGATGACGATGTTAACTTACCGCTCAGCTGTGTCTGGATATTACCGGTTAGGCTATTGAGATAACCAAACTCAATATTACTTATTTTGCCAGTACCTATCTTAAGTGCGCTAATAGCCGAATCAAGTCTGTCCGAGTCGATTTTACTATTAGCACTTGAATCATAAGTTGCTATAGACATTTTTTTGTTGATAGCATCCAGAACATTGGTAGAGCCGATAGTCAGCGAGCCAACTACATTTAAATCATCATTGACAATAAAAGGTTTAGAATCAGATGGCCCCGCCGTAAGTCCGCGCCATACCCGTCCGTCAATACGAACATTGTCACCAAAGGCAACCGGATTATCATTGCCATCGGCATCTTGCGTATCATTTACGATCGAGCCATTAAAATAGGTAACACCGCCGACACCTTGTAAGCCAACCTGTAGAGATGGAACTAAAATCGGCTCACCAAAAATTTGCGTAGCTTGAGCCACGCTAAAAAGCAACAATATTGATAAAGTGATGCCAAAAGCAACAATAACTGCTCCTTTACCGGAGCGATTAGGATTGGTTGAGGGTATATTCTTCATAGTATTTGTTGTTAATTCTTATCATATAGTTATATCACAATATTCGCCTTTCAAAATAATTACAGGTCGGAGTAATAAGTATATAATTAATTTACTTGACAAAATATTTAATAATGATAGTATGTCTAACGAACAATCTAACTGATAGTTTGATTTTAATTTTCGGTCAGACTGTTCAAAGCGTATAGTAAGTATAGAAATAAAGTCGAATTTCAAAGTTACTATCGATCTAATTCAATTTTATTTCTACACAATAATGCAAGGAACAATCAAGAAATTGACTGACAAGAACTTCGGTTTCATTACAGCCGAAGGTCAGGACAAGGAACTATTCTTCCACGCTAATGAGCTAGACGGAGTAGAATTTGATCAACTTCAGGAGGGCGACTCTGTCACCTTCGAAGTATCAGATACTCCCAAAGGCCCAGCAGCTGTCAAAGTCAGTAAAGTATAAATTACTCAGTTTATAGAAACATAAATACCCGCCTCACGGCGGGTATTTTGATATTAGAAAGAATATAGTAGCGGAAATATTTTAAAAGATAAAATTTTATCTAAACTGTATATCTTGACAAAACGTAAAAAATCGAGTACAATCGATTGTTTGTAAATTGTTCTGTCAAAGTTTTTTACCTCAACGAGAGGATTCGCCATGGAACTCAGTTTCTCTACTACCCTAAGGCAGTCCCTGAAGCAAGACTTGAGGCTTAGTGTAGCATGGGGTGAGACAAGTGGTGATATTCCTCTTTTCTCACTACATCGGATTAAGAACCGGTTGAAGAAAGTGCCCATTCCCGAAATGAATGGACAGATCAACGACTTGTTGGTCAAGCTCTTACTAAGAGCGAATCATGAATATCGGGAAGAAACGGGAAACCGCTGGAATTGCCTGACGGCGCATAATCTTGACAGCGCCTTGGAGAAGCTGTCGGAGGCACTCGCTGATGCAGCCAATAAAATTGTGGCCCGACTTGATGCTCCAGCCGATTCTGACTTGGCTGCTCAAGTCCGCGCTAAACTAGACGAGGCTCGACAGGCGGAGATGACAACCATAAGGAGGTGGTTTAACCGCAATTTCGATTTTCTAAGATATGACCTGGCTGGCAAGATACCATGGACTGTCATCAGAAAGCTTCAAGCCAACCTGGCCATTTGGGCTGCTGGACAGTCAAATCCATTCAGCCAAGGCATAGAAGACATGGTGCTTGAAGTGGCCCGAAACAACGACATCACAACCGATGATCCCGGCCAGGCCTGGATAAAGATGGGAGGTAAAATCCTAAACAAAAGTCGAGCGTAGAACGCTCAAGCAACACAAAGGCTTGTACTAAATCCGTAATCGTTCCACCGACCCGGTACTCAACAGAGAATCGGGTCTTATTTTTACCACCAAAACCATTTCAATAAGCCTGTTGTGTGGTTTAACGATAGTATGTTCTTCCGTCTTCTTCCGGAAATGATGACGGACATGAACCAGTGGAACTATAGGCGGTTTTCATTTCAAACTCACCCACGATCTCAAAATATACGTAACCGGCTGGCTGTTTGTTGAAATTCTCGACTAGTGTATAGCAATGTTCGCCAGTAATATCCGCTGGATTTCTGTATGAGCTATTATCGGTATGAATGTCGAATCGCTTACCGTTAAACTGATCTATGATGATCCTGTCGTCTGATGTTTTATAGATTGCCAACGGCGATACATACTGCCCATCCTTTTCCTGAGATATTCCCTCGCTCGGATCGCTGGAGAAAAACCACACACCAGTAAGTGCTCCAGCTACATCTTGGGAAGCGTTCCCACAGGTTGCCGACTGCTCCGGCGCACTATAGCCGTAGAGAGTTTCATATGACTCACGCATCAATTCAGAATAGTAGGCAAAGGGACACTTTGCCGTACGCATCTCATCGCCGAGATAGTTAGCGTCATAACGTTCTTGCCGTGCAAATATATTCTCTTGCTCCGGATCATAGGTGTAGATGTTCCAGTTATGTGCCAATGATGTACCGCTTGTCTGTCCTATAAGTTCACCGGCAGCAAAGGTAACCGTACCATTTGGCGGGAGCGTATTTGATGTAGCTTTAGGCACGGTTGTGGTGCTGTCAGTGATTTTTTTTACGACAGTATCAACGTGGTTTAGTATCATCCGCACATTCTGTCCAATGAAAAACTCCAATGCCCAATCCGGTCCTTCCTCACCTCCCATGTCATGGTAAGAGTAAGCCGAGAGTGACATATTGGTCGGCGCAATAATATCCATTGAAGGATATGACCCATCAGCTGATTGCAGAATGTTGATCATAACGCCAGCCATTGTCTGGCTTTCATTATAACCACCGTTCAGCTCGCCGAGTGGTGTTATGTGGCTTACTTGGCTCACATCAAAAATATCAGTCGTAAACTCAACCGGCTCAGGTTGCTGGATACCGATATTAGAATTAATTGCTGTAGTATTGGTGCTGTAATTTGTAGGCAATAAATCTGTTTCTATTCTTGTCTGATCTACTTCCTCAGTACCCCTCAATGCAAACCACAGCACAGAACCAAGTACAGCGACGATAAAAATGATTACCAAGATGAGAACTTTCGTCTGCATGGCAACAGTATATCACAAAACCCCACCGTTAGGATTGGGAATACATGAAAGAGGTGAAAGTAAAAAAACAAGAGACCTATTGCTAGTGTAGGGTTGACTTATTTTACCTAAAAAGGTAAACACTATTTAAGAAAACAGAAAAGAAAATAGAATGAGACACTAGATACGTAAGATGTTCATTTTTGGTTTCTATTACTAAATCTCATTATATGAGAACACTCGACCTAAAAAAGAATAAATCACACGGGAATATTCGTACAGTTAAGCAGCTGAAGAGATACTTAGAATTACCAAAAAAAGAAGAAAAAGATATCCAGGAAGTGATTAATATTCACCCCATGTTGGTGAGTAAGTATTATCTATCTTTGATTGATAAAAACGATAAGAATGATCCAATAAAAAAAATGATCATACCCTCCCATAACGAGATTTATAAGGAGGGACTGTATGATACTAGTGGAGAATCAGAGAATACCAAACTAACAGGATTGCAGCATAAGTATTCACAGACGGCTCTTATTCTGGCGACCAACCGGTGCGCCGCCTATTGTCGTCACTGTTTTAGGAAGCGTCTGGTTGGTCTGCCCAGCAGTGAGATCCTGCATCGCTTTTCGTTAGCCGTCGATTATATTAAAAAACATAAAGAAATAAATAACGTCCTTATATCAGGGGGCGATCCTTTTATGCTGCCGACTGATATTATTGAAAAATTTTTAAGACTTTTAACTCCAATCAAACACCTCGACTTTATAAGATTCGGCACCCGGACGCCGATCACTTATCCGCAGAGGATACTAAAAGATCCAAAATTAGGCCGGTTACTGAAAAAATATTCAATTCACGGAAGAAGAATTTATGTGGTTACACATTACAATCATCCTAATGAAATTACTCCCCAGTCAGAAAAAGCGATCAAGATGCTTCTTAAAGCCAATGTCCACATTTACAACCAGACAGTATTATTAAAAGGGGTAAATGATAATCCCAAGATATTGGTCAAACTTCTAAACAATCTGATAAAAATGGATATTTTGCCTTACTATATTTTTCAGTGCCGGCCGGTAAAAAGAGTAAAACATCATTTTCAAGTTCCTCTTTACCGCGGTTGGAAAATATTTGAAGAAACAAAGAAAAATATTGGCGGCCACATTATATGTAAACGACTAAAATATATCATGGCCCACCGGACGGGCAAAATCGAAATTCTTGGCGTTCATCGTAATCGTATGTATTTCAAATATCATCATGCCAAGAATATTAAGAATGCCGGTAAGCTTTTTTCTCGAAAATTGAACAAAAAAATCGGCTGGTTATATGAGCACGAATAAAAGAGTTTTTATTGAAGGTTTGAAAATACAACCTCAATAGAAAGGGAATATGATATAAATATTTATGAACTGGACCTGTCCAAAATGCAAGCGGATATTTAATAGGGAAAAACAAACACATACTTGCGCTTACAAGCCGCTGGAAGATCATTTTATTAATAAATACGAAGCCTATAAACTTTATCAAACACTGCTCAAAAAGATTGCCCAAAAAGCAGGTAAAATAAAAGTAATATCAATCCCTTGCTGCATCCATCTATATGGCAAGTATGATTTCCTAGCTATTCTACCCAAGAGAAATGGAGTGATTGAATTGCGCTTTGCTCTTGATCGGGCGATAAAAAATAAACGCATCTTTGCCAACGTGCCTCTTTCTAAAACCAGTTATAAGAATTGTCTGCTAATTAGATCGCCAAAGGATATAAACAAAGAGCTCCTTGATTGGCTTAAGGAATCATATTTATTGAAATAGAAAATATTTCTATCACATCCCGTTAGAATATTATTCTAACGGGAACAAAAACACCCTCCTATGATGATCAGGTAACGCTAGGCATCATCACCAATTACTTTTTCTTCTTCTTGGCCTTAGCTTCAAGCATTAGTTTCTTTGCTGCTAGCCTTTTTGCGGTTTTGCGGGATTTTGATCGCTGTCTATTATTTACGCCGTGATATCTTGTTCTCATATTATTATCAATAGAATAATATTATTGGTTTAGTCGTAATAATTATGCTTCGGGTGCTTCTTCGAATTTCTTATGAAACTCCGCCATAAATTTCTGCTCCGCCCCGTCTTCGGTCATCATCATCTTCATCTCTTCCATAGCTTTCATATGAGCATCGTCCTGAGTAGTCATTCCGTGTTCTTGGCTCCGCTTCATCATTTCCTCCAGCGTTTCAGCAACGAACTCTTTATCGCAGGCACCCCAAAGCTCGTTACATATTAGTTTTTTCATAAAAAATGCTTTAATTGTTAGTTTGTTAGTATATCACATCCCGTTAGAATAATATTCTGACGGGAACAAAACTACCCAATTGTGGCTACTTGACGATTAATACCTATTATATATAACATTCACCTAGACATACTCAGATGTGTGGTTTCCTAGACATGCTTGAGATGACAATGAAATAAATATTAATGAGTTATGAAATTGTGAAGCATTATCGTTATTTAGCCATACTGGGGATGATTATGTTTTCCTGGTTTATTGTATTTCCAACAACCGCTGCCGATGACCAAAAAGTTTTTACCGAAAAGCCAGGGGATAGCTCATTGGAAAATAATAAATCATATATAGAAGGTGAATTTATAATAAAATTTTATACCGGTAACGGACTTAATATTAATTCATCAATGGATATTTTAGGCTCTACTTATAATCCAAAGTTTGAAAGTTTGAAAAATAAGTACAACGTTAAAAAAATATCAAAAATAATTGATAGAAACAACTACACTACCAGTATCAGCACAGTAGGCAACCTTGCCACCACCCTTTACAAAGTTGAAGTAGCCAGCGGTGAGAACATTTTAGAAGCTGTCCGTGAATTCGAAAATAGTACATTAATTCAATATGCCGAACCAAATTATATTTATAAACTCCAATCTATTCCTAATGACACTAAGTTCTCATCGCTGTGGGGTCTGCACAATACCGGGCAAACTGTTAATGGTGTGGCCGGAACACCGGATGCTGACGTCGATCTCCCGGAAGCGTGGGATTTTTTAAACGGGAAGTCGACAAGTAATGTAAAGGTGGCAGTCATCGATGGAGGCATTGATCCAAATCATCCTGACCTGAAGCAAAACCTTCTTGCCGGATGGGATATTGTAGAAAACGACCCCGTTCTTACAGTTAGTAATCATGGCACTCATGTTTCCGGTACAGTCGGGGCGGTAGTGGGAAACTCTCTTGGCGTTGCCGGTTTCTCTAATAATATTCGAATTATTCCTATCGATGTAACTGTTGGAGCGTGGGCCAGTAATATTGATTTAGCTCTGGGTATCTATGAGGCTTACGATCGGGGCGCCACTATTATCAATATAAGTCTTAGCGGACCAGGATTTTCGCAAACGGTATATAATGCCATGGCTGATGGTCAGGCCCTTTATAATGCTTTGTTTAGCGTCGCCGCCTCAAATGAAACGAACAACAATGATATTGTGCCCATGTATCCCGCCAGCTACTCGCTAGACAATATTATATCGGTCGCGGCGACTCATCAATATGATTCGTTAGCTAGTTTTTCAAATTACGGCGTAAGTTCTGTTGATGTAGCCGCACCCGGAGCTAATATTTATAGCACTTACCCCAGTAGTGCCTACGCATATGCCAGTGGTACCTCTATGGCTGCGCCAATGGTTACCGGGCTGGCAGCACTTATTAAATCTTACAAACCCAACGCTACTTATCGCCATATAAAAGATATAATCCTAGACAATGTTGATAAGAAGAGCTCACTTAAGGGAAAAGTTAAGACCGGGGGCAGAATAAACGCCAATAAGAGCCTTCTCAATACGGATGTCACGTCGCCGTCAGACCCATCATCTTATCGGGTATATTCAGATAATTTAAAATCTGAACGCTATAACGATCCCGAAAACGAATGGTATGATTCTGGTTTTCCCTACTTCACTTGGGATCCCGTTACGGATAATCAAAGCGGAGTTAAGGGGTATTGGGTACTTCTGTCAAGAAACATAAACAAAGATGCTAGTGATGGGATTTTTGTTACCGAAGCAAAATATAATACCTGGCGTGAAAATGGCCCAGACATACCGATCAGTAGTGTAAATCCCGGATACTATCAAAATACTACCTATTATTTACATATCAAAACCGAGGATAACGCTGGCAATATTTCTGATGGTACTAGCTTTACTTATAATTATAGAGGGGAAACAACATCTCCGAAATTATCAGCAGTGGATTTATTTTCAAATTGTATTAAAACCACTAAATATGATCAAACAAAAACGTATAGAGATCAACGAGTTTGTTTTTCCTGGCCCAAAGCCACTGACGCAGGCGGCTCCGGAGTTATGGGGTACTATGTAAGATTCTCCACAAATCCCAATTCTGATGGGGCGCCTGAATTAAAAACGTATTTTCAAAAGAGTAAATTTATTAAATCACCTATTTATACCAGGAATGATAACTATTATTTGTATGTTCAGGCGGTCGATTATTCTGGTAACGTGTCAAACCTAATTAGGGCTCAATATAACTTCTCTTTCCCAGAAATTAAACAGCCAAAGGTATCAGTTTATTCAAATTGTTTAGAAAGAAGCTTGTATGATCCAACCAAAACCTACCAAGACCAGCGAGTTTGCTTTAAGTGGGACCGGGCAACTGGCGGCGCCGGAGTTGTTGGCTATTATGTAAAACAAAGTACTAATCCGAATTCCAATGCTTTACGGGGCGAATTTCAAACCAGCAAATTTATTAAATCACCTATTTATACTAGGAACGACGATTATTATATATATGTTCGCGCGGTAGATAAGTATGGTAATCTTTCAAATCAGGTGAAGGCTCAATATAATTTCTCTTTCCCAAAAATCAAACAACCAGCGATATCAGTTTATTCAAATTGTTTAGAAAGAAGCTTGTATGATCCAACCAAAACCTA
>JBHPGJ010000012.1:0-31647 GCA_042570545.1 Patescibacteria group bacterium | reverse complement strand
ATCGCCTTTTAGAAACCAGAGTAACTCATAAATGATTGATTTTAGATGTACCTTCTTGGTAGTGACTAGCGGAAAACCGGCCGCCAGATCAAATCTCATCTGGTAGCCAAAGATTGAACGCGTTCCAACGCCAGTACGGTCATCTTTAACGACGCCATGGTCTTGAATATGACGTAGAAAATCTAAATATTGTTTCATTTTTTAATTAGAGAATTTAAACTGCTGGTTTACGATTGTCCAAATTTTCTGCAGGACACTGTCAATATTATCATCTGCTTTAACTATTGGCCAATTATATCTCTCGGCCAATCGCAAATGAACTTGCCGGCATTTCTTAGTAAGATGCAAATTAGTCTCATGTATGTGGTTATCTTCTACTGAGCCTAAGAATCTTTCACCGTCTAGTAATATGGCCAGATCTTCCTGTTTAAGATTTTTATTGATCGCCTCCATCCACTCTAGCTCTGAACCGTTAGCCACCCCCCAAGCAATACCGGTCCCAACATAATCTTCGGATACGATCACCGACTTGTTTAACTTCTCTTCAAGTATCGGTGCTGCTTGTTGACGGTTTATGACAAACCACAACTCAATCTCTTTTTGCGAGCTGGGTTTAGCTCCAGTTCTTAAAATCTTATCCAAATACTCCCCCGAGGGCTTGATATCATAGCGTGGATATTTCATTAACTCAGCTGATTGTCCGCTGTCAATAATTTTCTTGACCAACAACTCAGCCTGGGTGGTCTTACCAATATTATTTATGCCATAAAGTGTTATAAAAGGGTGCTGCGCCATAATTATTATTTATTTTCCCGTGCTGCCAAATCCCCGGTCTTGCCTGGGACTGGGACTTAATTCATCTACCTCTTCTACTTCGGCGGTGGCAATCGGCTGGATAAGAAGCTGGGCTACTTTATCGCCTTTATTAAAATGATGATCATTAGCCGAGGTATTTAATAGCATCAATTTATACTCACCGCGGTAAGTGTATTCAAAGACCCCGCCCAGTGTGACTAAGCCATGGTTATGGGATAGACCACTCTTGTCCCAAACTAAAGCACAATACCCCGGCGGTAGTTCAATCGCCAATCCGGTCCTGATTTGCTGGCGCTCACCGGCCTTAATAGTAAGCTCCTCCAAGCAATTAAGATCTAGTCCGGCATCACCGGGCAACGAATACATCGGCAGCTTGGCATCAGGATGTAGTTTTTTAACTTTTATTTTCACAAACCAAGTTCTTTAATTGCTTTTTCAACTTGATCGTATAACTGCTGCAAGGTCCCGTCATTGTTAAATGACCGGTCGGCTTTCTTCATCAGCGCTGGAGTATATTGTTCGGTCTTGAGTGAGTGTTGGGCCTTAAATTCATCCAGAGTTAATTTCTTATCCGATTCATTTTCATCGCGAATTATTATCCGCTGATAGCGTGTCTCTAGCTTAGTATCAACGGCCCATAGTTCAAAATCATCTCTTTTAGACAATTCTTCATCTTCCTCCGGATAGCGTAAGCCGTCTAAAATAAAAAGACCATCACCTTTGGCATCAATATCTTTGAGCAGGGTTTGGATTAATATGTCTTCGCCATATTGGCTGCGCAGAAACACCGCCAAACTAGACATGGTTTCCCGCGTCGGATCATGGTATAGCCTATTGATAATATCTCGTAAGGGGTCGGAAAATCGAATTGACTGAGCTTGATAATTTTTTTCTAGGTATTTTGAAATAGTACCCTTACCGGCTGCCAGCGGCCCGGTCAGTCCAATGATCATTTGGTCTCACTGCTTAATTTCACGTCACCTTCTTTAGCAATGGTTTCTTCAACTTCGCTGACCACTTCTTTGGCTGTTTTATTCCAGTCGGGATTTTCCTTATAGACATCGACGTGCAGCCCGGCTTCTTTGAGATAATCCAGGGCTTTGGAATTCCGGTATACTTGGGCCACGACCACTCTTTTAATACCGGCCGCCACGACGTATTTAGCACAGTGGATACAAGGACTAAACTTGGTATACATAGTCGAGCCGATGGTACTGGCTCCGGGTATAGTAGCCACCTGTAAGATCACATTATGCTCACCGTGGATAGTCCGGACACAGTGCCCCTCCTCCAGCATATGGCCAGCATCATCACAATGAGGTAAGCCTGGTGGTGAGCCATTGTAACCGGTGGCGATCAACCGTTTGTCTTTTACCAGCACCGCCCCAGCCCGCAGCCGATCACAGGTACTGCGTGTCGATACGATCTTGGCAATACTCATAAAGTAATCATCCCAGGAAGGACGATGATAATGTTTTTTTGTCATAGTATTAGATTATAATGTTACTTTTATACCCGGCCCCATACTGCTGGTCAGGGTCAGGCCCCTGATATAGGTACCCTTAGTCTCGGCTGGTTTGGCCGCCTTTACGGCTTCAATTACGGTGGTGATGTTTTCCTTAAGTTCATTATCGCCAAAAGATGCCTTGCCGGCAAGTAAGTGTACTTGACCGGAATTATCCGATTTAAATGTTGTTTTTCCTCCCAGCAGCTCAGCCACGGCTTTCTCCGGAGTCGGGGTAACGGTGTCATTCTTGGGACTGGGCATGAGTCCCCGGGTACCCAGGATCTTTGCTATCTTGGCCAATGAACGCATTATATCCGGCGTGGCTACGGCTACGTCAAAATCTGTCTTACTGGTCTTCTTTATCTCCTCTATCAGCTCTTCGCCACCAATAAGTGTGGCGCCGGCTTTCTTTACCGCTTCTTCTTTATCCGGTTTACAAAATACGGCCACTTTTACGGTTTTGCCGGTGCCGTGAGGCAAGGTTACTGTCCCTTTTACCGATTGATTGGTCTTGCCCGGCTCTATACCCAGATTAAAGTGCACTTCTATACCGGCATCAAATTTTGTATTGGTAGTTTTTTTTGTTAACTGGATAGCTTCATCCAGTGAGTAAATTTTGTTACTCTCAATAGCCTGAGCGGCTGCCTGATATCGCTTAGAACGTTTGGACATTATGTCTCCTCTGTGGTGCTAGCCCCCACTAGTGCGGGGTCCCACAATTAATTGATAAGTTTATAAAACTATTCTTCTTTCTTTTCAGCTGACGCTTGATGATCTTTACTTTCTCGCCGGACCTTGCGGAAATGATACCAGAAAAGCGGTGACGAAACTATGACGAAGGGAATAGTAGCCACCATATTATTTGCAAATGGTGAGCCGCGCCGTTCGCCTTTTCTCCATTGAGCATAATCACTCGGCCACTGATTAGCTAAAGTTACTATCTCACTATCAAGCTGGCAAATTTCAGCACATTCTTCCAGCTGGGTTACGCCCTGTCTTTCTGTCACTGGTAAAGCTTCAATGTTTGTAGCTACTTCACGAGCGCTGGGGATTGCCTGTTTTAGAACCGTATTTACCAAGAAGCCGCCGCTGATTATCAATGTCAGTAGCCAGATAAAGCTAAGGGACCATAGATAGATAGCCCGCACCATTAAAGGGGAACCATCATCCCTCAGGCGATCGCGTTGAGCCAGACGCCAGTGAAAGAAAAATACGATCCCAGCGATCACCAGGAAAGACAAAGCGGTGACGATGGACTGGGCGCGAGCTCGGTTGGTATCACTGTTTTCCTGCCAATTAACGTATTCCTGTTTCCAGCTGTCAATTCCCTGCCGCTGTTCAGTCGTTAGCTGGCACTTATCGGTTGTACAAATATCGGTCTCGGCCGCGCTTGCTGGTTCATTCATATGTTCCAAATAAACCGTTGGTGGCGGTGACTGATAACCAATAGCTGAAGCATCGGTAAATACCCAGGCCTGCATACCGATGGCGATTAAAGAAATGATTGAAGCGGCTACGATCAGTAGCGTAACAAAGGAGACCAGATACATATAAACGTGCCGGATGCCGTCAGTCTTAGACTTCTGTCCCTTACTATCCTGCGCTGATCCGATCAATAAGGCCACTCCGCCGATGACCGCTACCATGGCGATAAAGGGAAAGGCGGTTAATAATATATCTTGTCCGTTCATTTTTTTAATCCTCTACTTTGATGCCCATATTACGGGCCGTGCCTTCAATGATCTTCATTGCCGCCTCGACATCCATCGCGTTCAGATCGGGCATTTTTTTCTCAGCTATCTCTCTGACTTGTTTTCTAGTAACTTTACCAACTTTTTCTTTCAAGGCACTGCCGGAGCCTTTTTCCAGTCCGGCGGCCTTTTTAAGCAAGCTGGCGGCGGGCGGAGTTTTAAGTATAAATTCAAAAGTCCGGTTTTCAAAGACGGTAATTTCGACTGGCGTTAACTCACCCTGCCGATCTTTGGTCTGATCATTGAACTTCTTGCAAAAATCCTGGATATTAATACCATGCTGGCCCAGTGCCGGTCCGACCGGTGGGGCGGGATTGGCTTGTCCGCCAATGATTTGTAGCTTGATTTTGATCTTTACTGCTTTAGCCATAGTTATATCTTTTTAACCTGCAAAAAGTCCAACTCAACCGGCGTCTCGCGGCCAAACATTGATACCAGCACTTTGATCTTACCCCGCGCCTCATCGATCTCAGCCACTTTACCTTCAAATTCTTTAAAGGGACCATCGACAATCCGGACCGGTGAGCCAACCGACACATCAATTTTGTATTTAGGCTCTTCCACGCCCATCCGACGCTGTAGGCCTTTGACTTCTTCTTCCGAGATCGGGGTTGGTGTAGTACCCGAGCCGACAAATCCAGTAACGTTTGGTGTGTTGCGGACAACATACCAGGAATCATCAGTCACTATCATCTCAACTAAAACGTAGCCGGGAAAGATCTTTTCCGTTACTACCCGGCGCTTACCGTTCTTGATCTTGATCTTCTTTTCGGTCGGAATCAGTACGGTATAGATCCGGTCTTCCATATCCATTGATTCGATACGCTGTTTTAGGTTGCGCGATACATTCTCCTCATAACCGGAGTAGGTGTGAAGTACATACCAGCGTCGTCCCTGTTTTAAAGTTTGTTTAGGCATAAATTATAATATATTCTCTAAACCGATATTAAAAATGAAGTCCAAGGTGCCTAAAAAGGCCGCTACTATAAGAGATATCACAATGACCATAATAGTGCTTTGGACTACTTCCTTACGCGTCGGCCAGGCTACTTTCTTTAATTCATGACGCGCTTCTTTAAAATAATCGATTACTTTATTGCTCATTTAGCTAAATTCAACGTCTTTAAAAAGCCCAGTTCGGGCCTTTAAGGTTTATCTAAGACCAGTATAATGCAGTATTAAAATAACGTCAAGTTTAAAGATATTTTATAATTAAATATCCAGATTTTTTACGCTTTTGGCGTGAGTGTGGATGAAACGCTTACGCGGGGCGACATCATTACCCATTAATATTTCAAAGACCTGGCCCGCTTTCTGAGCATCTTCGACAGCTACAATTTTCAGCAGACGCTTTTCTGGATCCATCGTCGTATCCCATAGCTGGGTGGGATTCATCTCGCCTAAACCCTTATACCGCTGGATGACCAGGCCGCCTTTTAACTTCTCGCCGACACCGATATCGCCGCTATTTTCCTGGTTTTCCTGGCTTTCCCGGCTTTCCTGAGACTCTTCTTCAGCTGCTTCCGTTTTTGGTTTGGCGGTTTCTTTGACCTTGCCTAGTAATTGTTTCTTTACTTGGTCTAGATTTTCTTCCTTATAGACATATTTTATCTCCTTGCCCCGCTGGACTCGATATAATGGCGGCTGAGCAATATATAAATGACCGGCTTTGATCAATTCAGGAAAATAGCGATAGAACAAGGTCAAAAGCAGGGTTCTGATATGAGACCCGTCAACGTCAGCATCGGTCATGATCACGATCTTATGATAGCGCAAGCCAGCTAGATCAAACTGCTCACCGA
This sequence comes from Patescibacteria group bacterium, assembly GCA_042570545.1. Classification (GTDB taxonomy): domain Bacteria; phylum Patescibacteriota; class Patescibacteriia; order JBHPGJ01; family JBHPGJ01; genus JBHPGJ01. Next base: position 25,771 of record JBHPGJ010000012.1, on the reverse strand, counting down.
CATTGGTCCCCATGGCTATTATCAAGGATTTGATTTCGTTGTTGGCCAGCATTTTATCCAGTCGAGCTTTTTCGACGTTCAATATTTTACCGCGTAAGGGCAAGATCGCCTGGAATTCACGATTGCGCCCTTGCTTGGCCGAGCCACCAGCCGAATCACCCTCAACCAGAAATAGTTCCGAAGCTGAGGCATCTCGAGAGCTGCAATCAGCTAATTTGCCGGGTAAAGTTAGACCGTCCAAGGCCCCCTTGCGCAGTACTGATTCCCGGGCCGCTCGGGCTGCCTGTCTAGCTCTGGCCGTCAGCAACACCTTGCCCACCATCGCTTCGGCGTCGCGGGGATGTTCTTCCATAAAAGTTTTCAGCCCTTCGGAAACTATGCCATCAACTATTAACTTGACCTCAGCGTTGCCCAGCTTGGCTTTGGTCTGTCCTTCAAATTGCGGTTCGGGTACCTTGACGCTGATTATAGCCGTCAATCCCTCACGGACATCCTCACCGCTAAAGCTGCCGTCCTTTTCTTTAAAGAATTTTTGCTTGCGGGCATAGCTATTGAGTGACCGGGTCAAGGCCGTGCGGAAACCGATCAGGTGCATACCGCCTTCGACGGTGTGGATATTATTAGCAAAGGAAAAGATCTGTTCTTTATAATCATCAACATACTGCAAGGCTACTTCTACCTGAACACCACTTTCGGTCTTATCGACATAGAACGGCATCTCGTGTTTGCTGTCTTTGTTTTGGTTAAGATGCCGGACGTATGATTTGATCCCGCCCTCAAACCGAAAATGATATTGATTAAAATTCTTACTGTCGCGTTTATCGTAGACGTGGATGGCTACGCCTTTGGTCAGATAGGCCTGCTGCCGGAGATGGGTTAAAATTAAATCCCATTTGAATTCTAAAGTTTCAAATACTTCCGGATCGGGGTGAAAATATATTATTGAGCCGGTCTTTTTTGTCGTCCCGGTTGAGGCTACCTTTTTTACTACTTTGCCGCGTTTATATTCCTGGACCCAGATCTTACCATCCCGGTGTACTTCGGCTTTGGCATAATCAGATAGAGCATTTACCACCGCTACACCCACTCCATGCAGACCGCCGGATACTTTATAACCGCCTTCACCAAACTTGCCACCACTGTGCAGGGTGGTCATAATTGTCTCAAGAGCTGATTTTTTGGTCTGTTTATGCCTATCGACCGGGATGCCGCGGCCATTATCCTCTACCGAAACCTTCGAATCGGGCAGTAAATTAACAATGATGTCGTCACAAAACCCGGCCATCGCTTCATCAATGGCATTATCAACTACTTCCCAGACCAAATGATGCAAACCTTCAGTCGAAGTATTGCCAATATACATACCCGGCCGTTTTCTGACCGGGGCCAACCCCTCAAGCACGGTGATCTGCTTGGCGGTATATTCGCTGGTTGTCTTTGCCTCTTTTACGTTTTTAGGTAATTTTTTAGCAATCGTTCCTTTAGCTTTTTTGGGCATTTTTTATAGTAATTTTTCTTAACTTTAGACTACTAAATATTAGCAAATTTTCAGCTATAAATCAAGACTTTTATGCCAGTATTATTATGCTAATATTAGCCATTATATTACAATTGGCCTGGTCTGATTTATTAGCTGGTGGTGACTGCTAAATTGCGACCCTATTTGTCTCTTATCTGGGCGCCAAATTTGTCACGCAAATGAATAATTATTTCCTTTATCAGGTTATCCACTTCTTGGCCTTTCAGTGTTCGATCTTTAGCCTGGATAGTAAATCTGACCGCCAAACTGCGCTGATTACGGCGCTCTGCGCTGTGATAAATATCAAACAGCTCAACTCCGGTGATCAGATCGCTGATGTTGTTTAAACTATCATCTATCGCCTGCCACTGGACCGAATCTTTGACCCAAAAGGCAATATCGCGCTGATTGGTCTGATATTTTGGCTTCTCGCTTACTTCCGGCGGACTGGCTAATTTAAGCAGCTGGTCAAAATTAAGTTCGACCATAGCAAATAGTACTTTCGGCTTTTTAGGTAAAGCGGTGATAGCTATCGTGCCGATCAGCTGACCGCCGCTTTTAATATCAATTTTTACCAGCCAGCCTGACTGAGGATTATTTACATACTGCGGATCGGATATATTAAATTCAGCCAATAGACTGTCAACGATGCTTCTCAGCCAGCGATACTGCAAGCGGGTTTCCGGCGGCTGATTGGCTTTGCCCTCTCGTATTATATAACCCAGTCCTAGCTGGCGGTGTTCGGCTGGTCGGACGGTGTTACTTTTTGGTCTAAAGACATCCCCGATCTCAAATATGCCGATAAAGTCTTGGTCTTGTTTTTTTAAGATGGTAAATAAGCTCGGGATCAGTGAACCGCGCATGTATTTCTGCTCCTGACTGAGCGGATTAGCGATCTCTAACAGAGGACCACCATCAAACAATAACTTTTCCTCCTCGCCGTAATAAGAATAGGTCATGACCTCAGTCAGGCCTTTACCGACTAAGAAATCCTTGATCGTTCTTTCCATCTGCCGCGCAATCGGCAGGCCGACCGGTTTTAACTGGCCGGACATAAGGGTTGGTTTAAGTTTATTATAGCCATGCAAGCGGGCTACCTCTTCAGCCAGGTCCTCGGCGATGTTTATATCAAAACGCCAGCTGGGAACTTTGACCGTCAAATTATCTTTTTTAATGCTGGCCGCTAATCCCAGACGACCGAGATATTCAGCTATCTTCTTAGCCGACAAATTTGTATTCAGCAGATCATTGATCTTGGTTATACTGGCTGTTACTGACCTGTCCTTGGTTGATTGTTTTGGTGTATCAATCCGGCCGTTTACTATTTGCCCACCGGCTAATTCGCTTATCAGCTTGGCCGCCCGATCAAGCGCTGGCGGGGTCATGGCCATATCAACGCCTTTTTCAAAGCGGTGTGAACTTTCGGTCCTCAGCTCCAGCTTTTGTGAAGTTTGTCTGATCGACACCGGATTGAAGACAGCTGATTCTAATATGACCGTTCTGGTCGACTGACTGATGCCGCTGTCTTGTCCGCCCATCACGCCGGCAATGGCAACCACTTTCTTGGCATCGGCAATTACCAGTGTGGTGTTATCTAATTTTTTTACTTCTTCGTCCAGGGTCATTATTTTCTCACCGGCCCGGGCGCGGCGGACTATGATCGACTGATTGCTGACTAGCGAGGCATCAAAGGCGTGTAAAGGTTGGCCGGACTCCAGCATGACATAATTGGTAATATCAACGATGTTATTTATTGACTTGATACCGGCTTTGATCAGTCTATTCTTGATCCATAAGGGTGCCGGACCGACTTGGACGTCTTTAATATAGCGGGCCGTATAACGCGGGCATAATTTTTGCTCCCGCACTGACACCCGCATGTGTTTGGCAATTGGCTTGTCTTTTGTGTCTTTATCAGCTAAGGCCCATTTTGGCGGTTGCCAGGGAATATTTAACACCGCGGCTGCTTCCCGGGCCAAGCCAACAATAGAGAAACAATCAGCCCGATTGGGCGTCAGGGCAAAGTGTAATATAGTATCGCCGGTGCCCAGAGCCTGGTTGAGGGTTTGGCCGACTTTGAAATCATTGTCCAATATATAAATACCTTGATGGTCGTCGCCCAATCCCAGCTCATCTTCAGCACACAGCATGCCCAGTGATTTGTAGCCGCGGATGACCGCCGCTTCGATGACCAGTCCATTGGCCAGCTTGGCGCCAACTTGGGCTACCGGCACTTTCTGTCCCGGCTTGATATTATCGGCACCGCAGACAATATCAAAGACCCGGTCTTTACCAATATCAACCTTAGCGATCTGCAAGCGGTTAGCCTGCGGATGCTTGACGATGGTTTTTATCTCGCCGATTATTATCTTTTCATCCAGCTTTTTTAAATGCTCTACTTTCTCTACCTCAGAACCGGACAAAGTAAACTGCTCGGCCAGCTCTTCGGAAGTTAGCTTGGTCTTCAAATATTCTTTTAACCAGGAGTAAGGTACCTGCATATATTAAAACTGACTTAAGAATTCTAAATTACCGCTATACGACAGACGGATATCCTTGATGCCGTAGTAGAGCATCATCCAGCGGTCAATACCCAGACCAAAAGCGTAGCCGGTGAATTTGGCCGGATCAACGTTCATATTTTTCAACACCTTAGGATGGACCATACCGGAACCGAGCATCTCCAGCCAGCCGGTCTGGCCGCATACCCGGCAGCCCTGCCCCTGACAGAAGATACACTGCAGATCAAAATCCATCCCCGGCTCGACAAAGGGATAATAGTGCGGACGCAGGCGGTACTTGATCGGCCGGGCAAATACGGTTTGCGTGAAATTTACTAAAGTGCCGATCAGATCGGTAATTCTGATGCCCTCGGCGATGACTAGTCCCTCGCACTGGTAGAACATCGCTTCGTGTGAGGCGTCAGTCGCTTCGTGGCGAAACATCCGTCCCGGTACTATCAATCTGATAGGCGGTTTTCTTTTTTCCATCGCCCGCACCTGCATCGGTGAAGTATGGGTGCGCAACACTAGATTATTGGCGCCCTTGATATAAAAAGTATCCATCAGGTCACGGGCCGGATGATTCTTGGGGATGTTTAGCAGATCAAAATTATATTTTTCCTCTTCTACTTGCGGTCCGTTGAGTACCTCAAAGCCCATCGACACAAAGATATCTTCGACTTTACGGATGAATTTCTCCAGCGGATGCAGATGGCCAAAACGATAATGACTGCCGCTAACCGTCGGATCAAAAGCTTCACTTATAGGCTGGGTAGCGGTCAGGGTGGCTTCTTTCTCCCGGATTGTTTTGACCAGCTCCTGCCTGAGGTCATTGGCCGCTTTGCCGATAGATTTACGGTCCTCAGACGACCGCTTCTTAAGCGTGCCCAAGATGGCCCGCAGTTGACTGTGGCGGCCCAAGAGTAAGCCTTCAACTTTCTTTAATTCAGCAAAGGTCTGGGTTTTGTTTAATTTGGCTCTGGCTTCTTTAGCCAGTTTACTAATATCATCTATCATGTCCGTGTTTTGGTTCTTTCGTGCTGGACAAGAAAAATATTTCTAAAATTATTAATGATAAGGCAAATATTGATACGCTCCACCAGGCAAACAGCTCCGCGCCCATCAAGACCAGCGAGCCGATGGAGAACAGGGACAGCCAGGCCGCTTGGCGGAAAGAGATGCCGACGTGCTTAAATAAAGCTATCTCGTGATAAATTTTAGCCCGGACATAGAAACCGATGACGGAAAATGTGCCCATGATGGCTAAGAAAAGTGCGCCGTGGAAAAGAACGTGAGCCAACCAGCCAGCTTCGGGGTCTATATAAAACAGGACTGTCACCCATGACAGCCAAGCAAGAAGCGTTGAGACGCTAATAGATATCAGGTATTTCTTCAGTGACATAGTTTAAAAACTGGTCGTTATTTTACCAAGTTTAAGCGCTTCTGACAACTTAATTCATTGACAATTAAGCAAGTTTATGTTATCTTTCTCGGTTCAGTAATTCCTAACTCGGATGAGTAGGTCGTCCCATGCTGTGGGATAAGTAGGTTGGTGATTTCCACCTAACCCAAGGAAATCAGTTCTTTTCAAGGAGGTGCCGGATGGCATCGTGGCAATTAGAAGTAATCGATGGTCCATCGAAGTTCGATGTACTTATCTCCCTGTTTGTGGGGAAAAATCACGAACAAAAAAGGGTGGAGTTCAAGACCGGACCAAGGGGCTGGAATTCAGACGGTTCCGATTTTGCAGTAAAGCCAGAATCCATTTTTCCCGTCATACTGGGAATGGAGCGTGAGGATACCTCAGGTGAATGCTGGATACTCAAAGGCCGGTCGATTGACAAAAACGGTGCGCACATGCACATCATTAACTTCGACTTTCGCAACCGCAAAGGCCGGATCGAGAACTACAAAGATTAAGTTCTGCTCGTAGCACCTCCCGCGAGCAAAAGCAGATGACCTAAAGACCCACTGCTCAAAAAAAGGGTCTTATTTTCTTACCAGTTTTTGGGGGTGGGGGCAACTAAGAAAGCATCAGGTAATTTCAATTTTTTTACTACTCGCAAATTTGATAATGTTTGGGTATCGATAATAATCTCCTATTATAGATGCAACTTTAAATATGATACTGTTATGATCGTAATAGTATATCGGAAGTGATTTTTCATCTATTACTTTCTTTTCAGGCAATGGTATAAAATATCTTCCACCATCTAAAGAAATAAATATCAGTTCTTCCTTTTTTGATCCATTAATTAGTAGATAAACGGGATATTTTCTGACTATTGGATCAGGATGTCCCTTGGTCCACTCCTCATCAAATTCACCTTCAGATTCACCTATCGTTATCTCATAAGCCGCATCATTATCACATATCCATTTTTTATCGTTACCAATATATTTTTCGGACCAATTGGAATCAGATAATCTTTTCGTAAAACTTTCAAGCGTGGGGGGGTCTATTCCAACATTAATATTTGGATTCTGAATATTAATTGGCGAACCATTGATGTGTTTTTGATTTATTATATTTTTTTGAATTTGTGTATTTTTTTTTGATAAATCAAATAGAGTTTTAATTCGAAGTATTAACTTATCAAATATTGAGAACATATTCATAGCTTAGTTTTTTTACTACCAACCCCCAAATGATTCATATTCTCTTAATGTCTGAGTTATCTTTTCCCTATATTTACTAACAATATCAGAAAAAATATCTCCTTTTCGGTACCCTTCCAAACCTAGATCACGGGGATCAATTCCACTGAGCATGCCTTTATTATATTGGCAACGAAGATGGTCAATATACAGATCTCTACAAAAACCACCGCTTCGGCTGTCATCTCTCTGAATAATGGCAAGGAATTTATTTCCATTATTAACTTTATAAAAATACTCTTCCCCCTCCTTTGCTGTATTATGTAGTACTGGGGTGTATCTTTTATAATAAACATTAGCTGCTGATCTACCGAAGTGAATAAGAAACATGAAAATTGGAAAATCAAAACCTTTCCAATATTCCCGAGTATCTTTACTAACTTGAACATCCGTTCTAATCTTAAATTGAGATAAACCGTTCAGCCGGCTTATTCCTCCTTCTATCTCTCTAATTCTACTTCTTGTTTTTACCTGTACTCCAAAAAGTAGTCTAGAAGGACGCTCGCCTGACACCCATTCACACAGAAAGTCAAAGCCGATATCTTTTGATCTATCAATTTTATGAACCAATGATTTTTCGGAAAGGAGACTTTCAAAAAATGCTTCCCCCTTATTTCCTAGCTGCTGGGCTCTTATGTATTTTCTACTCATTTTACATCATAACCATCCTACCCGCTTTCACCCTAAAAATCAAAGGGAAGACGGCGGCGCCGAGCGGAGCGAGGCGCCTGTTATTAATGTAAAATAAAGAGCCTCAAAAGAGGCTCTGTGAGTTGACCAGAGCGCCATCATGGCGCTGAGGTACTAGTTTTTGTACTCCACTCGGTGACCGACTTCTTTACCGCATCGTCTGTATAGACGAACATTGGTGCCGGCTTTCCTTCCGGCAGGCCGGCCCAGCGATCATGACTTTGGACATAAGTCACATCATCAGGCAGAACCAAGCCTATTTCTAGAAAGGCCAGCTCTTTGGCCGCGTCACTGGCCTTATGACCAAGAGGGAGACGACGAATGAACGGCCGAACAACTACCCTTTTTTCATAGTTCCTCCTTGCCGGTAGTTTTTCTCGCTCGATTTTTTCCCCACTAAGGTCCTTGGTCTTCGGCCGAACAACGACACGATGAATAGCGTCCACGATGATAACCTCAAGAACTGACCGGAGATAGGCCATTTCAAAATCCTGCCAGTTCTCAAATATGATGTTATCAGCCACCAGTTGAAAATCGCGCAGGTAAGCCCAATACCGAGAAAGAATATTGCCGCCGGATTTTCTGATCGCCAGTGACAATTTCACGTTCGGGACCTGTTCGTCTTCCCGGTAAAGTGAGAAGGAAGTGATACCCACTGCCGTCAGCGGCGTGACCTTCACCAGGAAGGAATCACATCCCATTGGCCTTATCCATGAGCGGCGCTTCTCAACAATTTCCCGACACCAGCGGTCAAACACTTCCGAAATTGTGTCAGCATTTCCCAGAAACCAGCGACGGAATTCTGCAGCCGCCCGCATGTCTCGTTCTGTCTTTTCTGTTCGACGCTGGTGCAACCGGCACACTCTTGCATAGAGGCGATCCGGTACCACAATGCGCGGGTTTGACCAGTCAGTGACGAAAAAGAGTCGAAACTTTTCGGACTTGGTTGCCCCTTTGACTTGCAGGTCTAGGGCTTTTTGCGCCATCACATCAGCGCTTTTTCGCCCTTGCGTAACGGCAAATTGCGCCACGATGTTCTGTGCTGATTCGAGATACCAATCAACTTCGGTATTACCCTTGCCCGCCGCCTCAATCAAATTGGTAAACCAAAGTTTCTGCGGCGCACCATCATCAACGGCGACTGCTAAGGACTGAAAGACGAAGCCGATAATCGCAACGTTTGGATTATCACTCACGGAAGCTTTCAGTTCAGCTGTACTAAGCTCGGCGCTTTCCTTTTCATCTATCTTGGCCACCTCGGCAAAGATCAGTCGACAAAAACGCAAGGTTTCAGTTAGCGACGAGCCTATCTGATGACAAAAGCCAGACCGCAGGATCATTTCACCGCTAAAGGTTTCAAGACTTGCCTGCTTTGGCTGCAATTGCGACAAAAAGTTCCTATTTATCAGCAGCATATTGGCCTGCTCGAGAAAGACCCGGCTGACTTCTTTGCCCAGAACGATGTGACGCTCGCGATAACCCTCTAGCTCAGCTTCGTCCAACTTCAGTGTCTGACTGATCAGTTTAGCCAGACGCATCAGGGTGGAGCCTTGCTCGTCCATCGGTTGCTGTCTGATAAACGTGGCTATCTTCCGGGCTAATTTTCTTATTTTACCCGGATCGGCGCTACTGTAAAACCGTCGCAGTGACACTGCCAATACATCCTTTTTCTTGCTCAAGGTTCTCCTCCTTGTTTGAATTCTTGCTAAAACCTATTAGAGACTATTGTATTCAGTTGTAAAAAAACCCAAATTTTGACTGTTTAACCTAATATAAAATTAATATTAAGTCAATAGTATTATAAATAATATTTCACCCCGAAAATCAATCCCGAAAGTCTACGACTTACGGGATAAAAGCCCCTTCCTTCCAAAGGGAAGACGATAATGCCCAGTAAATAATCCTTGACAATATCAATATTCAAGCCTATATTTTTATTGGTACATTCTAGTCCTAAAACCATGGAGGTTTGGAAAATGGGCAATCCCCAGGATAACTACGACTACCCATTCACTGAAGAGGGTAGGCGTAAAACCGTCGATCAACTTGATGTGCTCTATGCCATCTTATCTCTCCTTCATCTCGTACTTTTCGTTGGTGCACAGCTTGTTTCTCAGCTCGTGCCCGAATACTCTAACGACCACAACCGACTGGTGACAGCTGTTATCATATTGGCGATCAGCGTCTTTATCCAGCTATTTATTTCCGCCGTGTGGATTGTGGCCAGGTCCTGCACTATATCAGAGAACCGACACTAGCCCGAAATCTCAGGCCATACCTATCTTAGTAGCCTGAGTAGCAAACACTCGGGCTTGTTTTTTTATAACCTAAATTTTTCTAGTTCGTAAATATTATAGAAATATGGCGGCGCCGAGCAAAGCGAGGCGCCTGTGATTTATATAAAATAAAGAGCCTCCGATTGGAAGCTCTGTTAGAGTTCGAGCGCCTTCATCTCTTCCACTTCAGTTGGAGTGAAAAGATGTTTGCGGGCGCTGACTTCACCCCGGTAAAGTAGCCCCATTGCTGGGGTGTGTTTTACAACGATGAAGCCCTTGGCCAAGTGTAGCTCGGCCATTTCCTTGATCACGTCCTTCTCTAGGCCGCCAACTACAATTTCCCAAAGGTGCAACACGCCGACGACTCGTCCACCTACTCGTACATCCTGTACGTCAATCATGACGCCGAAGCGATCAGGTCGCCAACTTTCATCGCCGGTACCGTTCAGCCAGGCACAGGTGAAATAACGGCAGACTTCTGGTCTCTCCTCATAGATGGCGCAACCCCGACCGATATCACAATGCTGACACCAGCCTGAGCTATCTCTGCTCATTCCCGGCACAGAGTAGGTTTTGCAACAAGCGTTGCATTTGCCACAAGTACGACCGATATTATTTTGAAGCTTCAAGGCCAACCTCCTCCGTTTGGTTTCAGCTCAAAAATGTAAAAGAATTGATTAATCAATTAATCAAATATTCTAGCATGTGTCAATGCTATACTATGTTCTTTTTCGCCCTAAAAACTTGTCCCGTTGAATAATGGGATCAAAAATAAAAGGCCGTGAGCACATAAGTGCTACGGCCAAGAAACATTGGGAGCGATGGTCCTGTCAGCTGGCTGAATCAACGGCCACAATCACCAGTACCGCATTGGCGAACGCCCACCCGCCGGCAATGGTCAGCAAGGTCAAGATGTAATACGAGTCCATCAGGACACTGACCCAGCAGGCGATCAGGTAGCAGGCCGGGAAAAAGAATCCTTCGCCGCTGAACATGACTGAGATTATCTTTCTGGCCGCTTGAGCGATCGTCCGTCTGGTGAGTGGTGGTGGTCGCTGACCCAGCAGGATGAGCGGTACGGGCAGGAGCAGGGAGGCAAACAGGAGCACCAGAAAAAAATGCGGTATGGTCATGGCGGTACCTTGCTCTGAGGCTTTCTGAAAGTACCAGAACAGCCCGAAGTCTGCTGCCACTACCAGCGGGGCGAGTATCCAGACTAAACCGTTCCAAACTTTGACTGACATAAACTCACCTCCTCGTTTGCTTTAGGAACCAAAAACTACTCTTGGCTTACTATAAAATCAGCCCGAGGTCAAGGGTTTACGGCGCCGAGCGAGGCGAGACGCCTGTTTTGGGTATAGATAAAACCCGCGCCCAGCTGGTGGGAACGGGTCGAAAACGAGGGGGCACTCGATCAGGATTTATTGGTGGCTAAGAATTTCTTAACCTCCTCGAGCATCGGGGCTGGATCGCCGCGGTCTGGTTCAAACATTGCGTTGTTGAACACAAAATGAAAATCTTCTACTCGAGCTAACGCCGTTTTACAGGTGCGGCCGTGGGCGTAGTCCAGGTACAGGATCTCCGACATTCCGAGAAGGATGTGAGTGCTGGCTAAAGTATCATCCATAACCTCGTCTGGATCATACATTTTACTGGGCGGTGAACCGGCCGGTTTGGCTAATGAGAACGAGACTTTAGCAATAGCCATCAGTACCATAAATTCGGTTTCACCTTCTCCCACCCAAATGTGAGTTTGTCCATCGATCTTTTCGAAACGCATCATACGCCTCCTAAAGAATTTACTAAAAGCTTCTTACGATTACAGACGTTTTCAATATATTAAGAACTAATTATACTATTGTGTCTTAAATTTACTATTTTCACCCCAAAAATCAAAACCCGTTAAAGATCTCTAACGGGTCAAGGTCAAATTATTTGCTGTAGCGTTCTTTGAATTGCTGTTCGTTGCCGTAGTCGACAAAGTTCTGGTGATGTTCGGGAGCTTTATAATCTCCGTGTTCACGGTGACGAATACCACACCAGTACTGTTCGGTCTTCCCGGCAATGTCCGCGGCATATAGCAGCCAGCCATTGGCATAACCACAGTACACACAACCCAGCTTATCGACTAAGTTTAGATACTTGAGTTTGTGGCGATCGATCCTAATATACGTCCCCCGCTTAACACGTGGCAGTCCATACAAAGGAAAACATACGCGGTGATAAATTTCCGTCAGCAGATCAATGACCAGTAAGGGAATTATAGTGACCCAGATAAAGGGTAGTGACACTGTGTTGCGTATGTTGTGTGAATATTTTTTATAGTCCATATAGTAATTTATTAATTAGCTACACTAGCCTACACTATTCAACCCAAAAATCAAAGGGAATACGAAAAGCGCCCGGCGGAGCCGGGCGCAGTGTTATATTACAAGCCAATTTGAGCCGGTTTCGATTTGTGCGAGAAGCAGTCTTTGATCTCTGGATATTTTGTCTCATTAAAATTGTCTGATTCTTTAAAGTAAGTTCCACCCTTTGGTACAATTCCTTCTGGCGTGATATCATGGTCAAATGGAAAAAGTTCTAGATCATCATAGTAGAGTGTTTCTAGAACTTCTAGTGCACACACTTTATTATAAAGCGAAATTTCCGGATAATCAGTAGCGGCATCGATAACATTTGTATTAATACTGTTATTAGACGATTCCGGCCACCAAAAATTATAAACCAAAATACTGGCTAATATAAATATCACTATTATTAAAATAATTATGATAATATTTTTATCCATACTATTATCATTATATCCGATTTTCCACTTAAAAATCAAAAAGTCAGTGACACTATAACCATTGACATTCAACTGTTTTTGTGATAATTACCAGGCATAAATCAGTTGTTCGTTTTGTCACCTACGGCCCTAGCTGAGCCGTCTTCCTAAAACCAGGAGGAGAATCGCGATGTTAAAGAAGCTGACGACTTTCTACACCGGCAAGATGCGCCGACGGATAGAAAGCGAACCAGACATCGTTTTGAGCACAGGCTTTCGGTATGCTCTCGACTTCATCAACCTGTTGGTGATAGCCTGCGTTACCGAACGTCCGGGCGAAATCGAGTGTCCGGCCAAACTCAAAGATGGTCCATTGATGGGGATGTTCTACATTCCCACACCAGAAGACAACTACGAGTTCAAGACCATCAATGAGTTACTGCGGGAGCCATTTGCCAAGTCGACGCGCATTGAAGTCGGCATTGAGGATAAAGAGCTGACGGTTACCCTGTACATCAGTTTTTACGGCAAGGGCATGCCCAGCTCTGGAGATCCGCTGTACTACTTCACCGTAACGTTCGTCTACGACGGCGGTCATTGCCTGACCTACGGCGAAGCCAATGGTTCTTGGAACCCAAGACCGGAAACGTTTCGCGACTAAGAAACGAAATCCCCCTACCTAGCTATTATAGCGATGATGGTAGGGGTTTATTTTTATAAATTAAAGCCCGTTAGAAATACATTTCAAACGGGTCAAAGAGAAGACGAACAATCGCCACATAAAAAAATTGGTGGACCACGCCACCAATATGTCCACTATAAGCTAATACATCATTATTGTCAACCAGGTAGTACGGGTAGTGCCGTGGTTGGAAATGACATTGGTGCCGTCTAGTGCTGACGTCAGGAAATCCTTGAACAGTCTGTTGTGATCGGCCACATTGGTATTGGTATATTAAAATAGTTCTTAGTGAGGAAATATTAATTCGGCCGTGAAAAACAATATAATAATGGCGGCTAGAAGACAGTAAAGTATAAAGGCGACAATAATTAATATTGCTCGGTCGCCGAGCTTAAAAATTGCTTGGCTGGAAAAAACCAAGCCGATTATAGATAAAACAACAATCGATAGAGTTAATGTAATAGCGACGATCACTCTTAATATTCGAATATCAGGCAGTCCCGGCATGATCGGCATGAGACCGATTAAGATAGCAACTATGACCAGAAGTAATAGAGCCTTTTTCCCTCGTTTACTATCCGGTAGCCAGGCTCTTTTTGGGTTTTTATCTAACTCTTGGTTTTCCATAAAATAAATGGGTTTTTAGCCACCAAAATCTTTTGACTCAATATTGGGATCTTCTATTAATTCGATCTTATCATCGACGACTTTTATTGCCTGCTGGTCAGTCAAGATCTTGACCTCATATTTTGTCTTGACTTTAAGCTGCTCAACCAATGATTCAAAATCTTTTGTATAATGGGCAATGATCAGAAAAGGCACCAGGTTCATAGCTGTCAGATCGGTAACTCCGTGGTGATCAAATTTTTTCGGGTCTTTTAAACCGGCCATTTCTATAGTCGGACAGCAAACGTAAGAACCAGCGCTAGCACCGCAATATACACCGCCCCGTTCTAAGAATTCATCAAGTACTTCCTTGAAACCGCTTTCCCGGATACTTTTTAGGAGATAAAATGAATTACCACCAACCATATTGATAGCATCTTTATCCTTGAGTATATCTCGCAATTCATTTGGTGTCTGGCCGGCAATGTCTATCTCCTCAAAATCCCAGCCCAGTTCCGTCAGCCGCTCGCGGTGCTTAATCAGATATGTCTTATTCGGCACGCTATTACCGGCGGTAATTATATGGGCCCATTTAATTTCATTTTTTGGTTTATCAAAAATATCATACTGACCATCAGTAATAAAGGTGCCGCGTGAAGCTAAGATAAGTTTTTTCATATATCTAATTTACACTTTATTGAGTAAAAGTTAAAGTCCGCAAGATATATTTCTAACCGACCAAAAGTATGCTAAAGACGACCGCTGTATCCTGACCACCAGCCGTATCCGCCGGATCGTGTTCCGGCACTCATAGTATCTCGACTTAGATCGAGGTGCTTTAATTTTTACTTTATAACCGCTATAGTAAACCAATGAGTAAAACATTAATTATCGTGATAATAGCAGTCATATTAATTGGCGGAGTTATTTGGTATGTAAGTTCGAATAAACAAGCTACTAATGATGTGGCACCACCAACAACAACTAGCGATCAAGGCCAAGCCAGCGCTAATACTTCAATAGAAAATACCAATACCAAATCTGAGGAATCGGTTACAGCGGCTTTTTCCACTGCTCAAGTTACCGGTCTGGACAGTAATATTTCCTTTACGGCTGATATCCCAACTGATTGGATGGCTGAAGCGGTTAGCGGCAGTCAAGCCCTTAATATCTATGATCCTGATACTGCTGACGATACCACGCTGGAAAAATCGCAAATTTTTATAAAATACTTTAGCGCCTCCAGTTTTCTAACCCTGACGACTGTCGACATTAAAAGCCGGACTGAATCAACTATCAATGGCCGCCCGGTAGTGACTTATATCATAGAGAAAAAAGCTGGTGTAGCTGAATTCCCCGCTCAACCCAGCTGGCGCAATATTGAACATCGGGTCACTGATATCAGATCAACTGATGATTCGCCAACAATTTTTTATGTCTTCGGCAAGGCTCCCGAAGTAAGTGATGAAGTGTTTGCTGACTTTCTAAACTCAATCATATTTACAGCCGATGAAAGTGCGGTCACTTACCCGATGGATGATTTTCAAGACCGCATCACCAAGAAGCGCTTTGGCCAGTATATAACCCCAGCAAACTCTCCGGTCCAGCCGGAGCGTTTTTCGGGTTACCATACTGCTGTCGACTTGGAAACGACTGAGCTGGAGCAAAATACTGATGTCCCCGTCTATGCCCTGGCTGATGGCGTGATCAAGCATGCCAGCACTGCTTCAGGCTACGGTGGTGTGATGCTTATAGAACATATAGTCGCCGACGATACTATTACTGCTGTCTACGGTCATGTCCGCCTGAGTTCAATAACTAAAAATGTGGGTGACAGCGTTACTAATGGCGAGCGCATTGCCTATCTTGGCACTGGTGGTACGGCTGAAACCGGCGGTGAGCGCATGCATTTACATTTTGGCCTATTAAAAGGCACCAGTATTAATATCCGCGGCTATGTCGCCAGTGAATCAGAACTTGGCTCCTGGTATGATCCGGCAGAGTGGCTGGCGAGCAGACAATAAGTATTGCTAATATAAAAGCCCATAAAAAATGCCCGGTATAACCGGGCGCTTTTTATATAGTAGTATCTGCCATTGACATTTTCCCCAATTGTGATATGTTTTGCTATTCACCATTTTTAAAATGGTGGGTTGTTTGAAAACTTTTTCTAACCTAGAAGACGTGTAAGGAAGTACCCAAACCAGAGGAGGTAAATCTGTGAACAGGATACTTCAATTAGTCGTTGTACTGCTGCTCAGCCCGATGGCAGTTACTGCTGGCGAGGCTGTGAGCGATACGCTGGTGATCCAGCTGTCGCCTGGCGATCCCGGCCTGGACATCGATCCGGCAACGGTCGACTGGCCGGCTGATTTTGCCCGGCAGATCGAGCTGGTCAATAGCGGGCTAGCTGAATTCTACTGCGAAGTGTCAACTGACACGACAAAGTGGCGGGACGCTAAGGCCCAGCGCAAGGTCTCGGCCAATGTTGACTGGTTCAACGCCATGTACGACGGCGGTGAGACCGGCGCACGCATGCAGTCGGTCGTCAACCTGCTCAAAAGCCGGGGTCTTAAGCGCTTGGCTGTCCGGTATATACCGTCACGCGAGCTGACTTGCTATGCCAAAGTGTATGCCGTCCCCTCAACGCCAACGGTCGTCGAAAAGACAACGGTCATCGAGAAATCGATAACCAACGTCGATACGACGCTTATCAGCTTGAGTCTGATGGGTGGTCTGGCTCGGACAGCGATTGTCGACTTGGTACCGATCGTGGTAGGCACGATCATCTACGATGGTCGGTTTCTGCTGCAGGCGCATTTCGGTCATTCGCTGTTTACGTCTGACCGTTCGATACCGATAATCGGTGGTGTTGATACCTTCAACCGTGTCTCCGGAGCCCGAGCTGGGATCCGGCTAATCGAGCCTCTGTGGCTGACGGCTGGGGTTTTTCAAGAAGAGAACCTTATCCGGACGCCGCGCGAATTCGGCGATAGTCGTTTGTATCGCTACCGGGCCGGCGAGATCGGATTGATGGTGGTAGAGAAGTACTTCAGCGCCTTCGTGACCGTCACCCACGGTTACGACAAGCATTGGCAGGAATCGGCCGACGATCACCTGGCTGTGCGTTTCGGCGCGGTGTTTGGTAAGACCTGGGGGTGGCAATAATGCGAAAGCTCACGTTTCTCATCCTGATCTTCTTAGCCGTCATCGGCGGTTGTTCTTCAGAAGAGCTTTTCATTCCGACCGATAACGGCAATGGCGGCACCGACACGCTGGTCGTGGTACCGCCGACGGTCCCCTTGTCAGCTACGCTAGTGGCTATGCCGATCGAAGCGGAAGTACCGCTTGTCGTCTCCCTGCACCTGCAGGCTTACGACGGTGTCCGGCCTTACCGTTTCGCCATCTGGCAGGCTAGCGAGTTGCTGAGCAATTCAGCAACGGCTACTTCTGCTATCACCGAGTCCGGTACTTACACTTTCACCGGTTTTGTCACCGACGCTCTCGACTCAACTGTCGAAGTAACCGCTTCGATCGTGGCCACAGCCGATACGTCGGGTGGCGATACTACAACCGTCGATTGCTGGCAGGTGCCCACCGACCTCTCGGTGGGGAAGAAACCCGACCAGCGGGAGGATAGCGCTACCTATTCTACCAGCGCTGATGGCGGTGAATATCACCTGTGGTTGCGTGTACTGTGGGATACGCGCAAGGAATATATGTGCTGGGTGTCGTTCGAATATACGGACGGGACGGAAAGGAGGTTTGCTGTACCTGATCCCCACGCTGACCGGCCGATCGAGCTCATACTTGATGTCGGCACCGCCCGAGTTGAATCCCGACAACGAGTTCGCCTCTGGCGAGAGAAGAAGGGAGATCCGCACGGTAAGGCGTGTGCCGAAGAAATACGCCTATTGGAAATCAAGGGCTGTCGCTAGACAGTCTAACGTTCTTACCCTGGTGGGCTGCACTTTCGAGTGTAGTCCACTTTTATTTTTATAATAAAAGAGCCCCTAAAAGAGGCTCTAGCGAGCAAGTTTTTGAATTCTTCGCCCGTAGTACGACTGGTTTACGAACCCGAGGTCAGGGTAATGACGGCCGCGCCGCCTTTGCCGTAACCGACGAGATTATAGCCGTCGATCGTGCCGTCGTTGTCGTTGTCAAACGGTTGGTACTCCGTAGTTCCCTCCAGTTGCGGACAGCAGTCAACCGGTACGTTGGTCTCCTTGGAAAACGGGTTTTCCAGCGACTTGCCGCCGGGCAGCATATCGATGACCGAATCTCCACGCCTAGTGGTGTCGAGCAGATTCCGGGGATAGTCGCCATTGTTCTGCACACCGAAATCCTCAACTGCCAGCTGAACGGTGTGGGTGTTGGACTTGACCGTCGCTTCCTTGGCTCTGGTCTGCATCGAGATAAAGTTCGGGATGGCGATAGCCGCCAGTATGCCAATGATGACCACTACGAGCATTAACTCAATAAGCGTAAAATCGCCCTGGTCTTTGCTCATCTTTTACTCCTTTTTCGAGTGTGTCTAGCGATACAATTTACCAGGCTAATCGATTTTTGTTATACCTCCTTTTTTCATAGAACCAA
Source organism: Patescibacteria group bacterium (assembly GCA_042570545.1). Taxonomy (GTDB): domain Bacteria; phylum Patescibacteriota; class Patescibacteriia; order JBHPGJ01; family JBHPGJ01; genus JBHPGJ01. The sequence goes on along the minus strand of JBHPGJ010000012.1, from coordinate 7,473 downwards.
AACTTACTAATGGCTTACTATTATTTAGTTAAATAGTCAAGGGTAATATACAAGAAATTTGTATATGGTCGTTTAAGTGTAAATTAAAGCTCCTGTGGTGGTTGTCCCACAGGAGCCATAAGGGAAATAACGATGAAGCGGACTAGGCGTCCTCTTCAAGCTGTCGCTGCTCGCGAAAGTAGCTGCCGGCGGTGAAGAACCGTATCGGCGCAGTCGAGAACATCTGCAGCGCCATACCGCGGTAGACCTTGAGAGCGAATTCTGTCGGCTGACACGTCTCGGGGTCGAGATAGATGATATAGAGCACACCGTCTTTGTTGTGCGCTCGTGAGAACGACCAATCGTCGTTCCGATACATGCATCCGAGATCACCGTACACAACTGGCGCACCAGTCATCACGCTGATGATCTCACCGCCATGGTAGTCTTGAATGACGTCGATGACGTTTCGTCCATCCGGTGCGGGCAAGGCATCCAGGAGATTTATTGGCAAAACACCACCATTAGCCTCGGCCCACATGTCGATGCCTAGAGCGATAGCCTGGGCATTGGCCCAAGTACTGTCTTCCCGAAGCTGATATCTCGGCTTTAGGACCTTAAGGTCATAGGTTATGGGTATCATGGCGATAACCACAATGATGACCAAGAACAGTCCATAAAGGATCTTTGAGCGATTCATGACATATCTCCTTTCAGAGATTTTGCGGTCTACCTAAGTTTTCGATGTGCTTTCTTAGAAGTTTTTGCAGCGAATACGAACCAGCCAGACTATCATAAAAACGGCCCCATGTCAACCGTCGAGGCCGCTTGGATACCATAAGTGGATTAAAATAAACCCCGAAACGTGAAGGATCTACCACTTATGTGAGGTGCCCGCAAAGAAACCTCAAGCGGTAACAATCACGTTTCGGGTATAGGCCCATTTAGGCCCCAGAACTAACGTCAGCTGGTTCAATTGTTATGACGGAATCTTTGAAATTGGCTCTGACCGTCTCCTTGGTCGTATCAGCGATCTCTTCCATAACAGAGCGGAGACTTTTTTCTGAAGTGCCGGCGTGCGCTACCACCTCAAAACCTCCCATATCAGAAGCCTTCACCTCATCAATGGAAAGCTGTTGACTCTCCACGCCACCCTTAAGCTCTTTGGCATAGTGGGTGGTGAGCTGTGCGGCTAGTTCCTCAAGGGAATTATTTTCTTCACGTTCGCGCATAATAACTCCTTTTACTTAAATAACCCTACCGCTGGTAGTAAATCACCACGGAGTTTGTTTGTCAATTCTTATATCGCGTACGCCGAGCAGATTTTATATCGTCAGAGTCTTTTTTCTTGAGTAGTACATCCGCATCCCTTCTAAATTGCCGGAATTTAAATATTGCTCTGGATCGTTTTTTATCAGATCAATCCATTGAAATTCCGGATGCTCATCACTTAATGTAATATCCCCACTTATATACGTTGCTTCATAGATCACGTATAAGACATGGATATCCTTATGTTTGGCGGTAATATTTGCCGGAATTAGATGTCTGGCTACGGCCACTGGAACTGGATTGAGTTTGTATTTGACCTCGCCGATCTCTTCACTTATTTCCCGCTGAAGTATTTCGGTCAGCGGTACCGTAAACTCGTCAGTATTGATACGGCCACCCGGTAACTCATAATAATTAGAGCCGCTGTTTTCCGGCAATGTTTTCACGAGCAAAATTTCTTCATTACTATTTTTAAGAATGAGCTTTAGTGAGACTTGGTAAAAATCGCGTTCTTTATTCATTTGTCTTATCCGCACAGTTGATCATGTGTTTAGTATATCAAAAATCCGTTAAGGGTGAATTTTTATCCCTTTTCTAAGGCGCTGGGGGCGGAGGCATCTTTTTATACTTTTCCCGGCGAGCTAATCCTTCTTCATATATTCTCTTGACTTCTGGATAATGCAGCATGATTTCGCCTTTGGCTTTTGTATATTCACGTTCTAGGTCATCTATCTCCCCCCTAATTCTTTCCAATTCAGTGGTATCCAAACCTTTAACTTCGATCATTTTTTGCAAATTCTTAAAAGCCTCATTATTTAGATCTGAAAACTGATGTTTAACATCCTGAACTTTTTCGGCATACCCATATGATCTTGTTTCCTTTCCAGCTAAACTTAATATTCTCCCCACCACCCTATCTTTCTTACTGAATAGATCTGATCCTTGCGTTACTGCCAGGTCAAAATCTACGGCGTCTTGGAATAATTCTTGGGCGCGAAAGCCAAGGTCAGAAGATTCCTTAAAAGCCGGCGGTAAGAGATCAACCGCTTTTTCCCAGGGCAGGCTTACTTGCTTGCCATCTCTTAATGTCATGACTACCCTGGTTGGCTTATCATACATACCTACATTATGAGCCAGGCCGATCTGTACTTTTTCAATCGGATTTTCTGCTATCGGCTCGTAATTATCGAGCGCAGTTACTTCTTCCGCTGAATCGTTTTCAGCATTCGGTGCTTGCCAGTTTTCATGATCTTCTTTTGACCCTCCTTCTTTATTTTCATTCATACTTACATTATATACCATATTAAAATATCAAAAAATCCGTCCGGGGCGGAGGGGATTTTCATTCATTCCCCTTTGACATCTCCAACAACATGTCGTCCAACTCCAAGGCCACATCAGATACTTGATAGGCCTTGTCATTGATACCCAACAATTTTAAACCCGCTAATTCTCTTAATCTGGACAAAGCCACATAGCCCATGCCGGTGGTAAATGACCGGCTCAGATCTATCTCGGCAATATCCAGCGTCATCCCCTGGCTTTTATGAACGGTGATAGCCCAGGCCAGGCGCAGCGGGATCTGGCTGATCCGGGCCAGCTCTTTCTCGTTTTCCTCAATGATCCAATTGGCAGGCAGGGCCACTATTTTGTTACCTTTGGTGGTTTCAACTATTGGGAAGTCAGCTTTATCAAAGCCAACAATTTTGCCGATCGTACCGTTGACATAGCCCTTTTCAAAATTGTTTTTTACAAACATCACCACGGCGCCTTTTTTTAAGACCAAATATTCTGGTGCCAGACAATATTTTTTTAACCCGGTAATAAGCTTGGCATCGCCTTTGTCGCCCATATGATAGGTGTGCTCTTTGGCTTTTATTTGCTCCAGCTGTAGATCGTTCTCCGCGTCAACTTCTTTGTTGCGGGTATATATTTTAGTCGGTACTATCTTACCTTTAACTTCCCTATCTAATCTGGACTCAATGTATCTTTTCGTACTGGCCGAAACTTTGTTGGACCGAATATTGCTCAGCATCTTAGTGTACTTCGCATCAGTGTGCCGGTACTGCTCCTCAAGATAACAAACCTTAAATTCCCCCATCTCCCAAGCCTCAGCGCGATGAATAAAATTGCCCTCGCCGCCATTGGCTCCGATCGGGGCTAACTGAAAAAAGTCTCCACTCACCACTACTTGCAGCCCGCCAAAGGGCTTGTCTCTTTTTCTGATCTTCCGACAGACCGTCTCCACCACATCCAAGTGAAAATCATTCAACATAGATATTTCATCTATTATCAGAACACTGGCCAAAAGCACCCGCGTCGCCACCTTCTTATTAGTAATGATCTGTTTCACCTCTTTTTCGGTATAACTATCTTTCGCCCCCAGACCCGCCCATGAATGCAGGGTCAGACCATTAATGTGCGTGGCGGCGATGCCAGTCGAGGCGGTAATCGCCACATTTCTTTCTTTATCCCTCAGATGCTCAATATATTTATTTAACACAAAAGTTTTACCGCTCCCCGCTGAGCCGGTAAGTAGTACGTTGTGTCCTTCTTTGAGAATGTCGAATGCGCGAGATTGGTTCAAAACGTTATTTTATCGGTTTATACCACCCGATCCTCACAAATCTCACGGAAATCACACCGCCCACAAACAAACTTGGAAGGCGTGGCTTTAAAATCAGATTTTTGAATAGCTTCGATCATTGTTAAGATTTTATCTTTCATGGCGGTGAATTCGGCTTCATCGAACGAGAAGCTTTTTTGAACATTGCCTTCCAGATAATTAAAGGTTACTTTCACCGGATTGTCTTCAAACACCTCTCGAGCTGCTATAGCGTAGATCAATAACTGATCGGTATCAACCTGCTTGTCGGTCTTAGGCACTTTACCTGTTTTATAGTCAATGATCTCCACCTCTCCCTTACCCAGATCATCTACCCGGTCTATCACGCCCCGCAACGAGTAACCACCTATCTTAATGGTGAAACCTTTCTCTAATAATTTTGGCTTCTTTAAGCTGGTTTTGTTCGCTTCATAAAAGGTCTCTAGCGCTTCTTTGCCGGCTGCTTTTCTCTCGGCTTCATGCTGTTTAGAATCGTACCACTCACTGATCCAGTGCCGATCATATAGATCTAACAGTGCCTTCAATGAAGGCTTCTTAGTGGCGGTCACTTTCTGATAAAAATCATTCATTGTATTGTGAACAGTACGCCCAAAAGAGAAGTTGGCATTACCGTCAGTTGGTATCTTCAGGATATGCGCATAATGATACTGCTTGGGACAGGTTTCAAAAGACTTGAGCTGGGTAAAGCTGTATCTGGTCGGCAAGGGCAGGACTGGCTTCTTGTCAGTGATTTCTGCAGGTGGTTGAAATTCCAGCTCTAACGGCTTCTGCTTCTTCTTCGTCTCCTCTTCTGCTACTAAACCAAGCTCATGTAGGAAACGTGAGGGTTTCTTGGCCCGCACCCCGCCCATATCTCTGGCCCAGCTTAGATACAGACTGCTTCGTGCTCTTGTGATTGCAACATACATCAATCTTCGTTCTTCTTCCAAATGCATATCGCCTTCCAATAATATCTCACGGACCAGATCATCGGGTACGGCTATCTGCTCTTTGCGCTCCGTGCTGGGAAAGCGCCGGTCTACCAATTGGGGCAAGAAGACGTGGTCAAACTCTAAACCTTTGGCACCATGGACGGTCATTATTTTAACTGCTTCCGGGCCCTGCTCTACCGCGGCTGGGGCCGGGTCCTCTCCCATTTCAATAAGCAGACTTAATTCGCGCACGAAGTTTTGTACTGACGCATCTTGATTGTTTTGCTCAAAAGTATAAGCGTATTTTACGAATTTAGAAATATTTAATATTTCATTATCTTTTTTTTGCTTACGCAGAGTATCGATCAAGTTGGTCTTGGTCAGGAATTGATATAATATGTGTCCGGCTGATTTGGTGCGCACCAGCTCGGTCTGCTCCTCTACTAAACCAATTAGCTTTGTGATGGCTTGGGCTGATCTCGTAATTTGCAACTGGTTATCAATATGCAGTGCTTCATACAGTGAGATCGATCTTCGCTTGGCTAGTTGATTAAGCGCTACAACTTCTTTCATCGGTACACCAAATACCGGCATGGTCAATACCCGGTACACCGCCGCGCTCTCATGATAATTATCTAATAACTTCAAATATGAAATTAGATCCAGTATCTCCGGTCGTTGGAATAATCCCCGGGCGGCTACAAACTGGTAGGGTATATTTTGATTGGTCAGCTGTTTAATATAATCATCGGCCTGGCTGTTGGCCCGGACCAAAATAGCAAACTGATCCCAGGTGACATTCTTCTTTTCTTTGAGTTCAATTATTTTAGCTAACACCTGCTTCATCTCATCATCAGCCGTTGGCGCTGATATCAATTCGATCGTGCCTTTCTCCGTCATCTGGCTGTGGAGCTTTTTATCAATGGTGGTTTGCAGGCCATCCATTTTATTGGCTGTTTTTAGCCTGGCTTCCAGACGATTAGGATTATTGAGCTGGATGAAGTTGTGAGCCAGGTCCAGTATCGGCTGGGTCGAGCGGTAGTTCTCGGTCAGTACCACTTCTTTAGATTTGGGATAGTCGTTCTTAAACTCTAGAATGTTTGACACCGCGGCCCCGCGGAACTTATATATCGACTGGTCATCATCGCCGCAGACGGTCAGATTGTTTTTTGGGTCGGCCAATAACTTCACCAGATCATACTGCGCCATGTTGGTATCTTGAAACTCATCCACTAGGATATATTTGAACTGTTGCTGGTAGCTCTTGAGGACATTATTACGCTCTTTGAACAAGCGTAATGTTTGCATTATCAGATCACCGAAATCCAGGTGGCCACCGGCCCTAAGTAACTGTTCATATTTTTCATAGGCTTGGGCCGCTTCTAATACGCGCTCGGTCTCCTCGTCTTTCTTGGGGCTTAGTTTCTTGGCATAAGCTAAATAAGCTGCCGGTGAGATATTCTCATCTTTGAGCCGAGAAAAATGTGATACCAATGCCCGCAAAAAGCTGGTGGGGTTGCCAAGGGGTTTATAGTACTTGAGCTGGAGTGAATCTATATTGTCCCGTAACACCAGCCATTGATCAACAGTTGGTAAGACCTTAAAATTAGCATCCAAACCGATAGCGATGGCGTGATCCCTTAATATCCTTTCGCCGAAAGAATGAAAAGTAGATACCCATAAGTCAACATAACCATAAGGCAATAATCTATCTACCCGCTCCTCCATCTCCTCGGCCGCTTTTTCGGTAAATGTTAAGGCCAGTATTTCGTTCGGCTCGGCCAGCTTCTGCTCGATCAGCCAAGCAATACGCTGAGCAATCACTGTCGTCTTGCCGGTACCCGCTCCGGCAATAATCAAAAGCGGTCCGTCCTTGTGCTCAACGGCTTTTTTCTGTTCTTGATTTAGATTGTCGCGAATATCCACGATTATATTGTAGCATAAAAATAAAGCGCAGACTTGGTCGGTCTGCGCCAGCTCGTTTAGCGGAGAGAGGTGACGATCTCCGAATTGAGCAGGATAGCCCAGTTTTCGCCGGTCGCCGATTCGTCGTCTTCGGTGTGGATCCCCAGAGCGATGTCGAACTGAGGCAGCTCAATCTTTTCCGCTCCATTTTGCAGCCAGGTCAGCTCGTTGGCCACATTACTATTAGCCGCCTCCATCTGCTGCTGATGGTATTCCACCTCAGCATCGAAGTCAATGAACTTGCGCTCAGCGCAGTAGCGGCAATCCAGGTGATGCAGGATCACCACCCGCTGTATCGGCCCCAGCTTATGGGCTTTTTCTAGCTGATGGCGAAAGAACGGCCGGCCATCGGTCTCCATTAGGGCCAAGGACGACCCCAGCACGCTGATGACGTAGCAGGACTGACCGTCGCTTTCCAACCGCTCGATAAACCGTCGGGTGGCGTTATTCAGCCGGGGATCAGAACAGCGAATCAACAAAGTTTGAACCATATCGGCCCTCCTTGGTCCAGTTTTTGAGGTTTTTACGGTTGATTTATTTTACCTTTTCAAAGCTAACGGTGTGGCCATCGATATTAGCAAGCATGGTCACTACTGTCAACTCAGGCACTGTCTTGGATACTAGATTTTTGGCTTTATTTAAATCATCAAAATGCTGCTGACGCTCGTCATCAGCCGAAGCAAAGGCCTGACTGCCGCCATAGGCTCCGCAATCCAAATG
>JBHPGJ010000011.1:0-44066 GCA_042570545.1 Patescibacteria group bacterium | reverse complement strand
GGTTATGGCAACGAGGAGCTTGAATCAGAATTTGAGACTAAAACTTTTAAAGAAGTTTTCTCTGAACATGATAAGAGTTTCGTTGATTTCCGCCAGTTTATGGAAGACAAAGACTTGGGATTTGGACACCGGGGTATGCATGGCCATAAGTTTAAATAAGGTCGAAAAGTCTAAGCACTAATAAGAGCCGTAACCATCAAGCATGGGCGGCTCTTTATTTTATTAATGTATAGTGTAATATCAATGACAGGGGGAAAATATTCTCATTATTAATGTTTATTTTATGACTAACGATCAAAAAAAAGCTTTAAAATCCATATTAGGGGGACTGGGAGTAATTGCCATTATTATAGGAGCGGTGTCGAACTTGTACGAAACAACAACTGGTTTAATAATAGCTTTGATAATCTGGATAATAGGCTATCCACTATTAAAAATGTTTGGATTGCACCCTGAGAAAGAACATCCTAGTGATAATAGTGAGAATGATAATAGTCAAAATACGGATAATAAAAATAATGAATATAAGAGAGGTAATTCTTTCTGGCGCATGTTATGGATAACAGTAATAGTTATTGTGGTTATTTTATGGGCATTTTCCTTTATTTACGGTCGAGGATCTGGAGTTCTGGCATCGGAAACTAGAGACGTTACAGATTTTGATAAAGTAGAAATAAGCGGTCAGGGCACCTTAATAATTGATCAATCAGGCGAAGAAACATTGAAAGTTGAAGCCGATGATAATCTGTTAGATAGAATTGAGACTGAAGTTGATAACAATACCCTTAAAATAAGGGTAAAAACTCCCTGGTTATTTGGTATTATCTGGCCGCGAAGTGAAATAACTTACCACCTGACAGTGGATGACCTAAGTAAAGTATCAATTTCTGGGTCGGGTAAGATTAGAACCGACAGCCTTGACTCAGAAAGTCTGGATATTAGTATTAGCGGCTCGGGAAATGCTGATATGACATTAGATGTAAAAAATCTCGATATAAATATTTCTGGTTCAGGAAAATTTACACTTGATGGTAATGCTACCGAGCAGGATGTAAATATTTCTGGCTCCGGTGATTACGATGGTAAAGATCTAATTTCCGAGACGGCATCATTCAAAGTCGCTGGTTCAGGCAAGGGGATTGTGAACGTTACTAATACCCTGGATGTTGAAATTTCCGGATCAGGTAGTGTAGAGTATTTAGGCGATCCCGAAGATGTAAACCAAAGTATTTCTGGCTCAGGTAAAATAAGTAAATATGGCGGCAATGACGATAAAGATGATGACGAATCGGAAGATGAATCAAGTGGAGATGACGACGAAGATGTAGAAGAGGATTCAGACGAAACCATCACCAATTCAGAAGAAGAAACTGAATAATTAATTCAAAAGAACCGTACCAAAAAACGACTCTTTTTGGGATAATAATATTATTATGATTTTATATCACGGATCAAAACAAAAAGTTGAAGTTTTAAAACCGCACCAAGCTGAAGCCGGTGAAGGGGTAGCAGCTCCCGAAGGAGATTTGTTGAAGGCGATATATCTTACGCCAAATAAAGAGTTCGCCATAGCTATTGCCTCTATTCCCGAAGGCCAAACTAATATTGATAACGAAACAAAAACAATAAGATTTGAAAACCCTGAATTATACGATCCCGAAAGTGAAATATATATTTATAAAGTAGACATAAGTAAAATTCCTAAGGAACACGTAAGACAAGTTGACGAACGGCAATACGCAGTAATTGATTTACCAGAGGTGAAGCCAGATTCGGTTGTAGAAATGAAAGCCGGCGAAGTTGAGAAATATTATGAAATAAAAAAGTTAAATAAAGAAGGGGATATGGAAATGACCGGTGAAGGTCCTAGACCCGAATCAAGAAAGTAGTCTAATAATAATTTAGTTATCATAGTTGCCAGATAGCTAAAAATATGATATACTACTAAATGTGATGTGAGATACAAAGAAATTTGTATCTTCATTTATAAAAAACAAAAAATAAAAATACAATAAAATATGATAAAGCAATCGATTGTGGCAATAATTGTTCTAGCTGTGATTGTGGGGGTAACTGTTCCAGTACTGCAAGTTAATTCAGTCCAAGCTGCTGAGATAAGAGAAATAATTTTTCCAGTCTTTGGTGCTGTTAGACGTAGCGGAGATTTTGGCGCACCTCGGGTGGGGCACACTCACGAGGGTAATGATATTTTTGCCGAAAAAGGTCGTCCACTACTTGCTGCTGTAGATGGTACAGTACGCTGGCTAGCCTTCCCAGAAGCATCTTGGGGCTGGGGATTAGAAGTAGAAAATGAGGACGGCTATCGGTATCGTTATCTTCATCTAAACAACGATACTCCCGGCACAGATGATGGAATGGGTGGTGGCCGAAATGCATACGCACCGGGAGTTGATGATGGTGTTGAAGTTTTAGCCGGGCAATTAATTGGATTTATTGGTGATAGCGGAAATGCTGAGACTACACCACCGCATTTGCATTTTGAGATTAGACGCCCTGATGATACACCGATTGATCCTTTTGAAAGTCTAAATCAGGCACGGAGAGTTGCAGTACCAGTACAACGGGAACCATGGCCAGGAGAATTTTTTGCTTATGGGCCCTACCAAGGCGGTGCTAATGTCGCAGTCGGTGATGTCAGTTTTGATTATGATGGCGAAGAAATAATTACCGGAGCGATGGCCGGCGGTGGTCCACACGTGAGGGTATTTAATAATAAAGGCAGGGTAATATCACAATTTTATGCTTTTGCACCAAGCTTTCGCGGTGGTGTAGAAGTAGCTACCGGTGACGTTACTGGTAATGGCAGGGATGAAATTATCACCGCCGCAGCTACTAATGGCGGGCCACATATTAGAATATTTAGTAAAAGCGGCCGATTGATATCACAATTTTTTGCCTATAAAAAAGATACCCGCCACGGAGTAAGAATAGCAGCAGCTGATCTTGACGATAGTGGAATAGATGAAATTATTACCGCTCCAGCAACTGGCGGACCGCCAATCGTGAGAGTATTCAAGCCCAATGGCTATATGATAAGAGAATTTAGAGCTTACCGAGCCGATTTTCGTGGTGGTGTTGACGTAACGGCGGTAGAGGCAACAGATGAAAGTAAGTCATATATTATTACTGGTGCTGGACCAGGAGGCAAACCAAAGGTCAGAGTATTTAGTCATAAGGGTATAATGCGTTGGCAATTTTTACCTTATGATCAAGATTATAGAGGCGGTATAAAGGTAAGCGCCGCTGAATGCATGGCTGAAAATCCTAGCCAAGAAATATTTGTTGCTCCAGCGACAAATGGTGGACCGGATTTTAAAGTTGTTTCTAAGAGGGGAAAACTAGTTGATAATCCTTCAGCCTTTGAGCAATGGTGGAAAGGCGACTATGACATCGCTGTCGGAACAGAAAAAGCCTATGTAGCTACCGGTCCCGGCGGTCGGCGTGTTTCGGTCCAGCAACTGAAATAAGTTCAGATTTCTGATATAATGCATTTATGAGTAAAACAATTGCCGTTGTTGGTGCTGCCATAATGATTTTGGCGGTGGTTGTGTTTGGTTTGCGGTTTATTGCTGGAGATGAGGATAACTGGTTGTGTGAAAATGGTCAGTGGGTAAAGCACGGACAACCATCATCGCCGGCACCGTCTACCGGGTGTGATGAGGATGTTAATATAAACCAAAATTCAGAACCACCATTACAAGCAGCTATCGACAATTGTGTAGATAAATATTTTACTGAATCACCGGTGGCGATTGACAATTTAGCATCAATAACTCCACTCGGTAACTTAAATCCACCCGAACACACTCTTCCAACCGAGCATATGTATTTTAGATTGGCTGATCAAGCTCAAGCAGTGGATCTGATTGCCCCCGGTGATATACTAATAACTGAATTAACATCAACAGAAGACCTCACTCGGGGTACTGTTGATTATAGTATGTTTTTTAAACTGTGCGATGATATAAGCGGTTACTTTATTCATATCCAACAGCTCGAACCGCAACTTTTAGCTTTGCTTGATAATGCAGTATGCTCTGGAAGTGGATCATATCCATATTGTCGGGCAGCCGATTTGTTAATTTCTGTGACGGCCGGTACGAAAATTGGAGTAGTGGGTGGCGACTCTCGTACCGCTACTTTTGATTTTGGTGCCTGGGACACCACGGTATCGCATCAACGGGCAAATCCGGGCCGCTATACTAGTCGTTCGCCATACATAGTCTGTCCGCTTGATTTGTATGATGAAGCGAACGGTGCTGCCCTTTATGAAAAAATCCAGCGGCAGCAAGAACCACGTTGTGGTGATGTCTCAGTAGACGCAATAGGAACACTACAGGGAAATTGGTCAGCAGAAGAAAACATGAATTTTTATGCTGGTGGTGATTGGACTAAAGAACTGGCTTTTGTGCCGGATAATTACGATCCCGATAAGCTGGTAATTTCTATTGGCGGAAACTTTACAGATGCTGGTATATGGAATTTTGATCCAACTACTTCAGGAAACATTAATAGAGCATTTACCGAGGTAGCTCCCGATGGTAACATCTATTGTTATCAGACCAGTGATAAGGCCGGAAGCATACTAGTTAGACTGACGAGTGAAAATGAGTTAGATATTGAACATCAATCAAGTAGTTGCTTAGCAAACCAGGCAATGAAAAACCCGGTAAAATACTACCGCTAGACTATAAAGGCATTCTGGGGACGCATCTATGCTTCTCAACTTATCGTAACCTGTGAGCTGGCCCTCAAAAGCTAGCCCACGAATTTTATTTGTTGATATTCTCTATTCTGTTATAGTTATTTAACAATGAATCAAGCTGATTACGATATTCCCGATAAATTTAAAAATGATAATTATAAAGAACCAACAGAGTCGGATGACCTGACTCCTTGGAGACGGTTGATTAAAATAATAATCACTCTTTTTGCTATCGGGGGAATAATATATATTTCCGGCATTTACCAATGGTTATTTTATCGTCGAACTCCAGACACGATTGTTCAACGGCCAGTTGAGAGCATATCTCAACAAGAACAGATTAACCTGACATTGAATGTATTTATTTTAATTGGTAATTCTACCTATGGTTCGGAACGATCAGAAAATAATGTCATTAATATGATAAGTAATGCAGATGCTATTTGGGAGCAGGCCGATATTGATCTGGTTATTGGTGATATAAAAAATATAAAATTAGATGAAAAAGAATTTATAGAATATTATAATAATTCTACAAATTTCATTAAGAACATTCCTGGATACAATCAGGATGTAATTAATATATTATTGATAAAATCTTTAAGAGGAATAAATGGGCTGGCCTATACTGGAATCAACGCCATGACCGTGGCCGATATCACCAGCGTATTAGACTACCGTACTTTTGCTCATGAGGTCGGGCATCTTCTTGGTTTAGATCACGTGGCGAATGATTATGGCCGACTCATGTTTCGTGGGGCTAACGGCTTAAAGTTATCAGTTAATGAAATATCTACTGCTCGAAGTAATGCTCTCTACTTAAGCCAAGGCAATTGATTATTTATTATAGATGTAATTGAAATTTTACTGGAATTTTGATACAGTTTAATAAAATCATGACAAAAACACAAACAGCCAGCGGTAAAAATTGGGTACTTCGCCCACAAGCTGATAAAAATGAGATTAATAAATTTGCTGAGCTACATCCGTATTTAGTTCAAGTACTTTTTAATCGTAATATCAAATCACAAGAAGAAATTGATTACTTTATTAATCCAGATTATGGACGAGATTTGATTGATCCGTTCAAATTTAAACAGATGGATAAGGCAATTGCCCGAATAGTAAAGGCCATTAAAAATAAGGAAAAAATATTAGTATATGGTGATTATGATGCCGACGGCGTGACCGCCGCTGTGATAATGGTTGAAGTCTTAACCGAATTAGGGGCCAAACCCGATATATATTTACCTTATCGCCAGACAGAAGGTTATGGTTTGAATGATAAAGCGGTAAAAGAATTTGCCAAAAAAAAGATTGATTTAATAATTACTATTGACTGTGGAACCACCAATGTAGTTGAAGTTGAAAGGGCCAATAAGTTAGGAATGGAAGTTATTATTGTAGACCATCATCAGCAGCCACCAAAATTACCACTGGCTCATTCAATTATTAATCCAGCTTTAAAGAATGAAACTTATCCATTTAAATATCTAACTTCGGGTGGTCTGGCATATAAAGTAGCCACGGCTCTATTGCAGAAGACGGATTATGGCCGAACTTTAAATACTAAAAAAAACCGGCCGTTAGGCTGGGAAAAATGGTGGCTTGATTTAGTGGCAATTTCTACGGTTGCTGATATGGCTCCATTGATTGGAGAAAATAGAATTTTAGTTTCGTTCGGGTTGACAGTTCTGCGAAAAACTAAAAGAATTGGTTTACACCATTTATTCACCACCATGAAAGCGGAGTCAGCTAACGCTGATACATTTACTATCGGATTTTTGATTGGGCCTAGACTTAACGCTGCTGGCAGGATGGATCATGCTTCAACCGCTTATCAATTATTAATTAGCACCGATGAAGGCGAAGCCCAGCGCTTGGCTGAAGAATTACATAATTCGAATCAATTAAGACAGAAGATAACGACTCAGATGGTAGATCGTGCGATTGAACAGGTTGGTGAAGTAAGAAAACAGAAAATATTATTTGCCTATGATAAATCTTGGCAAATTGGAGTAGTTGGTTTGGTAGCTGGTAAATTATCAAATCGATATCACTTACCATCTATAGTAATGGGAAATTCGGAAAGTGAAATAATTGGATCAGGCCGCTCCATCCCAGCCTATAATATTGTAGCTGGACTAGAATACGCGGCCAAACATTTAAAACGTTATGGCGGTCATCCCCAAGCGTGTGGATTTACAGTTAAATCGGCTGGCGATAAGGATAATTTCATTAAAACTTTAACCAGACATGCCAATCGAGCTCTTGAGGGTATCGACACAAGACCGGCCTTAGAAATTGATGCCCAGATAGATCTGGAGGAAGTTGATTGGCGTTTGGTCGAAGCCCTAGGCAAACTAGAACCGTATGGACAAGGCAATGATAAGCCTCTATTTGTCGCTAAAGACCTTGAAATAATTGACATAAAAACAGTTGGAGCAGATGATAAACACCTAAAATTAACAGTCAAACATAATAATCATGAGACATTTAAAACAATTGGTTTCACTTTTGGTGATTGGTCACGTCGTGTTAGAATAGGGGAGTTGATAGATCTGGTCTTTGAAATTGGTGTCAATGAATGGAATGGTAATCGTGAAATTGAGCTTAAAATAATGGATATTAAAACACATGACTAATAAAACTATTAGTTTATATACTGATGGCGGAGCTCGAGGAAATCCTGGTCCAGCCGGGATCGGGGCAGTTTTGTGGGAAGGAAATAAAATGATAGCTCAGGTTAAACAATATATTGGAGTTACCACCAACAATATTGCAGAATATCATGCCGTCTATGCTGGACTGGAAAAAGCCAAGCAACTAAAAGTAAATGTTGTTAATTGTTTTCTAGATTCCGAACTGGTGGTTAATCAGCTAAACGGAAAATATAAAGTTAAAAAAACAGATTTAGGACCGTGGTTTATAAAAATATGGAATATCAGACAATCATTTAAAAAAGTAACTTTTAAGCATATCAGACGCAATGAAAATCGTGGCGCAGATCAATTAGTAAATCAAGCGATTGATGAGGAGTTTAAGAAATAAATGACAACGACCAGAGAAAAAAACGGACAATTATGTACCAACTGTGATGGCAATTGTCTGAATATTAAAAAAAAGGATGATCGCCGGGCATTGGTTAAAGCATTAGCACTGTCGTTGATATTAATGACCACCTTATTAATTATTGGTCTGACAGAATAAATAAGAAAATATAACCGGGTTGACATTTAAGTTTTTTTTGTTATGATATTTGCGCTAAACAATGGCCGGATAATCGCTCTTTACTGTAAGATTATGTAGGGAGAGGAAAGTCCGAACACCCTTCGTTAAGGCGAAGAAGCAGAGAGTTCCTAACAGAAACCGATAGATATCGTTGTGGTCAAAAACGCTCGCGCGAATTTTTGACTAGACGGTAAATATTAGGGAAAGTGCCACAGAAACAAGACTACTCCAAAGTACAGTGTTTACGCTTATCGGCTTTGGGGAAAAGGTGAAAAGAGTGAGGTAAGAGCTCACAGACATCTCGGGTGACCGGGGTGTGTGGTAAACCCTCTTTGGTGCAAGGTCAAGTAGGTCCAGTAACCATCACGGTGCTGGACGGGTTGGCCGCATGACCGCGTTAGCAATAACGTGGCTAGATAGATGATTATCCCATTAACTAAATAATTTATCAGGCTAGACCAGATAAATGAAGGTTGGTGGACAGAATTCGGCTTACAGGCCCTTGTTTAGCAAAATAATCCATGAAAAGATCAGAACTGACATTTTCAGCTTTGCTTGTCCCCATTGATTACTTAATGATCGTGGCTGCTGGTTTTTTGGCATACTATTTACGTTTTTCCAGTTCCCTGACAGAGTTGCGGCCAGTACTTTACGAACTGCCATTAGCAGAATATATCAACATAATTCTTATGGTTGGAATCATCTGGCTGGCCGTATTTGCTATTTCGGGTTTATATAAAATTGCCGGACCGCGACGTTTGGTAGATGAATTGGCCAAGATATTTGTGGCTTGCTCAACCGGCGTGATGCTAATCATAATATTAATATTTTTCCAGCGAGAACTTTTTTCCTCGCGATTTATTATCCTGGCCGGTTGGGTACTAAGTATTATAATGGTATCCCTAGGTCGAATAATAATACGACTGGTTCAGCAATCTTTGTATCGCCAAGGCATTGGTTTACATAACGTGGTAGTGATTGGCAGTGACAAAACCACTGATGATATTGTTGCCCAACTAAGCAGTCAACCTAATCACGGCTACCGGATAATCGAACGTTTCCATCAATTTTCAGATGAAGTAGTGCAAAAAATTTCAGAACGCCGAAAACACCAATCAATTGAGGAAATTATATTGGCCGATTCAAGCATTCAACGTGAGGCTACCAGAAAATTGCTCGATTATTGCGATATTCACCACATAACTTTTAAATACGCTGCCGATTTATTTGACACCCAGTCGACCAATCTTGATATACACGACATTGCTAGTGTGCCGATTATTGAGGTGAAGCGTACGCCGCTAGACGGTTGGTGGCGAATAATAAAAAGAGTGTTTGATGTGGTTGGCTCAGTAATATTATTAATATTATTTTCACCACTGTTACTAATTACAGCAATATTGATCAAAATTGATTCGCGTGGTCCGATTATTGTCAAACTCAATCGTATTGGAATTCATGGTAAAAAATTTACTTTTTATAAGTTCCGTTCGATGATAGATAATGCTGCGGCTTTAAAACCTGAATTGTTAAAATATAATGAGCGTAAAGATGGTCCATTGTTTAAAATGAGAAGAGATCCGCGAATAACTAAAGTGGGCAGATTTATAAGAAGAACTTCGATTGATGAATTACCCCAATTCTATAATGTATTAAAGGGCAATGTGAGCTTGGTCGGTCCGCGACCACATGAACCCGAAGAAGTAGCACGCTATGAGAAGCGTCATCACAAATTATTAAATATTAAGCCCGGCGTAACCGGTATGGCTCAAATATCTGGTCGCTCTGATTTGAGTTTTGAAGAGGAGGTCAAACTGGATACATTTTATATTGAGCACTGGAGTCTAAAACTAGATATTCAAATATTACTTAAAACACCGTGGGCCATTATATCTCCTCGTCAGGCTGCTTAATCATATGAAAGTCGCATTAATCCACGAACATCTAGCACAAGATGGGGGAGCGGAAAAGGTCTTACAAACTTTCCAAAAAGTATTTCCCAATGCACCCACCTATACCTTGGTTCATGATAAATCTCAAGCCAATGAAGTTTTTTTAGATAAAGATATTAGAACGTCTTTTATTCAAAGAAGTCCTTTCGGCGTGCGTCACTATCGCTGGTATTTGACATTAATGCCAGCGGCCATAGAATCTTTTGATCTATCAGGGTATGACGTAGTTTTATCGTCAGCTTCAGCCTTTGCTAAAGGGGTAATAACCACTCCGGATACATTGCACATTTGTTATTGTCACTCACCGACGCGTTATCTTTGGACCGATGGTCACCGTTATGTTAAAGAGTTACATTATCCCGGTTTTATTAAGAAATTATTACCGCCATTTCTAAGTCGGCTTAGAACTTGGGATATTCTTGCCGCCCAGCGGGTCGATCAATTTATTGCTAATTCCAAGACTGTACAAAACAGGATTAAAAAATATTATCATGCTAAAAGCGATATTATTCATCCGCCAGTCGATATAAGCAAATTCAAGATAAGTGAAAACATTGATAATTATTATTTAATTGGGGGACGATTGGTGCCTTACAAGAGATACGATCTTGCCATTCAAGCTTTCAATAAACTTGGACTTCCACTTAAGATTTTTGGTACTGGTCCGGAATATAAGCGGTTGAAAGAGACAGCTAAAGATAATATTGAATTTTTAGGTCGTGTTGATGATGAGGAAATGGCCAGTCTTTACAGTCGAGCTATTGCTTTTATACACCCGCAGGAAGAGGATTTTGGTATTACGGCAGTAGAATCAATGGCTGCTGGGCGGCCCACCATAGCTTATGCTTCAGGTGGCGCCCTCGAAACCGTAGTACCGGGACTAAGCGGAGAATTTTTTGATGATCAGGACTGGGAATCATTAGCTGATAAGATAATAAGATTTCGTCCAGAAATATATGACGCTGGTAAGATAAGAGCACACGCCGAAAGTTTTTCCGAAGAAAATTTTAGCCATAAAATTAATAAATATGTCAATGATAAATGGGTTGATTTTAGAGAACAAAAGGTATAAAGTATTAAACATATGGAATTAAGACAGTACATAAGTATCATAAAGAAATCTTTAATTTGGATAATCGTTATTACCATATTAGGCGGAACCTCAGGCTTATTGGTAGCCATAACGACAACCGAGAAGTTTGATACATCACTGTCTTTTAATATTAATAGAATTAATAAACAAGAGACCACCGAATATCAATATGATGGGTATTATGCTATTCAGGCGGCCGATTTGTTTGCCAAAACAGTAACCAGTTGGTTGGCCACGCCATCAATTCTATTAGAAATTTATGACGAAGCTGGGATAGATCCACGGGTGGATTCATTAACATCATTTGCCTCACGCTTCACTACTAAAAAATATTCTAGCCAAAATATTGGTGTTCGCTTTAAAGAAAGAGATCGAGTGACGGCAGAAAAAATTGCGGCGGCAATAATCGATGTATTGCAGGAAAAAACCACTAATATTAATCAGACTGCTGATGCCAAATCATTATTTGAAATTGTTGGTTCAACGCCAGTAATAGTGGCTACTAAACCATCAATCGCAGTCTTAACCATTGTTGGGCTGGTGGCTGGATTCTTTGTAGTCTTTATGATGGTTTTGATAATTTATTACTTACGCGTACCACCATCGTCTAATGAAGATAGGTATTGATGCGCGGTTTATGGGTCCGGTTGGTAAGGGCCTAGGTCGCTATGTCGAAAAATTAGTTAAACACTTGGGATTAGAGCTTACGCCCCATGATTATTATATTTTACTTAGAGATGATATGTGGTCCGAGTGGCAACCACCAAATGAAAGATGGCACAAAATTAGAGCTCCTTGGCGTTGGTATAGTCTATCTGAACAAGTGCAACTGCCGCGTCTATTAAATGATCTAAAATTAGATTTAGTACACTTTCCTCATTTTAATGTACCGATTATGTATTTTCGCCCGTTTGTAGTTACGATACATGATTTGATATTGTCACAATTTCCAACCGAAAGAGCCAGCACTTTGGAGCCAATCTATTTTTGGTTAAAACACAGAGCCTATCAATTTGTTATACGCTCAGCAGTAAAAAGAGCGAAAATAATTATATCCGTTTCTCAATATTCAGCCGATCAAATAGTAAATAAATTCAATGTAGCACCCGAAAAAATCATGGTAACTTATGAAGCCGTCGATCTCAAGCGGCCGGTTGCGGCAAATGAGATAAATGTAGCCAGGCGAAGATATGGTTTAAATCAACCTTATCTACTATATGTCGGCAATGCCTACCCCCATAAGAATATTGAAAGACTACTAGAGGCCTTCGCAAATATCAGAAAGAGAGGATGCAAGATCCAACTTGCTCTCGTAGGTAAAATGGATTACTTTTATCAGCGAGTACAAAAATATGCGTTAGCGGTAG
Source organism: Patescibacteria group bacterium (assembly GCA_042570545.1). Classification (GTDB taxonomy): domain Bacteria; phylum Patescibacteriota; class Patescibacteriia; order JBHPGJ01; family JBHPGJ01; genus JBHPGJ01. Next base: position 31,697 of record JBHPGJ010000011.1, on the reverse strand, counting down.
GACTTGATATTAATCAAGAAGTTCGATTTACTGGATTTGTCTCGGATATTGATTTACAATCTTTATATGCTGGTGCACACGCTTATATCTTTCCCTCAAAAGCTGAAGGTTTTGGTCTGCCCCCATTAGAGGCCATGCAGTACGGTATACCGGTGGCCTCTTCAAGTGCTTCATGTCTGCCTGAAGTATTAGGACAGGCGGCTGTATTTTTTGATCCTGAAAACGTGAATGATATGGTGCAAAAAATTGAAAATGTTGTTAATAATCAAGAACTAAGGTTCAAATTAAAAAATTACGGTCCGGAGTATGTAAAAAAGTACTCCTGGACAAAAATGGCCAAACAGACATTGGAAGTATATGAATCTGTGTTACAATCTTAGAGAGGAATGTCATCAATAAATAATAAAAATAATAATACTGATAAAAATGATTTAGGTGTTCCCGAATCTAATGTTATTGATTTGCGTGGAAATGTAGAATCTGTTGACGAATCACCGGCGCCATTACCAATTAAAGAAAAGGTTGTTTATAAAACTGAAAAGTCGAAGGATACTAGCAAAATAAATACAAAAAATGATTCGACGATAGACAAACCAGCAAAGAAAATAATTAAAAAACCACACAGCACACCACTAAGCGACAGGCTAGAGCAATGGTGGTGGAAGGTTGACGTAAAAGGAATTGTGGTATTTGTCATTTTAGTTCTGGCCTTAACGGGAGTGTTTAGTGCAACCAAGGTGTGGGGGCAACTAAATACAACCAGGGGACTGGTTTTAGGTACTTCAACCAGAGCTTATGACTATCTGGTATCTGCCCAAATAGCAATAGATGAACAATCTTTGTCCAAGGCAGCTGATGAATTTAGTAACGCTGAGGAGGCCTTTAATGAAGCTCATCAGCAATTAGATAAACTACCCGGCTGGATGCTGGGTATTATAAAGCTGATTCCGGGACCGGGAGACGCAGTTAGCAGTGGTGAGCATTTATTAAAGGCTGGTAAATATATATCGCAAGCTGGCAAATCTTTAACGGTCGTAATGCAAGAACTCCAAAATGATAAGGCGGTCATTGACGACACAAAAGATGCCATTGATTTATTGCCTCTACTTGAAGCCTTGAATGATGATTTGGGGATCGCTGTTAATGCTGCCCAAAGTGCAATCGAAGAATTAAAGCACGTCAAAGCTGAAAGTATACCGGCCGAATATCGCAGTCAAATCGAATCAATTAAAGGTAAGTTACCGGCCTTAACCAAAGAACTGAATTCAATAAATAGTGTGGTCGATCTATTAGATGCTGTATTGGGCGCCCAACACGCTGAGGAATATTTGTTAATATTTCAAAACAACAATGAAATTAGGGCCACCGGCGGTTTTATCAGTAGTCTGGCCCAAGTGGCCGTCAAACAAGGTTCAGTAAATATTGTCGAAGTACCAGGACGCGGAGCCTATGAAGTAAATGACGATTTTGAATTAAAGATTATACCTCCACGTCCAATGTGGGTTATTAATAATGAATGGCAGATACAAGATGCTAATTGGTGGCCCGATTTTCCAACTTCGGCCAGAAAAATAATCTGGTTCTATGAAACAGCTCGCGGCTTTCCCATAAACGGCATTGTTAGCTTTACACCAAACATAATAATTAAATTACTAGATATCACCGGTCCGGTCGATATGACCGATAAATATGCGGAAATAGTAACGGCCAACAATTTCCTGGAATTGATACAAAACATTGATTATGACAAACAGGAAAATCAACCCAAGGCCTTAGTCGCTGATTTAATGCCAGAAATATTAAATCGTTTATTGAATATTGAACCAGCTAATTTATTAGATACTCTGGCAGTGATTAATCAAGCATTGGCTGAAAAACATATGATATTTTATTTTACTGACAATCGCTTAGAGCAAATAGCTCGTAATTTAGATTGGGCCGGTGAAGTAAAGACAACACCTTATGATTATCTATCAGTTGTTCATGCAAATATTGGTGGCGGTAAGACTGATCTAATTGTAGAGAATGAAATTGAACACAAATCATCAATAACCAGTGATGGTAAGATTATTAATACGGTTTCCATTATAAAAAGACATAACGGTAATTCGGATGACGAAATTACTAATGTAAAAAATATGGATTATCTGAGAATATTGGTACCGCAAGGATCGGAATTAATTGAAGCCATTGGCTTTGAAACCATTAATAATGACTTGATCTTATATCCTGATCAAGACGCCATAGAAGATGAAGATCTAAAAAATTTAGAAGGCAACATTGTAGTGCACGAAAGTTCGGGTACTAGAATGTACGAACAGTTTGATAAGACAGTATTTGCAAACTGGTTAGGTGTGGAAGTAGGGGAAACGGCTATAGCTTCAATTACCTATAAACTACCAAATCTATATGACGGATCAGTACCCTACACTTTGTTGTTGCAAAAGCAGGCCGGGACAGAAGGTGATCCAATATCTAGTCAATTAGAATGGTCAAGCAATTTTAAACTATCAACTTACGCACCGGATAATGGCGTTCAATCATCGGATAAAGGACTTGAATATAATTCGATATTAAATGTTGATCGAGCCTGGGGTGCAGTGTTAAAAAGGCACAAAGATTAGCCAAAAAATAAAATTATTCTCTATAAATTATTAAAGAATGACATTATTAAGGATTTTTAATGACAGATTTTAGGCTAATCTGAGATAAAATCCGGGTTTAGCTATTGACAAGTTTTTACAAGTGCGCTATGATGCTCTGTTCTATTAAAAATGGAACAATAGTCGAAAGACTGACCTTTACAAATGAATATGCGTTATTGCCAAAATAATTGGCAATAGAGAGAGCGCGCAATTAGAATCACAATTAATAGTAATATACTGCGGATGGCTCTCTCAAGCGTCATTCGGTCTTGTGTATTTAACGAACTACTTTAGGGAGGGGAGAGCATATAGGAATGCGAAAGTAAGCTCATCTGGGCTGGAGCGATCTAGCCTGAGCCTTACTAGGCATTTCTCGGTCCCGCACTATCTAGTGCGGCTCCACCACGTCTACTCACCTCCTAAAGCAGTACGTTAAATGGGATTGATCAATACATTACCTTATCCAGTATAAATGGATAAGCAAGTGAATTGACAGAAAGCGGTGGACATCGCTGGCAAATACAGTATTTAAAAATGCTGGCCATACCGCAAACTAAGCAAACAATCGTTGCTGAGAACCCCCCAAATATCCCACCCCCTATCCTCGTTCCTGAAGACTCGCGTCTTCTCCTCGATCTGGGAGCCATGAAATATACAATCATTGTATAAATCCTCTGACTCCCTCCTATCTCTAGTTTATAAATTAAATTGTAGACTGAAGACAGGAGTGATCATTAAATATTGGTGAGGGCTAATTATATGTAATTAGTTTGTCTTATTAAAAGCACGGTTACTTTCTCTAATTTATGATATGTATTGTGGATTTGAGAAAGATACAAAAATATCTGTGTTTATTTGACAAGGGCCTCTGCCAGCCTATGATGGCAGAAACTGACATAAGGAGTGATTCGTATGAAACGGATCATATGCGCTGTTTTTGTGGCGATTCTGGCAGTTCAGTTCTTCCCCATGCCTCTTTGGGCCCAGCCGAGCACTAAAGGTGCCGAGCTGACGCCTACCAGTGCAGCGATGGTCAGGTTTGACGACGCCATGTCCTTGTTCAAATCGTCTGATCCACAGCCGATTATTATCGAGGGCTGCACCGTAACGCTGATCGATCAGTTCATTAAGTACCAGTACGAGCAGGAACAACATCCGGAAAAAGCGGTAAAAATCGCCCGCACCTGCGTCGCCGTGTTCGCGGAACGGCTGGAGAAGCTCTCTGTCAACCTGCAGTACTTCAGTGGCAGTGAGCGACAGACGTTGAGCAGCGAATTGCTCACCGTCTATCAGTACTACACCAAGGTCATCGAACCCGGCATCCGTGCCGACGTCGACTGATCGAACCCCGGTTTTGTGGAGGTTCCATGCCTTAAACCTCCACACCCTTTTTCAGCTTATGATTGGATCGTGATCTGAAATAGGATAACAACCAAGCTCATTACATAATAAATAAACATGTAGTAATCTGCGATAAGCAGAATAAATTGTGAATCTGTTGAACTCCGGTAAAGTAAGGAAGGTGAGGCATGAAGAAGATAATCACAACGATTATAATCTTGATGGTTGGTGCCGTGACAGCATTTGTACCAGTCATCAGTCAGGAAGTCTCGACCATGTTGAGCCAATTCAGAAACCAGGCCTATGATCGTTTAGCGGATGGTTTGGATGTAGAACAACTGGCCAGATATGACGAGCTGGTAATTTACGGCGAGGCCGAATACTGTTTTTCTGATTCGGTCAGTTCGGTCAGATACATGGTCTGGCTGGTGGCCAAAGACTACATAGTCTACTGGTTCAATACCTGTATCGATACTGATCAGGCAGATGAAATAAGGAGCAAGGGAGAGGACTGGCGTCTTCGTCTCGAGCCCCACGGCAGCCTGATAGTAAAACGGCAGAGAATAACAACCCAAAACAAGGAGGTTCGCCAAGACATAGTACGGAAACAATCAATCAGAGATATGCAAAGTTTCTCATTCATCTCGGTTACCAAGATAGCCGAGTTGTGAAAGGGGGTGAACAGATGAACACCAGGACAATCGTCTGGCCGGCTGTCGGTCTCATCGGTTTGTGCCTGATTTGCCTGATGGCATTCTCGTCAGTGTATGCTGAGACCCAGCGTACATATGTTGGGACCGCCAAGTGCAAGACTTGCCACAAAAAGACGGAGAAGGGCGAGCAATTCGCTATTTGGCAGGCCAGTAAGCATGCTACCGCCTATCAGACTCTGGGTACAGAAATAGCTCAGAAGATCGCTGATCAGGTAGGCGTAGGAAATCCCCAAGAAGCGGCGGAATGCCTACGTTGCCACGTTACTGGATACGGAGTTGACGCCGAGTTCCTTGGGACCAAGCATGCCAAGGAAGATGGTATCGGCTGCGAATCGTGCCATGGCGCCGGTGGTGATTACTACAAGAAGAAGACGATGATAGGACTGATTTCAGGCACCATTGAGGCTAAAACAGTTGGCTTGGTCAAACCGACCAAAGCGATCTGTCTGGAATGCCACAACGACAAAAGCCCGACCTACGTCGGCTTCAAGTTCGACGAATTTCTGAAAGAAATCGCTCATCCGACACCGGACGAAGTAAAAGCCGAATATCGGTAGCGAGAATCTGAAAAGAAATCGTGCGGGAGGGGAGACTGTATTAAAAACTACATTCCCCCTCCCGGCTTTATCAAAATATATTATTACTAATGTATTTTGATAAGGTTCTTGACAAGAATAAATTATAAGTTCTAAATAATAATGCGATCAGTAAATCACTGGTCGCCGAGAAGTCGCCGATGAGACATCTTGAAGCAAGCAGACTATCGGTTGTTGATATGTGCAGAGTTGCTCTCTCTCCTCAGCCATATCTTACCAGTAGCTCGCTTAACTCAAGCTTATACCGTTTCATCGGCGGCTTTTTGTTTACCAAGTTGAAACTAGCAAGTAAAAGTGGTAAAATCCGTTCACTTATATAATATGTTTTGATAAAAAAATTCTGGTATAAATTACAAACAACTGTAGCCGGTGGGGCAATAATAATCTCATCAGCAACTGTCATAAGTAAAATATTCGGTCTGATACGCGACCGACTATTGTTTTCTACATTTGGAGCTGGCAATGAAACAGATATTTATTTTGCTGCTTTTAAGTTACCTGATCTAATTTTTAACATATTAGTCTTGGGAGCTTTGTCAGCTGCTTTCATACCAGTATTTATACAATTTAGAAACGAATCAAGTGAAGGTAGTGAACATTGGCAGATAGCCAACACCATAATGAATATAGTAGTTGCTTTGATGATTGGATTGGGATTGATTGCTTTTTTAGCAGCGCCAATTCTAGTAGACTGGATTGCTCCTGGATTCGATCAAGGCAAACAGGCTGAAACTATAATACTGACTAGGATAATGCTGCTGGCCATTGTATTTTTTGGCGTTAGCAATGTATTAAGCGGTATATTGAACGCCCTTCGTCGATATGTTGCCTATTCGCTTGCCCCCATCTTATATAATGCAGGAATTATCATCGGTATAGTTGTATTTTATCCAAAAATGGGCTTGGCTGGTTTAGCTTGGGGAGTTGTCTTAGGCGCCTTTTTGCATATGATTATTCAAATACCGAGTACTATAAAATCTGGCTATAAGTATAAGTGGAAAATTAATTTACAAAATAGTGGTGTTAAGAAGATCGGGCGTTTATTTGCCCCCAGAATGTTGGGTCTGGCCGTAAATCAGATTAATTTTTTGGTCATAACAATCATTGCCACTACCTTAGCCGTCGGTTCATTATCGGTATTTAACGCTGCTAATAACCTACAAAGTTTTCCCATAAGTGTTTTTGGTGTGTCATTAGCTATAGCCGTATTTCCTTTAATGTCCCAGGCCTACGTTGACCGAGATTCAGAAAAATTTATTGTACAATTTTCTGTGGCTGTTCGCCGTGTGTTGTATTTAATTATTCCAGTGTCAGTTTTAATATTGTTATTAAGAGCACAAATAGTCAGAGTAGTGCTTGGTGCTGGCGCTTTTGATTGGGAAGATACGGTGTTGACCGCTCAAGCCTTAGGCTTATTTTCAATTTCACTATTTGCTCAAAGTTTATTGCCCACATTGTCTCGTGCCTTTTATGCACTACAAGATACTATTACGCCAGTAAAGATAAGCGCCTTATCGGTTTTTTTAAATATAATTTTATCTATTATTTTGGTTAAACCGATGGGTGTTTTAGGACTGGCCTTAGCCTTCTCGATTTCAGCTATTTTTAATATGATGATTCACCTAGTTATTATGAGACGAAAAGTTGGTTATTTAGATGATCGTAAGATAATGGGATCGGTAACTAGAATTATATTTGCCTCGATTGTTGCCGGAGGAATAACTTGGCTTAGTCTCAGACTTATTGCTATGGGCGTAAACATGCAGACCTTCGTTGGTATAGCTATTCAGGGCGCCTTAGCGGCCATAATTGGTGCCATTGCTTATATAATAATATCTTTGATTTTCCGATTTGATGAAGTAAAAATACTGAGAAGCTGGCTTGATAAAATTATATCACCTCTACGCAATGGAAAACCATAAAATAAGAAATTTTTGCATAATTGCTCATATTGATCACGGTAAATCAACTCTGGCTGATCGCTTATTAGAAATAACCAATACTATATCTAAACGGGACATTAAAGAACAACACCTTGATCAGATGGAGCTTGAGAGGGAAAGAGGCATAACAATAAAGTTACAACCGGCGAGGATGAAATGGCAGGGTTACGAATATAATATGATCGATACCCCCGGACATGTTGATTTTACTTACGAGGTGTCACGATCTTTAGCGGCCGTAGAAGGGGCAATATTGTTAGTGGATGCCAGTCAAGGCATACAGGCACAGACAGTAGCTAACGTTTATTTAGCATTGGAACAAGAGCTAAATATCATACCGGTAATTAATAAGATTGATCTTCCCAATGCTAATATTGAGCGAACTAAAGATGAAATTATCAAATTACTTGGTTGCGAAGCTGAAGAAATTGTATTGGCATCAGCCAAAGATGGAATAGGTATTGAGAAAATATTAGCTGCTATCATGAATAAAATAAAACCGCCATCTGGCGATATTAGGAAACCTCCACAAGCACTAGTTTTTGATTCATTTTATGATACTTATAAGGGGGTGGTGTTATACGTGCGTATGATAAATGGAAGTTTGTCAATTAAAAATAAGGCTTTATTTATGAGCGCCAAGCAAAAATGTCAAATACTGGAGGTGGGTTGGTTATCGCCAAATTTTAACAGGTCTGATTATATAGAAGCTGGCGAAATTGGTTATATCGCCACATCACTAAGATCAATCGAACTGGCAAAAGTTGGTGAAACAATAACCGCCGTTGAAGATCCAACCGCTAAGCCCTTGGCAGGTTATCGGGAATTAAAGCCGATGGTTTATGCTGGTTTTTATTCAGCCGATGGTGAAGCAGAAAAATTGCGTGAATCGCTTGAACAATTAAAATTAAGCGACGCATCATTACAATTTGAGCCAGAAAGATCGCCTGCTCTGGGCGTTGGTTTCCGTTGTGGATTTTTGGGTTTATTACACTTAGAAATAATTCAAGAAAGATTAAAACGTGAATTTGATGTTGAAGTAGTAATCACCGTACCCTCGGTGGCCTACAAAGTTCATTTAAGTAACGACCAAAATATTATTTTAAGAAATCCCGAAGAAATGCCTGAACAAGAAAAAATATCAAGAATTGAAGAACCGTGGGTAAAGTTAGATATAATATCGCCGAAAAATACATTAGGACCCTTGATGCAACTAATGGGTGAAAGTATAGCTAGGTATCAGAATACTGAGTATCTGGGAGATGATAGGGCATATTTGCATTATCAGGCGCCCTTATCTAGTCTGCTGACTGATTTTTATGATAAACTAAAAAGTGTAACATCAGGCTATGGTTCTTTAAATTATGAATTTATTGGTTATCAAACAACTGATGTTATTAAGCTCAGTATATTGATAGCTGAAAAACCAGTAGAATCATTATCACGCCTAGTATATCGCGATCAAGCCTATAGAGTCGGTCGATCAGTTGTTGATATATTAGCCAAGCAGATTCCACCCGAGCAATATGAGATAAAAGTTCAGGCTGCCATAGGAGGTAAAATAATTGCTGCCTCACGTATCAGACCACTGCGTAAAGACGTCACCGCAAAGTTATATGGTGGTGATGTTACCCGTAAAAGAAAATTATTAGAAAAACAGAAAAAGGGTAAGGCTAGGATGAAAGCTCAGGGTAGAGGCCAAGTAATAATCCCACAATCGGCCTACATCGCCGTGCTGAAAGAGCACTAGTATGGATTGTTGCCGTATAATGCCGGCAGTACAGTAAACAGGATCATAGCAAATACTCCAATTATCACTATAACTGTCCAAATTATTCGAACTTTTCGACGACTGCCCTTAGTTATCATAAAATTATATTCATATGTTCGAAAATAACTTTACCAAAAATCTTCAAGATAGTGAAGAGTTAATAAAAATCGTAAAGCGTCATCCTATAATGGTGTTGGTGCCGCTAACAATATTTGGAATGTTTTTTCTAATAGATTTCTTTATAATGACGATTTTATTACAACGTGGTTGGTGGGGGGTGGTAATTTTCATCCTAATATTGTTATTTTCTATGATCGGCGCTTGGCGTACTACCTTCATATGGTCACTAAACGCCTTTGTTTTAACAAATCAAAGAATAATGGATTATGATCAAAAAGGTCTATTTCATCGTGTCGTATCTGCTACTAACTATGATAAAATTCAAGATGTCAGCTACAGTTCAAAGGGTATATGGCAATCTATGTTAAGTTTGGGAACAATACACCTACAAACTGCCGGTAGCCAGGCAAATTTGGAATTAAAATCTGTTGGACGACCAGAAAAAGTTGTTGATTTAATTAATTCGATAATTAAAAATTATAAAAATGATTCTGACGATCCACCGCCAATGCCAACCCAAGAATTTGTTGATTTAATGAAAAAAATGAGAGAATCATTGGGTGAAAAAGCAGTTGATGAACTAATACAAAAATCAATGTCAGACGATAATGAAGACGAGTAAAATACGACAGAAAAAAGCTGGGGGTAGAAGTAATTTTATGAATGTGGTAACCTCACGATTGACATTAATCATTGGTTTGGTGTTGATAGTTGTTATTGGATTTGGTCTAATAAAGGAAATTGATCGTCGGATAAATATCAGTCAGGAGAAAACTGATTTGGAAACCCAGATAGCGGCTTTGCAAGGACGAAACACCGAGCTAACAGATATCATTGATTATTTGCAAAGTGATGAATATGCTGAAGAAGAAGCCAGGCTTAAGTTAGGGCTTAAGAAGCCCGGCGAGAATGTTTTAAGAATAGTGGGCGTTGAAAACACCGATGATATTGAGAAAGTAAATAACAATAATCAAGGTGATAATAACAAAGATATTACCAATCCAATAAAATGGTGGAATTACTTTATAAATAATTAAAAAATATGCCAGATTTAAAAAAAGATAATATAAAAAAAGAGATAACCAATGGTTCCGAAAAAGAACCAGCACCAATAATACCTAGTAATAGTAGTCAAAAAAAGATTATGATATTTATAATCTCCGGGATTGTTGGATTCTTAATTATAGTGATTGGTGTTTTTGGAGTTGGTTTATACGCCTATGGTTGGAATGATCAGATTACCAATGGGGTCATAAGCGTAATCCCTTATCCAGCCGCCAAGGTTGATAATAGCATAATAACTTTTAAAAATTATCGTGATGATGTAGACACTTTAAGTTATTTTTATGGTCAACAAGATCTTGATCCCAGTTTCGTACCCGACATTGATCAAATCTCAGAGCTCGTTTTAAATCGTTTAATTAGGGATTGGTACACCAAGCAAGAAGCCATGGCCAGAGATATCGAAGTTAGCGATAAAATGGTTGATGACGAATTTGATGAGCTTACGGCCCAATCGGGTGAAACTGAAGATATAAATTCTACCTTACAACAATATTATAATTGGGATGAAGCAACTTTTAAGAAAAAAGTAATCACCCCCTTCATATATCGTAGTGAGATAGAAAAATTATTAATTAATGATCCAGATGAATCTGCCGAAGCAAGAGAATTGGCCGAAGATTTGCTAACACAATTAAAAGAAGAGGATGCTAATTTTGAAGATTTGGCCAGTGAATTTAGTGCCGATGCTGCATCTGCAGCGGAGGGGGGAGATCTTGGTTATTTCGGTCGCGGTGTTATGGTTGAAGAATTTGAAAAAGCAGTCTTTGCCTTAGAGCCAGGAGAAATATCAGATGTTGTCCAGACAGAATTTGGATTTCATATTATAAAATTAGAAGATAAAAGAGAAACCGAAGTAGATGATGAAGGCACAAAAGTTGAAGAAATCAGGGCCCGACACATATTGATATTGGCGGTTGATGTTGACAGTTGGTTAACCGATATAATAAAAGATAAAAATATCTCAGTTTATGTATCTGGTTTTGAGTGGGATGAAGAACAAGGAGCTATAGTTAAGAGTAACGAGTAGGCCGATGTAGCTCAGTTGGTAGAGCAATGCTTTCGTAAAGCAGAGGTCGGCGGTTCGAATCCGCCCATCGGCTCCAGAAGCATTGAACGTAAGTTATGAAGAATAATTATCATATTGACTCGGAGGGGGAAGAATTAATAAACAGGGCCAAGGCCTTCACCTTACAGGCTGGTAAAGAGGGGGTGCTTTTAGTACATGGCTTTTCTGGCACCATTGATACATTAAGACCTTTAGGTAATTACTTATTTTCACAGGGATATACGGTTCATGGAGTAAGATTGGCCGGGCACGGTGAGAACGTTGATGCCTTAGCCGAAACAAACGTTAATGATTGGCTAGAATCAGTAAGGCAGGGGATAATAGAGTTGAAGAAGATATGTGATGATATAACCATAGTTGGTGATTCAATGGGTGGTAATTTAGCATTAAAAATTTGTTTAGAAAACAAAGAAATAAATAAACTTATTTTATTAGGCACACCCATACAAGTACATGGGCAGTGGTGGAAACAAATATTTATTCCATTAATCACTCCTTTTAAAAAATATTATAATAAATCTTGGGTAAAAAATGATGACCAAAGAAGAGAACATGTAGAATCTGGTTCTTATCTGAAAGTATCTTTAAAAGCTTTTATAAGTGCTATGAAATTATTTAATCAAACAAAAAAGGTGGTACCACAAGTTACCTTACCGGTATTAATGATTTATTCAAAAAAAGATGAAGTTATTAAGCCTGATTCCGCTGATTATATATTTAAAAATCTTGGTAGTAAAAATAAAAAATTGTTTTGGATAACTGATAGTGTTCACCATCCACAAGATTCGGCAAAAAGAGAGCAAATTTATAGTAAAATATATCATTTTCTGAAATCGAATATATAAATAAGTAAATTTACTTAACAATAAGCCAATTTTCTGTTATAATACATTCTGCCATAAGTTTATGCGGACGTAGCTCAGTTGGCAGAGCATCTGCTTCCCAAGCAGAAGGTCGCGAGTTCGATACTCGTCGTCCGCTGAGTTTGAAAGATTACAATTTTCTAAATTATTAAAAGTCAATTGATTAAAACAAAATATAAAATTACGATTTATACCTTAATAGCCAGCATATTTATTCTGGTTTTTAGTTTATCTTTAAAACAAGTAAATGCATTAACTGAAAAAGATTTCAGGATATATCTTGACGAGGCAACGGTAATGGAACGTGGCTATACTATCGATAAACCAGATGGAAAAATGAGGATGGCAATTCACCCAACAGTTTTGCCATCACCGGCTCTGATTACATTAAAAAAAGCAGAAAATCAGTCGATACCAACTCCGAAAAATTTAATTAGAGTAAGTGAAATACTTGAATTTGATATATTGACCGATCCAATAAAAATATTTGATCGGGAAGTAGTGATTGTCCAATCGTATAATTCACCAAACCAATATACAAAAAAAATATATTTTTGGGATGATAATAGTAAATCATGGCGACCCTTATATTCGTTAACTAATTATAACGATCAATGGATCAGGGCTTATACACATTTACCCTATTCAAAAATCGCAGTATTTGAAGATCGCAATTCTGTCGAGGGTTATGCTTCTTGGTATCGTAGTTATACTTACAGTCATGGAGCAGCCTCGAATGACTATCCCCTCGGCACAAGATTAAACGTTACTAATTTAGAAACGGGAGCTAACACAACCGTCGAAGTAGTATCTACCGGACCCTATGATGGTAATCGAGTACTGGATTTGACTCATCAGGCGTTTCAAGAACTGGCTACTTTGGGGACGGGGTTAGTTAAGGTACATATTACTCCAGCTGATGGTCAGGTGCTGGGTGAAAAAACAGGTCCATCAGAAACAGGCATCCCCAGTATTATCGGTGCTGCCGGGATAGTAATAGATAACGATAATAAAGTATTATTTGATAAAAATTCAGTTCAATCTAGATCAATTGCCAGTATTACTAAAGTAGTTTCAGCACTGGTTTATTTAAATACCAACCCAAATCTTAGTGGCTCTGCAACCGTGGCAGCACAGGACAATGCTGAAGGCGTAAGGATTGCAGTTAATCCTGGTGATAGTATGTCAATTCGTGATTTATTTCACGCCTCACTTACTGGCTCAGCTAATAACGCCACCAAAGCCCTGGCGCGGTCTACTGGTTTAACTTTGGGACAATTTGTTTATCGTATGAATGCCCAAGCTAGAAAGATTGGTATGAATAATTATAATTTTATTGAACCAACTGGACTTGAATCAGAAAACCGAGCCAGTGCTGAAGACGTGGCAAAATTGATTAATTATGCGATGAAAAATCCATTGATTAGAAGTGCGACGTTAGAGCATAGTTTTACTTACGCTGTTGATAGGGTAGGTGGTAATAGGGAATTAAGAACCATTAAAAATCCTATTCACATTTATTCCAATAATTTAACTGATGAACCTTTAAATGGAGGCAAGACAGGCTATATTAATGAGGCTGGCTGGTGTCTGGCGGTGTCCTTCAAGGCCGATAGTGGTAGATTTTACACCGCCGTTACTCTTGGCAGCAACCAGGCTGGACGAAATCAAGATATAGAAAAATTAATCCATTATTATAAAGGGAAATAAGTGAACGACACAGTAATTAAACTTGAAGATGTGAGTCGAGAGTTTGTTATTGGAGAGAAACCATTTAAAGCTGTTAAAAATCTAAGTTTAGAAGTAAATCAGGGTGATTTTATAGCAATTATGGGTACGTCGGGTAGTGGTAAATCAACTTTGATGAATATTATCGGCTGTCTTGATAAACCAACCGGTGGCCGGTATTACTTTGAAGGTAAAGATATAACCCATTCTCGTGGCAGAGAATTAGTAAATATTAGAAGAAATAAAATCGGCTTTATTTTTCAAAATTTTAATTTACTACCTCGCCTAACCGCTTCCAGAAATGTCGAATTACCACTTATATATGCTGGCGTGGTTGGTGGCAAAAGACATGAGCGTGCCTATGCTTCTTTGGAAAGAGTTGGTTTAAAGGAAAGAGTTCATCAGTTGCCTAATAAACTTTCAGGTGGTGAACAACAAAGAGTTGCAATTGCCAGGGCGCTGGTCAATGACCCGACAATAATATTAGCCGACGAACCAACTGGAAACCTTGATTCAAAAACATCAAATGAGATTATGGGTATTTTATCAAATCTCAATAACAATGGATCAACAATAATAATGGTTACACATGATCCTTCAATTGCTGATATTACCCATCGGATAATCAGCCTAAAGGATGGACAGATAGTATAAATGATCAAATTTATAGAAAATATTAAATTAGCCTTAAGAGCCATCTTGTCGAACAAAGTAAGATCGTTTCTGACAATGCTGGGTATTATTATTGGTGTATTTGCGATAGTCTTGCTTATCGGCCTGGGTCAGGGAGTAAAAAAGGATGTAACTGGCGAGATTACTGAGCTGGGTGCAAATGTAATAGCAGTGATACCAGGAAATCTTGAAGACGAAGAAGGCAATATTGATCCGTCAGCAGGATTTAGTGGTATTGGGGCATCAACCCTAACCGAAAGTGATTTAGCAGCACTGGGTAATTTAGAATATGTAGAAAATTACACACCACTTTCATTATTGGCGGGCTTACCATCGGCGGGTGATAATACGGTAAGAGCGGCAATGACATTAGCGGTAACAGCTGGATTCTTTGATTTCTTCAACTCGGCTGAGATAGTAGCGGGAAGAACATTATCTGACAATGACGTAGATAATAAAAAAAGAGTCATAGTTTTAGACGAAGGTCCAAAAAATCAGTTATTTCCCGGTCTAGAAAATGACGAGGTAATAGGAAAGACAATGAAATTTGGAGCAGAAGAGTTTGAGGTGATTGGTATACTAAAATCTCCTGAAGTATCGGCACTTACTGGTGGCGGTATGTCAAATGTAATAATTATGCCTTTTACGACAGCAAAAGAATTATTTGAGAACACACAAATGATAAGAATAATCTTAGTTGTAAATGAAGAGCTTGATGTGGATGAAACTGCTGAAAAAATAAAAGCCGTTATGCTAGAACAACACGAAGGAATAAATGACTTTTCCGTATTCACCCAGGAGGATCTACTGGGTGTCATTAACAGTGTATTAAATCTTATAACTTCTGCCGTTGTAGCTATTGGTTCAATTTCTTTGTTAGTAGGTGGCATTGGCATTATGAATATCATGCTCGTCTCAGTAACCGAAAGGACAAAAGAAATTGGCATAAGAAAAGCCATTGGCGCTGCCAGTTCGGATATACTTACACAATTCCTAATTGAAGCTATAGTCTTGAGTATTACTGGTGCAATAATTGCGTTATTAGCGGCGTGGGGAGTGGGCATTTTGGTCACAGCCCAAACAGGAGTAACGGTGGATATATCAATAAGTACCATAAGTTTGGCAATAGGATTTTCATTAGCCATTGGTGTGATATTCGGCGTAGCACCAGCTTCAAGAGCGGCTAGACTGAACCCAATTGATGCGTTAAGATATGAGTAATAGCTGGGAGGGTAAATGATAAGATTTCAAAACGTAACAAAACATTATTCTGGTAATGTTGTTGGTGTTAAAAATGTTAACCTGCATATAAAACCAGGTGAGTTTGTATCGGTGGTGGGACAGTCCGGTACTGGTAAAACCACCTTAGCTAAATTAATAATTGCCGAGTTAAAACCAGATATCGGAAAAATAGTTGTCGGCGGCTGGGATATAACAAATATAAATCAGTCGGAGATACCATTTCTCAGGAGACAGATTGGTGTAGTTTTTCAAGATTTTAAATTATTACCTAAAAAAACCGTATTTGAAAATGTAAGTTTTGCTTTGGAAGTAGCCGGGGCAGGAACTGAATTAATCAATAAAATAGTACCTCAGGTTTTATCGATAGTTAATTTGGAAGGTATGGAAAAACGCTTCCCAATTGAGCTATCAGGTGGTGAACAACAGCGAGTAGTAATTGCCAGGGCGTTGGCCCATCAACCAAAAATATTATTAGCCGATGAGCCGACTGGAAATCTTGATTCAATTCATGCTCAGGAAATAATTGAAATTTTAAGAAAAATTAATAAGTTGGGAACAACGGTAGTGTTGGTCACACACAACCGTGAAATAGTTAACACTTTAAGAAAAAGGGTAGTCGCCCTTGAAGATGGTATGATATTTTCTGATCATGCCACTGGTAAATACGTAATATAATGTTTTTTCTAACCTTTAGCAGAGCAACTAAATTCGCAATTCAGAACTTCTGGCGGAATTTTTGGTTATCAATTGTAACCTTGCTTATTTTAGTACTGACATTATTTATGATTGCTACAATCACCACGGTAAAAATAGTCGGCGACCAAGCGGTTGATCAAGTTCGCAGCCAGGTAGATGTAGCAGTTTATTTTGAACCAAATGCATCAGAACAAAAAATCAAGAATATACAAAGCGAATTAGTTGCTAATCCAAAAGTAAAAGAAGCGGTCTATGTGTCTCCTGATCAAGCCTTAGAAGATTTTCGTCAACAGACAGAAAATAATGAAACTATTCAACAGGCTTTAGAGGCGTTAGATGATAATCCGCTGGGAGCCACCATAGTTATTAAAGCCCATCAACTAGAGGATTATGATGAGATTTTAAACATATTTGATCGGCAGGAATATAAAGAACTGACACAAGAACAAGATGAGGATTTTAAATCAAATCAAGAAGTTGTTGCACGATTGTCTAGTGTGACATCAAATATTTCACGTATTGGCTATGTAATATCTGGAATTTTCCTGATTATTGCGGTGCTGGTAATTTTCAATACCATCAGAATTGCGATTTATACTCATCGAGAAGAAATTGGCATTATGAAGCTAGTGGGTGCAACAAATTCTTTTGTCCGGGCGCCTTTCTTGATCGAAAGTATTATTTATGGATTTCTAGCAGCCGTAATTACTATGGCTATATTTTATCCAATTTTCAACGCCATGGCTCCGTTTTTAGAAAGATTTTTTTCCGGTTACGAATTAAATGTCATCGATTACTTTAATAGTAATTTCTTAGCAATTTTCGGAGCTTTGCTTTTGCTGTCAGTATTAATTTCATTGCTATCATCAACGGTATCCATCAGGCGGTATCTGAAATCATAGTATTTATACCTTCTTTCTTAACAGGCCATATAGAAGAGGTAATAATAATATTAAAAGAAGAATAGTAATACCTGTGATCTGGAGAGGGTTTAGGTTGCTACCACTTGCGCCAAGCAATACAGCCATTGTCATTGTAGTTGAACGACCAATTAAAGATATGAGCAAAGATTTCCATATCTGATTTTTTGTTAATCCGAGAATTAAAACCATGGCATCGTGAGGCATACCCGGTATGGCGAAAAGAAACATCAAAAACAGCAGTCCCTTAGTGCTGGCAATTTTATCAAGTTTTTCAATTTTAGGCGTGGCTGTTAATTTTATTACTAATGGGCGACCGAATCTTTTTGCTAATATTAATCCGATAAGTGAACCTAAAGATATTCCCAAATAAGATATCAATAGTCCTAACGGCCAGCCAAATATATAGCCATTGGTAATATCAACTGCCAACCCAGGAAGGGGAGCAAATACAACTTGTATCGCATGGTAAGTTATTAGTATTAAGGGAGACCATATTCCAAACGACATAACCCATTCACGTAAAGCAGTTGGCGAGGTAAGGAAATCACGTAACGGATGATACAAGAAAATAAACAACCAGATCACCAAAAACAGAATAAGTATTATAGATGAAATTATTATTGCACTTTTTCTGGTCATAATATTAAAGCGATACCATATGAGTTTACATCGTAGATTGACGACAGGCAATAATTTAGTTATTCTGCAGTAAATAATGCGGGATCGTCTAACGGTAGGACGCCTGGTTCTGGTCCAGGTAATCGGGGTTCGAATCCCTGTCCCGCAGCCAGAGAGCAGATCAATTTAATATTAATTATTATCATGATGGTTAGCTTATGTTTAGATATTGAAACAATACCAGCCGAAGAAGCCAAACGAAAAATAATTGAAAAAGATATTGAAGCTAGGACATCACTAAAAAGACTTAAACCAGATAACCGGGAAGATTTATTCAGAAAAACTGCACTAGACGGCAATTATGGTCGAATATTATGTATTGGATACATAAAAAAGCCTGGCAATAAAAAGGCTGATATAATCGCTGGCGAAGAGTCAGAAATATTAGCTAAATTTTGGGAATTAGCGAAAGATATAAATCTTTTTATAGGTCACAACGTAATAGATTTCGATTTGAAATTTATTTATAAAAGATCAATAATACTCGGCATTAAGCCGACTCAGTGGTTGCCATTTGCTCGTTACCGAAATAATCCAATATTTGACACCATGTACGAATGGGAAAAGTGGACATATGGAGCAAAAATTAAATTAGATGAATTAGCCAAGGTGTTGGGATTACCGACTTCAAAACAAGATATCGATGGTTCACAGGTTTATGATTATTTTCTTAAGGGCAAGACCGATATGATATACAATTATTGCAAAGCCGACGTTGAACTGACCCAGGCTATTTACAACAAAATGATATTTTCTTCAAGTCAATAAATGAAAATTGATATTTTTAAAAAAGGTAAACGCTTTGGCAACGAAGAGCGGTTTTTATTAATCGCCTTACTGTTGTTTGTTGTTTATATATTGTTTGTAATATTGGCGCCAACATTTAAAAATTGGTCACAAAATATTTGGGAACAAGCCATTACCTTTAGTCAGGATTATGGTTATTGGGGTGGATTGATATTTGCTTTCTTAGCTCACACCACAATTATAATACCGGTACCATATACGATACTACTGGTGTATCTTGGCTCAACCGGACTTAATGTTATTTGGCTTGGCTTGATGGCTGGACTAGGAGCTTCTATTGGAGAACTAACTTCCTATTTGGTTGGATTAGCCGGTGGCGCCTTTGTCTGGAAAAAATATGGTCAACATTTTAAAGCCTTAAAGAAAATATTAGAAAAAAAACCAAGAATGATGCCTTGGATCATTTTTTTATTTGGCGCCAGCCCATTACCGGATGATGTACTATTAATACCGCTGGGTATGATAAGATATAATTTTTTTAAAGCGGTTATACCTATGGCAATTGGCAAGATTATATTGACCACCATATTTGCTTGGTCTGGTCAGGCAGCCGCACCTTTGGTGGAAACAATTTTATACAAATCAGAAACTCCGTGGGCTTCATTTATAACTATATTTTTTGTAATAATTACGGTATATGTAATCTTAAAAGTTGATTGGGAACGATTAGGACAACAATTATTGAACGAGGATAAATAAAAAAATAAAAGCGACCAATTTAACCACCGAGTCATTGATTGGTCGCTTAAGCACACTACTTAGCGCTTTCCCGTCACGCTTTATGAGACTCTCTCCGTGCATGACGAGCCACCTCTTTCTTCTTGCCCTTTTTCTCGGGCTTAGCAAACATCTCCAAAAGAAACATTAGCCAGCGTGCGAATTTAGACCGATGTTTAGGCAGCCTGGTACCCAGATATATAGAGGTTACGAAGATCAAGTTAACATACAGTGTATGCGGAACTTCGTACTCGCAATATGGACAGGCCGCTTTATACATCAGAAGTATGTACCACACTGCCCACCACATCATGAAAAAGAAATCGCCCGGAGTCTTCTTTACGGCTACGCGCATTTTCTCATTCATTTTTCTTATCAGTACATAAAGCACCAATAAAAATCCAGTGGCGAAAGGCAGTTTATCGGGTACTGCTACCCGGGGGTCGATCTTGAAAAACTCAAGAATGACCAGCGCCAGGTTTGAGACGGTGTAGATTGCCAGGAGCCAGAAAAGCTGATGCTTTTTTAGCTTTTTCAATAATCGATGAATACGATCAAGCCAGCGGCTCCTAATGCTGCTTCGTTTAGTCATTGTAATCACTCCTTCAATCATGGATAGGAACCGGACTCAAAGGGAAAGGCGCTAAGTAGTGAATAATCAAAAGCACCGTCAGTAGTTTCCTTGAGCTGGTAATGAGCCAAGGTACATCGAACGGTTTATTTTGATTTATTTTGGACAATGCCTTTAGGGCACTTTTAAACTATACTATTTTTTTGATTTTGTCAATAGTGGTATTATTAAAGTTCTAAAGTTATGAGAATAATTAATTATATTTTATATTTTTCCGTCATATTTATACTGGCCTTAATCACAGTGACGCTTTTTCAAATTATTTCTAGTCGGCCTATAAAAATTGGTTATAGCTTTTTCATTTCATTAGGCGTTACGGCTAGCTATATAGTTTTAAAATTGATGGTTTACGGCCAGGCGACAAAGTCAATGAAAAAGCTACAAGATGATTATAATAATATGTCCAAAGGAAAAAAAATATTATCTAGAATTTTGGTATTTGCTTTACTGCTTACATTTTTCATTACTATGAGATATCTGAATGAATAAATCATTTACAAAAAGCATTTTATAAATTATAATGTACATCACACTGTTAGCATGAGACCATAAAAATGTCAGTACAAATTGCCAGAGCCAATAAGCTTAAATGGACTTATATTGAAAGGGCATCAAATCGGGATATTGAATACTTGCGTGATAAATTTCAATTTCACCCGCTTGACCTCAAAGACTGTTTAAGTAAGACACAACGTCCTAAAATAGATGTCTATCCAGCCTATCTATTTTTGGTTTTTCATTTTCCTAGATATGATCGTGAGAAGAGACGAGTAGAAAGCCAGCAGCTCAATATCTTCGTTGGACGTAATTATGTAGTGACAGTAAGCGGTCCGCGTTTACCAGTTCTGGCCGAATATTATTCCCAGTGGAAAGAAAAAACATCAAAAAAATTGATTTACAACAAACTTAAAAATAATTCTGGCTATTTACTTTATAAAATAATTAGTGAACTTTTTGACGAAAGTTTACCAGTGATTGATATAATTGGATTGTATATAAATAAAGTTGAGGAGGATGTATATTCAGAAGATAGCCGTAATGCTGCCCATGAGATAGCCGTAGTAAGAAGAAACGTTATGAACTTTAGAAGTTTATTAGAGCCACAAATTCCAATAATCGATAAACTAGTAAATATCAGAAAAACATTTTTATCACGCGATCTGTCGGTTTACTATGATGATGTGCATGATTACATAGAAAAAACTTCTATGACCCTGAATAATTATCGAGAGATTATTGCAAATCTTCATGACACTAATGAATCAATAATTTCACAAAGGACTAATGATGTCATGAAAACTTTAACTATGATATCAGTGGCTTTATTGCCACTAACTTTAATGGCGTCAATTTATGGAATGAATATTACCGGATTACCTTTTGCTGATCATCCATTTGGCCTTTGGGTTGTGTTTGGAATAATGTTTATTTTCGTTGTTGTGACCGTAATAGTATCAAGAAAAAAGAATCTTATATAAATTATGAAAAATCGTAAATCATTAATAAAGGAATTATCAAAGATAATTGACCCAGAAGTTGGTCTAGATATTGTTACCATGGGATTAATTTATAATGCCAAAAGGAGTGACGATAAATTAGAAATTGATATGACTATGACCACGCCTTATTGTCCGCTTCAGGATTATTTTGATATTGAAGTTAAAAAAGCAGCTAAGATATTTGCAGAAAATAAATTAAAGATTAACTTTATTTTCGACCCAGCGTGGTCGCCAAATATGATTGATAGAAAGGAATAATTATGTTCGATAGTATATTTGAAGGTATAGCCACCTTGATAGCGGTAGTTGGTACGATAGTTATTTCGTACGGTTCAATTAAAGCCATTATAGTTTTTCTATCTCGCGGATTAGTTTTCCATGACGAGAGCAAGAAACATGTTTTAGATCATATTAGTTTAGGAATGGGTAGGCATTTAATTTTGGGTTTAGAATTTTTTATTGCGAGCGATATTATATCGATTGCTATCAATCCAGGTTGGGATGAATTGGGGCAATTAGCAATCATAATTATTCTACGCACAATTTTAAGCACTTTTTTAACACGTGAGTTAAGGATTATTTCGCAAGGCACATTTAACCACCAAGACAAATAATTGACGCTAATCAGGCTGTATGATAGGGTCCAGGCCATATGTCTGAAAATCAAATATTTAACGAGAAGCGCTGGTGGAGCCGATTGCCGATATGGCGAACTTTAAGTGATCTACAAAAATATCGGGCACTAGAAATGATACCTGGTTTTTTGGTATGGTCGACTTTTATATTGGCGATATTATTGTCTTTTATCAAACCGCTTTGGGTAATATATTTTATTATTATATTTGATTTATTTTGGCTGGTACGCGTAATATATATTTTGGCTTACCTGGTTATGGCCTTCGTTAGATTTCAAAATGCCAAGAAAAAAGATTGGTTAAAAATTTGTTTATTACCAGATTATCGAAGTAATTATTCTGAGTTATACCACTTGGTTATTTTGCCGACCTATAAAGAAGATATTAATATTTTACGAACTTCGTTTGACTGCTTGGCAAAAACAAATTATCCCAAAGATAAATTTATTATCGTATTGGCTTGTGAAGAAAATGATTACGAAAGAGCCAGTAATAATGCCAAAATTATTCAAAAAGAATATGGTAATGTATTCAATGAAATTATCATTACATTTCACCCAGCAAATATCCCTGATGAGTTACCGGGCAAAGGATCAAATACCGCCTGGGCTGGCAAAAAAGCGAAAGAAAGGATAGATAAACTGCACATCAGTTATGAAAAGGTGATTGTATCATCTCTTGATATTGATTCTTGTGTTCACCCACAATATTTTGCTTATTTAACTCATACTTTTTTAACAACAGAAAATCCACTACGAAAAAGTTATCAACCAATACCGTTGTTTAATAATAACATTTGGGAGGCACCAGCTTTCACCAGGGTGGTAGCTAATGCCACCACTTTTTGGTTGTTATCTGAGACCATTAGACCGGACAGGTTATTTACATTTTCATCTCATAGTATGAGCTTTAAAACTTTGGTTGATGTTGATTTTTGGCAAAAAGATATAGTCACCGAAGATTCACGGATATTTTTACAAGGTCTGATTCAGTATGATGGTGACTATTCTGTTAAACCAATGTACATACCTATATCTATGGATACGGTTCAGGGCAATAATTTCTGGGAGACAATAAAAAATGTATATAAACAACAAAGACGGTGGGCCTATGGAGTTGAAAACTTTCCTTACATGGTATGGAACTTTGCCGCTAATAGATTAATACCAGTCAGCCGAAAAATAAAACTGGTCTGGAATCAACTAGAGGGAGTATATTCTTGGGCCACAGCTCCAATATTAATTTTTGCTTTAGGCCATCTGCCATTATGGGTAGCCAATTGGGAAGGATCAGAAATTAAAGAATTAGCTTTTGTCCAGAATGCACCGTATACATTACAGATATTAATGACCTCAGCCATGATCGGATTACTTTTGTCGGCTATTTTGAGTACTATTATATTGCCACCAAAACCAAAAAATAATTCATATTTAAAATATCCGCTGATGGTTATTCAGTGGGCTTTGTTTCCGATTGCCATGATAGTATTTGGTTCAATACCAGCGACTGACGCCCAGACAAGATTGTTATTTGGTAAATATCTAGGTTTTGATGTAACAGCTAAAGTAAGAAATATTATCAAGAACCAATCACGGAACCAATAATTTTTGGATAACCTAATATCCAATCATTAGTAAGTTGTGGCGTTTTGCCTTCAAGTTGAAGTTTATTGACAATAATTGATCCCTGGCCACAACTAATAATTAGTTTATTACTGTTAGACTGATATACTAATCCAGGCTTACCACTTGTTTCATCAGACAGTTTAATTTCTAATAATTTAATAATTCTTCCATTCCAGGTAGTCCAAATACCAGGCCACTTTATGTATGCTCGATATCGGTTGTATATTTTATTGGCTGACTCTCTCCAGTTAATTTTGCCGTCTCCTTTATATATTAATTTAGTATCAAAACCGCCAGATCCTTGAGCGGTTGGCTGGATTCCACCATTTAAATATTTATTAAAATATTTATCTAACAAGATTGAAACTTTATCATTAATTTTATTGATTAATTTGATATAGTCATCGTCTGGTTCAATATTTATTTTATACTGTCCCAACAAAGGACCAGTGTCCATGCCTTTATCAATTAACATAAGGCTTATTCCAGTAATTAATTTGCCATCTAGTAATGCATTTTGTACGGGGGATGGTCCACGATAGGCGGGTAATAAGGAGGGATGAATATTTAATAAACCCATTTGTATATTATTTATTAACCATTCGGGAATTAGTTTTCCGTAAGCTGCCACCAGACCTACGGTTGGTTTAAAACCATTTACAGTAGTTTTAAAATTATCAGATCTAAGATTACCCGGTTGTAAAACTGGCAAACTGTGCTTACTTGCCATTATCTTAACTGGCGAAGGAGTAATTGTTCTTTTCCGACCAATTGGTTTATCGGGCTGGGTAACAACCAACACTGACTCATTATTATCAATCAGCCATTTTAATGTATTAATGGCAATATCATCCGTACCAAAAAATATAACTTTATTTTTTTTCAAGTATTTCTTGACCACGTGTTATTTTCTTAGCTCGTTTTATAAATAATTTACCGTTTATGTGATCAACTTCGTGTTGAAAAACCCTGGCCAACAAACCGTCGGCATTAATTAATTGTTTAGTGCCATCCAAATTATATCCGACTACCTGAACTTGGCGGTAGCGTGAGACCATGCCATATACTCCCGGGATGCTTAAGCAACCTTCCTCGCCATCTACTTTTCGCCAGGAATGTTTTACAATTTTGGGATTCACCATCACTAACGGATTATCATCGGTATTTATTATTATAACTCTTAGGGCAATACCTATTTGTGGTGCGGCAATACCGATCCCATCTTTGGCGTGCATGGTATCAATTAGATCTCTAGCCAGTGTCTGTAAATCAGTAACCTCAAAATTATCAATATTTTTAGATTTATTGTTTAATATTGTATTGCCAATTTTTGTTACTTCTTTTATGGCCATAGTTTATCAATATAAAATATTATTGGTAAAAAGGGCAAGTCATATTGATAATGGATCAACGTCAACTTGCCAATAATCATTAATATAATCAGTAATATTATATTTTGAATTATTTTGTTTTAAAGGATAACGGATGACAAAACCATAGCCATATTTATTTGTCCTTTTAAAAGGTCGCAAAGGAAATGGTTCAAGTAAGTCTAATGAAGGAAAGTCATTTTTTAATTTTTTATATACACTATTAACTTCATCCCTGGCTTCGTGTTTATCTATATTACGATACATTAACTTTATTACTCGCCAGTTGGGGGGATAGCGCCAATGATTTCTTTGCTGCCAAATATATTTGTATAATTCATTCCAATTCATCACTGATAATGATCTTAAAATAATATGATCCAAATTAATTGTTTGTATTATAAGTTTATCACATATATTACCCAGACGATTTAAAATTTGCCAGGCACGGAACTCGGCATCATAAGAGGGGGCAGTTAATAATTGATCCAATGAAATCACCACACCGACAGTAAATCTTTTATTTATGCTAAAAACATATTCGGTACCAATTGTAATACCAGCAAAATCATTATTACTTGAATCCTTATTAAGTTCATTGACTTTTAATAGGGGATTGATATTTAATAAAACTTTTTTTAGGCGATTTGTTGTAAGACCAACATCTTTAATGTTTGTACTATGGCAATTTGGACAAGTATCATTAATAATCGATTTACTATTACAGTTTTTACACAATAATGTATCTTTTTTGCTTTTAACTAATATATTATCGCAGTTTGCGCATTTATAGAGAAAATTACAATCGTGACACTTAAAAGCCGTTCCGGCTCCTTTTTTATTTACATATAATAATATATTGTTTTTTTTACCATCATTAATCATTCCTTGTATCGAAGGACTGATTAATTTATCATTGCCTGTGGCGGTAGATTGATCTATGGAAATAATTGGCGGTAGTTTACCAACCTGCATTATATTATTTTTATCTTTCCGAAATATATCCCAAATTTCTAAAGAGGGTGAGGCTGATGTATATATAATTTCACTCCTAAATTTATCTTTTAATAACTGGCATACATGACGTGCATGATAGCGTGGATTTTGGTCATAATTTTTATGAGAAACATCATCCTCGTCAATCAGCCATATGGTTTGTAGATTTTTGTAGGGGGTGAATAGGGCTTTTTTAGTACCTACTATGTACTTTATTTTGCCAGACTGTATATTATTGTATAATTTGTAACTTTTATTTTTATTTAGTCCGCTGTGAATCACAGCTACATCATTTATATATTTATTAGGAAAGGATTGTAAAAAATCGCTTAGTCTTTTATTATCGGGAAAAATTATTAAATGCTGACCATTGTATGATAAAACTTTTTTTAAGAATATGGTTACTAAATATTTAATATATGATTTATGGTGATAGATTAATAATTTCTTTGATCTTTTTGATTTTATAAAATTTATGAGCTTGTTGGGTATCTTCAGTAATTCTATATTTTTGCTATGGGGTGTTTCATCATTATAAGAGTGATATAATTTTGGTTTTTCTGACAAAAATTGCTTTGCAAATAATGAAGGACTTGAAAGATAAAATTCTGCTAATTTATTAATAATTACAATATGATTTTTACTAAGATAGGGTTCTTTATATATCAGACCATTAATTATTTTAAGTTTATGTTCATTAACCAGAGAAGTCTTTTTTACTTTATTAACCAAGCCGGAAATATTTCTATTTCTAAAAGGTATATCAACTATATGACCAGTTTTTAATTTTAAATTAGCTGGTATTTCATAATCATAATATTTTTGCGAACGAGGCAACCTTATTAACGGGATTATTTCAGCGATCATATAATTATAATGATTCAAATTTAGTTACTTGGTAACCAACACCTAAAACTTCTTGGTATGAAAGTGTAGTTGAATTATATTTGATACTAGATAGTAGGCCGGCTAATAATAATAGGGGATAATAACCACAGCTTTTTGAGTTTTTTATTATACGACTATTAATTTGAAACAAATCTGATAAATCATTTTTATCAAACGATTGATTTATTATTTTAATAAGCTTATGACCATCCTTGTGATATCCAGCCGATGATAATTCGGATAAAGTATGACTAAGATCGCCTGAAGACAAAACAGCTACTCTTTTATTGAGTTGACATATTATATGATACAGAAATTTACCAAAATTATAATGAAATTCAGCATCACCATTAAAGGTATTTAATGGTACTAAAGATACCGGCAAAAATTCATCAGTAAAGTGCCACAAGGGAACAGAAAAACCATAATCTAATTTATCATTCTGAATAATCCGACAATTAATATCATTATTATTGGCTTGTTCGTTAATTTCATTTAGTAATGAGAATGATGGCTTGAATGTTCTAACAAAGTTAAAATCGCCAAATTCAGAGACGCTAGGATGATAATTTTCCGCTAATGAGGCTATAATGCCGTGTTCAGAAAAGTAACCATGTGGACTGATTAATACTAATATATCAGGCTTAGACGAATATAAATCCGCTATTACTTCTTTATAAGCGTTAGCGGTGATGTTAAACCTCTTGAAGTGATTCTTACCGATTGAAGGTATTAATAATGGTGGGTGAGGGACAAGAGCGGAAAAGACTAATGACATAAGTCATTCTATCGGAAAAGTCTTAGTTTATCACCCGTAGGATGAACTGATACTGCTCGGTCACTGGTCCAGACAATATTTGACCATTTAAAACCAAGGCCCAAGAATACTTCCATTGATGGAATGGGTAATTTTTTGCCGTTAGATACAAAATAAACTCCATTTGAGTTTGGTGATGCGATAAGTTCGCCATCTCTGAACTTGACAGCACTCCCTTTTTGATAGCTATCTAATTCACTCTGATCAACTTGAACCCACCTTAAACCTCCAAATTGCGATCTTAAAATCTCAGGAGAATGAATAGTACGTAAAACATCACCAGTTACATAATAAATTGAACCGGTTTGTCTAGATTGTAATAATCGGCCCGAAGGAGCTGAGGTAACATTTGTAATTTTACCACCGTCAGGATAATTATTAAGTTCGGTCCAGCCAACCTTTAGCATTTCTTCAGGATTTAATCCTAAGTTGTTAAATATTTCTCGGCTGGTTACCGCATATTTTTCACCATTCAATACCAAATAAACACCACCACTTGGTGCCTGTAATAATGTCAGATCAGAATATTTTATTGGCGTACCTAAGGGGTAAGCATCTAAAACACTGGCCGGTATTTCAATAACTTTATTTATATCATATTTAGTATGGAAGGCCTCAGCTGAATGAAAAGGATATTTTTTACCATCTTTAATAAGCCAAATACCAGGTTCGCCCTCGGGTTTTAATAATGAGCCATCAGGGTAGAGAATTATAAACCAACTATTCCATATTCGCCAAAAATTTTCATTACCATGAATGTGTGGTGTGTAATTATAAAGATTGGCCGTAGCTTGATTTTGAATTTTTA
Organism: Patescibacteria group bacterium; assembly: GCA_042570545.1. Lineage (GTDB taxonomy): Bacteria > Patescibacteriota > Patescibacteriia > JBHPGJ01 > JBHPGJ01 > JBHPGJ01. The sequence continues at coordinate 2,842 of JBHPGJ010000011.1, read as the reverse complement.
CACTAGTACCGCTTATATTATAAGTGTTGGCAACTTTATAGGTGTACCAGCCCGGATGGTCGGTATATCGTCTAAATTGCCAAGAGGCAAAATCAACTTGTTTATAAAAGCCAGAAGCGTTTGGATTACACGAACCACCATCTGGACAACCATAACCCATAGCAAAGTTGATGGCTCTTTGTGATGGATCCTTGGCGGTAACCAGACTTTGTTCTTTCTGTAGAGTAACTAGGATTGTCTTTGGACTTAGGCTGTACTCTTGTGCTGCATCGTAAATAATTTTTGAAGCACTTTTTCTAACACCATTTACCGAAACGGAATATGAGGACAGCATACCTCCTTTTTGTTTAAGAAAGTATTGAATATCTTTAAGTGTTAATGAGTTTTTATTAAAGAATTCTGTATTAGAAATAATATTACTCGGATTGAATGATATGGCCATAGCAGCCGGTACGCCAATAACAAACATGCCAACCATCGCCAGTATGAGAGCATTAATAAAATGTTTATTTATACTTATATTTTTCATCAGCCGGGTAATTTTAACATATTTTGTGGTATAATTCAACCATGGAACGTACGTTTATTGGGGTGAAGCTGCATGATGATGTAATAGAATCCATTAAATACATTGATAATAAACTGATAGAAGGCTTTAAAGACGCGAATTTTGTACGGCCAGAGACTTGCGAAATGACCTTAGCCTTTGTTGGTAATTTATCAGATAGTGATATTAATAAAATTATCAGTAAAATGGATAATTTAAATAGCTTAAATAATTTTTATTTAAATATGTTTGGACCTGTATATTTTCCTGACAACTCTAAAAGAATGCTAGTACTTAAAGCACCAACAACAAAATCAATGTCTGGTTTGATATCGAAAATTGACAGCTTGTTGAAAGATGCTATCAATTATAATGATATAAAAAATAAATTTATACCCCATATAACTCTGGCCAGGTTAAAGAAAAATATATCCACTATAAAAGATACAAAAACCATTAAAATAAAAGTTGATAATATTAATTTGTTCTCAAGTCAGTTAACACCACGCGGAGCTGTACATAAGATAATTCATCAGATTAAATATTAATTTATGGACAAGGTAAATATTTTACATATCCCAGTAGTTAAGACTGATATTGTATCAATAATATTTCAAATTAAAGATTGGCTTAGACATAATAAGCAGTACCATATAGTTACTATGAACCCGGAGATTATGATGGCTGCCCAAGATAATAAAAAGTTAAAGAAAATATTCAATAATACAATAAATATACCCGATGGCAGTGGACTGCTATTCGCAGCTAGCTATTTGAAACGACCAATTCCCAAGAGAATTACTGGGGTTGATTTAGTTGACAAATTACTTAGAAATTTAAAAGGCAATGATCAATCGGTTTATCTACTAGGCGCTAATCACGGTATAGCTGAGAAAGTAGCTATTAAGTATAAAAAAATCAATCCCGATCTTGTTATCAGCGGTGTTGAAAGTGGCTATCGCTGGTGGTGGAGATTGAGTGATAATAAAATTGTTAATACAATAAAATCAGCTAAACCAAAAATACTACTAGTAGCGTATGGTGCTCCCAAACAAGAATTGTGGATAGATAAAAATTTGCCAAAGTTAAAATCAGTCAAGGTATCGATTGGGGTTGGTGGAACATTTGATTTTCTATCTGGCAAAGTTAGGCGAGCACCAAAAATTATGCGACAATTAAGCTTAGAGTGGCTCTGGCGAGTTATTATGGAGCCCTGGCGCTGGCCAAGAATTGTAAATGCTACCTGGAAATTTTCTAAAGCCGTAATTAAATCAAGAAAGACATAGCATGAATAACAAAGTTAGAGTAAGATTTGCTCCATCACCAACCGGTGATCCTCATATTGGCAGTCTAAGAACAGCTTTGTTCAATTGGCTGTTTGCTAAACATTATGATGGTAAATTTATTTTAAGATTGGAAGATACTGACAGAAAGAGATTGATAACCGATAGCGCTGATAAAATTTATAGGGCATTAGATTGGTTAGGAATAATACCTGACGAAGGTCCCAATCATGGCGGTGACTTTGGTCCTTATATGCAATCTCAAAGAACTGAGATATATAAAAATTATAGTGATGCATTAATAGACAACAAAAAGGCATTTTATTGTTTTTGCTCATCAGAAAGACTGAATGAATTACGTCAGACCCAGGAAAACACTAAGCAACCGACAAGGTATGATGGCCGCTGTGCCTCGATGTCAGCTGAAGAAGTAAAAAATAATCTAATACGAAAAGAACCAGCAGTTATTCGATTAAAAATACCAGAGAAGGGGACAACCAAAATAAATGATATACTTCGCGGAAAAGTAATCGTAAATAACGACGAGATAGATCACCAGGTATTAATTAAATCAGATGGTTGGCCAACTTATCACCTGGCTAGTGTAATAGACGATCATCTAATGGAGATAAGTCATGTTATTAGGGCTGAGGAGTGGCTTCCGTCCACCCCAAAACACGTAATACTTTATCAGGCATTTGGTTGGTCAGTCCCATCTTTTATACATCTATCAATGATCGTTGGTAGTGACAGATCAAAGTTGTCTAAACGACATGGAGCAACGTCGGTAAATGAATATATTAATATTGGGTACGAACCGGTGGCTATTAGAAGCTTCTTGGCCTTATTGGGCTGGAATCCTGGTACTAACCAAGAAATATTTAATGATGATGAATTGATAAAGCAATTTTCCGAAAAGGGATTTAACAAGTCAGCTGCCGTGTTTGATGTGAAAAAATTAACCTACCATCAAATTCAAAATTAAACTCACCACCACTTTTTCTAAACTGTC
>JBHPGJ010000010.1:0-52305 GCA_042570545.1 Patescibacteria group bacterium | reverse complement strand
TTCTTCATCCAGACGGCTGGTGCTAGAAGAGGATAAAAGAGTAGACGGCCGAAAATTAGATGAAATTAGACCATTAAGTGCTGAAGTTGGTGTTTTGCCAAGAACTCATGGTTCGGGGCTATTTAATCGCGGTGAAACTCAAGTAATGTCCATTGTAACTTTGGGGTCACCTGGTGATGAATTATTCCTAGACACTATGGAAGAAAGTGGCAAGAAAAGGTATATGCATCATTATAATTTCCCCGGTTTTTCTGTCGGTGAGGCCAAACCCTTACGCGGTCCTGGCCGTCGGGAAATTGGCCATGGTGCCCTGGCCGAGAAAGCTATGATACCCGTGTTACCCGATCAAGATGACTTTCCCTACACCATAAGAGTTGTATCAGAAGTTTTATCATCTAATGGTTCTACTTCTCAAGCATCAGTTTGTGGCTCTTCATTGGCGTTAATGGACTCCGGCGTGCCGATTAAAGAACCGGTAGCTGGTATCGCCATGGGTTTGGTCTTTGATGAGAAGAGCAGCAAGTACAAGGTTTTAACAGACATTCAAGGTGTTGAAGATCATGCGGGTGATATGGACTTTAAGGTGGCCGGTACCAGTAAAGGTATTACAGCAATTCAGCTTGATATAAAAATACACGGTCTGTCACTTGACATCTGTAAGGAAGCGATGATTGGCGCACGCCAAGCAAGATTAAAAATCTTAGAAGTACTTACCAAGACCATTGCCGAACCTAGAAAAGAACTATCACCATTTGCTCCAAGAATAATCACACTTAATATAAAACCTGAGCAGATCCGTGAAGTGATCGGCCCTGGCGGCGAGATTATAAATAAAATCATTGAAGAATGCGGTGGTAAGGACGTAACCAAGATAGACATCGAAGATTCTGGTCTGGTAATGGTAACTTCAATTAGTTCTGACATGGGGAAGAAAGCAGTCGACTGGATTAAAAATTTAACCAAAGAAATAAAGCCAGGCGAAGAATACGAAGGAGAGGTGTTACAAATAATGTCCGATCGCAATAGCGGTAAAGAGATCGGAGCTATTGTCGAGATAGCGCCAGGCAAGGACGGCATGGTTCATATCTCAGAATTTTCGCATGAACGAATCCCATCAGTTTCAGACATTGTATCTGTTGGTGACAAGATAAAAGTTAAGGTAATAGAAGTTGATAAAGACCGCGGCCGTATTAGTTTATCGGCTAAGGCTTTATTACCGGGTGGTCCGATCACGCCAAATGATTTTGAAGCAGATAATGGTGGTCAGGGAAGACGACGACCGCCAGCAAAACGAAATCATCATAGAAAGTTCCGTCATTAATAAATTGGAGTTTTATTAAGCTATATGATTATTACCATTTCGGGACTGCCCGGATCGGGTAAGAGCACCATGGCCACGCGTCTATCCCGAACCTTGGGTTGGCAACAACATTATATGGGCCGGCTATGGCGGGAAATGGCACGCCAGAAAGGCATGACCCTACCGGAATTGCAGGCACTGGCTGAGACCGATCAGTCAATTGACACTATGGTTGATGAAAAAGTAAAGAAAATTGCCCAGACCAGTGATAATATAATCATTGAAAGTCGTACCGCTTATCATTTTGTTCCTGACTCATTCAAAATGTTTTTTAAAGTATCACCACCAGAAGGTGCCAGAAGAATATATAACGATATCCAGCACAGCAATCAAAGAAATGAGGGTAACCACATTGATTCTGTAGAAGCCATGGTAAAAAGCAACGAAAAGAGAATGGCTACCGATCGGAAGCGTTATAAACAATACTATGGGATAGATGTTTTTGACGAAAAGAATTTTGATTATATTATTGATACGACTGATCTGACAGTTGATGAGGTTTTTAAAAAGGCTTATGAGGCTGTTTTGAAGGAATTAGAGAAAAAATAAACAATATACAGTTTTGCACAGCTAAATAAGTTGACAAAAGGCTTTTTTAGTGCTATTATACGTACTGTTCATTTTCAGATTGCCTACAACGAGGCCGTTACATAATAAAATAAGGTTTACAGTTGAACATAGCCGAGAATTTCTGAGCCTATAGATTATTTGGACTTAGAATTTCTCGACTATCTGCTAGATGGCGTCCGAGCGCCTGAAAAACCAAAATAAAAGAAAACGGTAGACTTCTACCTACAAGTTTTTTCCAGAAGTCCTACCACAAGGACGGTCGAGATTGCTTTTTAACACTCGGTAAGTTAAGAAGCCATATAGTCAATAGGTAATATCTAGTAGTCTGCAGCTATTTGTGTCCAAATAGATTGGAGCCAAATAGTTGCGGGCTATTAGTGACCTTTTGTCTATCTCAAAGGGCGTTGCCCGAAAAATCTTTTTTATGGGGCTTAACGCCCTTTATCTTACCCAAAAAACAGCAATTAATATTGAATACCGGCCTCTTGAATTAATGGGTATTTTCTTATATACTGTATTTTAGGTAGCAAAATAATATTTGCTTTTTTATGAATAAGAAAGTATTAGCCGAAATAAAGGAAAAACTTGAAAACGAAGAAACTTTACTTAAGGATCAAATAAGTAAAGTTATAAAACCGAAGGGTAAACCGGGCGGTGAGTCTGTTGATGCAAAATTTCCCCAATATGGTACTAAGGAAGATGATAACGCTGCCGAGGTAGCCGCTTTTCAGGATAATCTATCATTAGAAAGTGATTTGGAAAGAAATTTGCACGACGTTCAAAATGCTATCGGTAAAATAAAATCTGCTAAATATGGCATTTGTGAAAATTGCGGCAACAAGATATCGGATAGACGCTTAGAGGCCTATCCGACAGCACGCAAATGTTTAAAGTGCACAGCAACAAATAAAAAATAATATGTCTAAAGTACATCGAGAAGCGCGTATATATTTTACGGTGGGTCTTTTGTTTTTTCTCGACCAAGCTCTTAAATGGTTAGCTAGTGCTGGCACTAGTAATACCTTTGATATTATCCCCAATGTAATAAAGTTTAAAATATTTCTGAATGATGGTCTGATTTTCTCGGTGCCAGTACCGAATATTTTTATCGTAATCTTTAGTATTTTAATTTTGGCTCTCCTGCTATTTTTAATCATACGTAGCGACAGAGCTGATAATGAACCAGCCGTTTGGCACTATTCGTTGATATTCGCTGGCGGACTTTCAAATATCGTTGACCGTCTTTATCAGGGAGCAACCATCGATTATCTAAATATTGTCCCGTTTAATTTTCCCGTCTTTAATATGGCTGATGTCATGGTGGCGGTGGGATTAATATTATTAGTTTTTTCATGGGCTAGGAAAAACCGTCAACCCACTGGTTGACTTATTGATTATTATATACTAGCATGTCCATAGACAGATTGGTGGCTTCACCAATTTTTTTATGTCTACTACTTTGAATTCAGCGAGTTTGCAGGGCTTGGAAGCCCTACCGATTGCTGTAGAAGCAGATATTCAGCGAGGACTTCCAAAATTCACAATTGTTGGTTTGCCCGATACAGCAGTGCAGGAAGCCAGAGAAAGAGTCCGGTCAGCCATAATAAATAGTGGGTTTCGTTTCCCCGACTCCAGGGTTACTGTTAATCTGGCTCCGGCTAGTATCAAAAAAGCTGGTGGCAGCTTTGATTTACCTATAGCTGCCAGTATTGTAATTACTAATCTTCACAAAATTGGCACATCACTGGATAGATATTTATTTCTTGGCGAATTGTCATTGTCAGGCCGAGTGAGAAAAGTGCCAGGAGTTTTATCAGTAATTATGATGGCTAAAAAATTGGGTTACCAAAAGATTTTTGTACCAGATAACAATTCTTATGAAGCTGCTCTGATTAAAGGACTTGATATCATCCCACTCAATAATTTACATCAACTTATTGAATACTTAACTAAACGACAGAATATTAAACCATTATCATACCGGCCAATTAGAATTACCGAACCACAATGGCAAGTTGATTTCAATAATATTAAAGGACAATTTCAAGCCAAAAGAGCCTTAGAAATATCAGCTGCCGGTGGGCATAACGTCAGATTGGTCGGTCCACCGGGTTCGGGAAAGACAATGCTATCACAAGCACTGCTTTCAATTTTACCGTCACCCAATGAATCTGAAGCCCTAGAGATTACCAGACTTTATAGTGTAGCTGGCAAACTGATCGACCAAGAGCTTAAAACCACCAGGCCTTTTAGGCAGCCTCATCATACGGCCTCACCGGCCGCAGTGATCGGTGGCGGTAGTAATCCCAAGCCCGGTGAAATATCATTGGCTCATCGCGGAGTATTGTTTCTAGATGAGTTACCAGAATTTCCTCGAGATGTGATTGAAGCCCTGAGACAACCTTTAGAGAACGGTTTTATTTCCGTGTCTCGTGTCGCCAATACAGTAAAATACCCAGCCCGGTTCATATTGATAGCTGCGCACAATCCATGTCCTTGTGGCTGGTTTGGCGATAGTGGAACTAGTTGTCGCTGCACACCACATCAATTGATTCAATATAATAAAAAACTTTCTGGACCGTTACTTGATCGTATTGATTTAACCATCTCAGTACCCCGAGTTAAATTTAATGAATTAGTAGATGAATACGACGGTGAGGATTCTTTAACTATCAGACAACGGGTATTACATGCTCGCAAGTTACAAGCAACAAGATATAAAAATAGTGATATTCAAAACAACTCCGAAATGGATATAAAATTGTTAAATAAATTTTGCCTATTGGATACTGAAATAAAAGAAGTTTTAAAACAAGCAGTCAACGAACTTAATTTATCAGCTCGAAGCGTCCACCGTCTGTTAAAAGTTTCCCGAACTATTGCTGATTTGTTTGACCAGGATAAGATAAACGTAAAACACGTTACGGAGGCGCTTCAGTATCGTAATCGCTGAATCATCACAGATATAGATGGGGAAATTTATATTGACTGGTCAAGATTTTTTTGTTAATCTGTAAAGCAAAGAAAAAGCATAATAAAAATAAATAAAAAATGACTCAAAGAGAAATCACGACTCGTGCAAGGCTTGCTGTAAAAATAAAAAAATTACGTCAAAAAATGGATTTGCCAGTAGACCTGTATCTAGAACGGGCTCTTTTTGATGCACCGATAAGTGATATCGCTGGAATTTATGAAGGATTAAAAAAAATGGAGCGGGTATTTCAACAGACAAGCATACCTGCTGCTCGTCACTAGGGTTAGAAGCCTATACCGTAACAAAAACTCCTAAGCATAGGAGTTTTTGTATTGATACAACTATTTATTTATAGATAACTTAGGGGATTAACTCGACGACCACCGACTCGTACCTCAAAGTGCAAATGAGGACCGGTTGATCTGCCAGTTGATCCTACGGCGGCGATAGATTGTCCCTTACCGACACTATCACCGACATTAACATAAAATTTTGAGACATGGCCATATAATGTTTGCAAGCCATTGCCATGATCAATAATTATCATCAAACCATAGCCGCCATTCCAGCCGCCATCGGCTTTTACCACTCGGCCAGCTTGAGCGGCATAAATCGGATTGCCATAATTACCATCAATATCAATACCAGTATGGCGCCAAGTGAAGTATTGATAGATACGGCGGGATGTCGTCGGCCAATTTAGACGACTGCCCGGAGAAGCCTGGACTGAAGGTGGTGGAGAACCGCCATATACGGACCCAGCTACAGTACCAGTAGTGACCGGCACTGGCGGCGGTTCGATCCTTCCGCCCGGCACTATCAATACTTGATCAACTTCTATGGCCGAAGCATCGGCCAGTTTGTTATATTCTAAAATCTTGACTTCGTCGGCAGAATACTTACTCGCAATCTTAGAAATGGTATCACCTGATTTTACCGTGTGAACAACTCCCGACGTCGGCGGAATTTTAAGTTTTTGACCAGGCCTGATGTAATCTGTTTCACTCATATCATTGGCCCACAAGATTGTGGCCGATGATATACTATAAGTCGAAGCAATGGACGAAACAGTATCACCACCCTGAACAATATATTCTTCGACATTCTCACGATCAAAATCAATAGTCGTGGTCGGTGTTGAGGTCTTAACTAACGAAGTACCACCGGTGGCGGTAGCCAACAGAGAAGCCACGTCTTCTTCTGAAGCTGGTTCAGGATTTATTCGTAAGACCCCACGGGTATCGGCATACGAAGTTTGATTATTTATTGTTTCAACAGTCTCTACGATTTCATCTGATTCGATCCCAACTATTGAGGCCAATAAACTTCCCTGTCCAAAATCTTCAGTTCTTATTTCCCTGGCACCCAAGCTATGTGTAGTAACAAGTATTGTTAAAATTATTATTATAAAGTGAACTACATATTTTGTAGTCAGCGGATACAACCAGCTCTTTCTCATCCTTGATAAAGAATTATGTATGCGCTGGCGAACGGGCATATATTGCTCGTATAAAAATAAAATGCCTGGTTGCAACAGGCGCCAAATCAACTTAAGGGGAAATATAATCAGTGCTTTAATGACGGCAAATATAACCCTTTTGGCATAGACCAACCCTCTCAACCCGTACAGCATTATCGACAGCAGTGTTTTTTTGAATTGAATACTAATAGTCTAAAAGTATTTAATTATATGGTGTTATCGTATTAGACATTTAACGATGGTACAGTGCCATAGAATAACACGACTACTACTTTTGTCAAACTGGAAAATGCACAGAAATCCCTTTAAATATGCACATTATTGTATTGAAATTATTGATTTTGTCTAACCTTAGCCAATAGGGTAGAATGAAACAATCATGTCCGATAGCAAAGAATACGATCATCAAAAGATTGAACCAAAATGGCAGAAAAAATGGGAGCGAGATAAGATATTTATCTCAACTGATGGTTCAAAGAAAAATAAATTCTACTGTCTAGTAGAGTTCCCCTATCCATCAAGCGATGGTCTGCATGTTGGCCATCCCAGGAGTTATACGGCAATAGATATTATTGCTCGTAAGCATCGCCTGGAAGGCGACAATGTATTATTCCCAATGGGCTTTGACGCTTTCGGTTTGCCAACAGAAAATTATGCTATTAAAGTAAAACGCAATCCTGAAGATATTACAAAGGAAAATATTACCACTTTCCGGCGTCAACTAAAATCACTTGGTTTTTCTTTTGACTGGGATCGTGAAGTTATCACTTCCGATCCGAAATATTATAGATGGACTCAGTGGTTATTTTTACAACTCTATTCCGCTGGTTTGGTTTACTTAGATGAGATAGCCATCAATTGGTGTCCCTCATGTAAAATCGGTCTGGCTAATGAAGAGGTCATCGACGGTAAGTGTGAGCGTTGCGGCACAGTCGTTATTAAAAAGATGATGAAACAATGGATGTTTCGTATTACCAAATATGCCCAGCGATTGATTGATGATCTGGAAACAGTTGATTATTTAGATAAGATCAAAACCCAACAAATTAATTGGATTGGCCAAAGCGAAGGAGCTGAAGTTGACTTTAAGATATCAAATAGCTCTCAGGTAATAAAAGTATTTACTACCCGTCCCGACACATTATTTGGTGCCACCTATATGGTATTGTCACCGGAACATGCTCTTATCAGGGAATTTAAAAATAAAATTAATAATTGGGACACTATTGATGAGTACTTACACCAGGCTAGTCATAAATCCGATTTGGAACGTACCGAATTACAGAAAGAAAAAACCGGAGTTGAGCTCAAAGGGCTAAAAGCCGTTAATCCCATGAATCAAGAAGAAATCCCTATCTGGGTAGCCGATTATGTTTTGGCATCTTATGGTACCGGAGCTATCATGGCCGTACCGGCTCACGATGAACGAGATTACGAATTTGCAAATAAGTTTAAATTACCGATTAGAAAAGTTATTGAAGCCCCCCGAGTTTTACCGAAAAGAGTTACTGATTCTGATATGGCCAGTGCCGCTGCTTTTGGACATCTGGAAGATGGTGATATTAAACATGAAGTATGGACGGGGGACGGCAAGATGATTAATTCCAGTTATTACAATGGTCTACGTTCACAAGAAGCCAAGAAAAAAATCATAAAAGGACTGGAAAAAATGGGTGCCGGCCAGACTTCGGTCGAATATAAACTACGCGATTGGATATTCTCCCGGCAACATTATTGGGGCGAACCAATCCCACTAATACACTGCGCTAAATGCGGTATAGTACCTGTGCCGGACAAAGATTTGCCAGTTAAATTGCCCCCGGTAGAAAATTATGAGCCTACCGATACTGGCGAATCACCACTGGCTAAAATTAAGGACTGGGTGGAAGTAGAATGTCCCAAATGCAGTAGCTTGGGCAAGCGTGAAACTGACACTATGCCCAACTGGGCCGGCTCCAACTGGTATTTTATACGTTATTGTGATCCCCATAACGACAAAGTATTTGCCGACAAGAACAAGATGAAATACTGGTTGCCGGTGGATCTTTACAATGGCGGGATGGAGCACACAACCTTACATTTGCTCTACTCGCGGTTCTGGTACAAGGCTTTATACGATCTTAAACTAGTTCCTGATAAAGAACCATATAAAAGTCGAATTTCTCAAGGTTTAATCTTAGGTGAAGATGGACAAAAAATGTCAAAATCCAGAGGTAATGTAATAAATCCCGATGATTTAGTGCGAGAATATGGCGCTGATGCCACCAGGCTTTACCTAATGTTCATGGGACCATATGCCGAACATGTAAATTGGAGTACCTCAGGCATATTGGGAGTGAAAAGATTTATTGAACGCATCTGGCAACATTACCAGACCGAACCTGTGGCTAAAAATGATTTAGTTAATTTGATACACCAAACAATAAAAAAAGTTAGCTCCGACATTGATAATTTCAGATTTAATACCGCCGTATCGGCCCTGATGATCATGTCAAATAAGATGCAGGAAAGTGGCTCGACTAAAGAACAGCGCCAAACATTTTTAAAACTTATTTTACCACTGGCTCCGCATTTGGCCGAAGAATTATGGTATCAGCTTGGTTATAAAAAAAGTATTCATAACGAGAGTTGGCCGGTTTATGAAGATAAGTATATTAGTGAGAAAACCGTGGAAATTATTATTCAGGTTAACGGCAAGTTGAGGGCAAAAATTAAAGTTCCTGCCGATCAATCAGAATCAGATATTAATACAGTGGCACTAGCCCAGGACAATGTTAAGAAATTTGTTAAAACCAAGCCCAATAAAATAATTTATGTAAAAAACAAACTAATTAATTATGTAATTTAAATGTTTTTAGGAGGTTTCTTCTCTCGACACCATTATATTGGTGAGAAGTTAAATAGAAATTTATTGGCCCTGTATGTAACTCGGCTGTCACAGAGTGTCACGCTGGATATGATGTTTTTGTACGGGCCGATTTTTCTATTTGTATTATACGGCAATTCCTTAAAAATAGTTTTACTGTATTATACCTTTAGTTTTTTAGCTTACGGCCTGACCCTGCCCCTGGGCGCTAAGATAATGTCCAAAGTGGGTATGAGAACCTCCATGATTATTGCCACTTTATTTTTAACGTTGTGGATGGTTGGATTTTATTTCTTTGAAGCTGATCCTAAATTGTTTTACTTTCTCACTATTCTATCAATAACAATTTTCCGTTCGCTTTTTTGGGTGCCTTATCATACGGAAATAGCTGAATTTACCGATCGCTGGAATAGAGGTAAAGAGGTAGCCCTGCTAAGAGCGGTCATGAGCGTATTGCGTATCGGTACGCCCATAACGGCTGGTTTTATCATTATTCGTTTTGGTTATGATGCTATGTTTGTCGTGGCGGCCATTATTGCCTTGCTCTCAATTGTGCCCATGATTTTTATGAAAGAAAAAAAGGAAGAATTTACTTATGGCTATTTTGAAACCTTTCGTAAGTTGTTTGCCCGTAGTAAGAAAAATCTGCTTTTTTCTCATATGGCCCTGGGCGCTGAAGGCATGTTTGAAGTGGTTGTTTGGCCAATATTCATTTTTATTATTTTAGATGCCAGTATCCTTAATGTAGGCGCGGTATCAAGTTTGGTGGTATTTGCCTTAGTAATAATTCAGCTTATTATGGGCAGCTTTTCCGATAAATACAGTAAAACCAAATTAATGAGATTAGGAACTATTTTTTTAGCTACCGGCTGGATTTTTCGATCACTTGTTCAAAATGCTCCGCAAATATTCATGGCCAAAACTTATTATAATTTTGGAACGGCAATATTTCAAACTCCTTATATTGCCCTATATTATGAAAGAGCAGCCGATAATGGACACTATGTTGATGAGTATACAGTATTGCGAGAAATCTCATTAAATATTGGTCGAGTCATAGTTCTATTATCAATAATAGTTATTACTCATTACTTCAGCATCAGTAGCGCGTTTTTTGTCGCCGCTATCAGCGCTTTGCTAGTAGGACTATTTTAAAATTGCATACTTTAACAACAACTAAATCAGCATTAAAAATAGCTGCTGCTAGCTTAAAACGAGGAGGGATAATTGTTGTACCAACTGACACCGCTTATGGTTTAGCTGTTGATCCGTTTAACAAAAAAGCAGTTAATAAATTATATGCGTTGAAAAGCCGAGTGTCATCAAAGAAGATTCCTTGGGTCGCGGCTAATGTAAAACAAATAAATAGATTTTTTAAATTATCTAAAATTGAAAAGAAATTAGCCAGACAATTTTGGCCAGGACCGCTGTCATTAGTTTTATATCCTAATCATGGCCAGAAAAAAATTGCCGTTAGGATACCGGATCATTCAGTTTTACGTCACCTGTGTCATCATGCTAACGGTCCTCTGACGGCTACCTCGGCCAATATATCAGGACAAAAAGAAACATATTCCATCACCAGCGTGTTGAAACAATTTAAAAATAAAAAATTCAAACCAGATTATATAATTAATGCCGGTCGTCTAAAAAAAAGAAAACCGTCAACTATTATTGAATTAAAAGATGATAAGATTATTATGCATCGTCCGGGACCGATTAGCATGAAAACGATTAAAAAATATGTTTAAGATTTTTCATCCCTCAAGATACCATTACTTTGCCAAGCATCCGACCAAACAGATGGAGGAATTATACGTGTCGGTAGCTATACGCCAGTTTGCCATTGCGGCGATGGGACTGTTTGTGCCCATATATCTTTTTACCCTGGGTTATAGTCTGTGGCAGATAATGATGTTCTACGGACTGGTGTATTTGATTTACATACTAATTATTCCATTTGGCGGTAACTACATCGGTAAATATGGATATGAAAAAAGTATAGTCATGGCCTCGATATTTCAGGCATTACATTATTTTAGTTTATTTAGTATTGTCTACTGGCCAACCGCATTTTGGTTGGCGATTATATTTTGGGCCATCCAAAAAATGTTATATTGGCCGGCTTTTCATGAGGATTTTGGCAGTTTTTCCAATCAAAAAGATCAGGGACGTGAGGTGGGTGTCTTTGCCGCCATCAATCAAATTGTTCTTATTTTAGCACCATTAATTGCTGGAGTAATTATTAAATTTTTTGGCTTCCCAATTTTATTTGGCGTGGCCATATTACTAATATTGCTATCAAATGTCCCAATTCTACAGACTAAGGAAAAAATCCAATTAGTAAACATTACTTACGGTGACTCAGTCAGGTATTCAACGGATAAAAAACGTCGATCTACACTACTGGCCTATGTTGGCTTTGGGGAGGAATTATTATCTGAAACCGTTTGGCCGATATTCATATTTATAGTAGTAAAAGATTTTCTTGGTCTGGGCGGACTAGTGGCTGGTGCAACTTTAATTACGGCTCTAGTTATATTATATGTTGGCCGACTATACGATCATGGTAAAAAAATACAAGTGGTAAGCGGAGGAACTTTAATGTATTTCATATCTTGGTTAGCGCGCTTGATCACCAAATCAACTGGTGGAGTGTTTTTAATGGATTCATTGCAAAAAATATTTAAAAACATTTTATTTGTACCGATAGTGGCTGATATGTATAAACATGCCGGACACCGCAAGCATTTGATATTACATGGTATATTTTTTGAACAGGGCTTATCAATTGGGAAAATATTTGCCGCTACCTTAGTAATTGTATTGGCTCTGTTCTTTGATGGATTTGCCGCAGCCTTTGTTATCGGCGGCGCCATGTCTCTCCTTTATCTATTTGTTATTCGTGACATGAGATGAGTCTACCTGCTCAAAATATTTCTAATATCAAAAAACTTTGTCATCGATTTGATATCAGACCGCAACGCCAGGCGGGGCAAAATTTTATAATTAAAGCTAGTTTTAATCAGGATGTTATTATTAGCGCCGAACTAACAGAATCGGATCAAGTTTTAGAGATCGGCGCCGGCTTTGGATGGCTGACAAATGACATAGCTGAAAAAGTTAATAAAGTGGTAGCGGTAGAACTAGAAAAAAGATTTATTCCCTGGCTTGAAGAAGAAATGCCGGCTAATGTCGATACTATCAAAAATGATATTTTTAAAATCAATTTAAATAAACTACTAAAAGATAACAATTATAAATTGATCAGTTATTTGCCGTACAACATTACCTCGCTAGTCTTCAGAAATTTTTTAACCCTAAAGCCGAGACCCAGTAAACTTGTCCTGGTTATTCAACAAGAGGTAGCTGATAGAATTGTTGCCCCTCCCGGCAAGCATAGTAAACTATCAATACTGGTACAAAGATATTCTAAGCCCAGAATAGTAAAAAAAATAACAGCTGAAAATTTTTGGCCCAAACCAAAAGTTAATTCAGCTTTAATAGTGTGTGATCTAAATAGCTATATCAATCCAGAAGATGACGATTTGTTTTGGCAAGTCGTGTCACGTGGTTTTGCTGCCAAAAGAAAATTATTAATAAATAATCTTAGTTCTGGATTGCAGCTGAGCAAAAAGATGGTTGAAAATTGGCTAGAAACACTAGGAATTCCTCAAAATATTCGTCCTCAGCAACTTTCTATTAGTCAATGGAACGAAATTATTGAAAAATTCAAAGAAATCGGAAAAAACATCTGATAATAAATTGACTAATGGCCAATAAAATGATATAATGAACCAGATTTTAACTTTGAAAAAATGCCTGACAATGACACGGAAAGCAATTCAAATAAGATATCAACCTCAGGAGGTACTTCAGGAAATATAAAAGATCCAAGAGCCAAACGTATGTTTGGCGTTTTGGTCGTCATAGCCTTTTTTGCCATATTGTTTGGATCAATTGGCATATACAGTGCTATCAGGGATCCTTTTAAATCAACGGTTCCGTCAAATATTACTGGTATTGATACAGACGAAATAGCTAGTTTAGAAGTTTTACGATCAGATGACATAGATAATGATGGCTTATCAGACTACGATGAGTTGTATCGCTATAATACCAGTCCTTATCTTTCTGATTCAGATTCAGATGGAGTTAGCGATGCCGAAGAAATAAATGCTGATTCTGATCCCAACTGTCCATCTGACAAAGATTGCAGCGGTTTAATTGGTAATGTCAGCGATAGCAACGTCAATTCAAATCAACCAGAAGTTAATGCTCAGGAACTGCGGCAGACTTTAGAAAATGCTGGCGCGCCCAAATATGTATTGGACAGTACTGATGATCAAGCCTTATTGGAACTTTACCAGCAAACATTAAATGAACAGACCGACACTACTAATACTAGTACTACAAACACGAGCATTACAAATACTACTGAAGAATCAGGCGATACAGTTGATGCTGAAACCCTTAATAATTTAACGGCTGAAGAAATAAGATCATTACTATTGCTCAATGGTGTAAATGAAAACGATCTTGAGGCCATAGATGACGATACGCTTAAGTCAATCTTCCAACAGGCAGTAGCTGAGGAATTCAGCAACTAATTAATTACACGATATAAATTAGTGTTTAGAAATCATAAGCGTAAAATATTCAGTGTTGTACTATTGGCTGTCTTGGTGACGGTAATTTTTGGTTTTGCCACACCGCGTCCGGCTCAAGCTCAATTTGGCGGAGCAGTGGCCGTACTGTCAGATATTCCGGCTACCATCTTCCGCGTACTTGATAGAATTGCCGATTTTGCCAAGGAAGCGCTAAAAAGATCAATCGCTATTGCTTATAAGAATAATTTACGCGGCTTTCTCGGTCGCGTTGCTGAAGACACAGCTATCTGGCTGGCTTCAGGTGCGCCGGGACAGAAACCACTATTTATTGATCAGCCGGGACAGTATTTTAGAGAAATTGGCGATGCTACGGCCGCAGATTTTGCCGATTCCTTGTCTTCCAGTTTTTTTGGCAAGACTGTAGCTCAGTTGGATTTTGATGATCAGGTACAAGTTGAGTTGAACCTGAGAAGCCTGTTAAGTCCGGCCACATTCTGTCGCGATACTTGTTTATCGACATACGATAAAAGAGTTGCCACCAAAGATATTGCTATACCAACCAGCGATGCCTTGAATCAAAGCGGGGCTATTGATAATGCCCAGGAGCTGGCTTATTTTGAAAACGAGATTGAAAATCTAAAAACAATAGCCAAAACCAGCGAGGAAGTGATAAACATCCCATTATATCCCTGCAATGCCGTCGGTATTCCCAACGATCCGCCGCAGTCATTCAGAGTGGATACTGGGCCGTCGTTCTTAGAACCAGCTCAGTGTATAAGAATATATCAATTTCATACCAGTCAGTTTAGGCAAAGCGCACAGCAAGAGCTGACCAAATGTAATCAGAAATGTACTTATGACACGAGAAGTCGGGAACAAGTTCGCAATGACACCCGAAGTCAGGTTGAATCTCGGTTAGCACAGCTGGGTAATGCTCAGGCCAGTCAGTTCGTATCAAATTATTTTGATCCATCACAGAACCAAATTGGACAGTTAATTTCAGCTTATACCACGGCCCAGAAATTATCTGAACAAAGCGAGCAGGAAGAAAGAGATGTATTGGATTATGGCAACTTAGGACCGGTTAGATCAAAAGTAACTGGTCGTATTTTAACAACTGCCGATCTGGTGCTCGCCCGAGCCAAGTTACCAATTGAAGAATCAACAACAGCCGAACAAATATTTACCGGTATCACCGAAGATATTTTAGCCGGTGCTGCTTCTTATTTGACTAACACCTTAATCGGTAAATTAACCGACCGATATTTTGACGATCGTTGCGGTCTAAACCCTGAAGCTTGTGCCGGACCAGTCAGTTCTCAATCACGACAAGGTAGTTTACTATTTGATGTGCCAACCGGCATTGCGGCAGCCAGGATACAATTTGCCAGCTTGGCTAAAATTAATTATATCGTTGGTGATCCGTCGCGGGATGAAATTTTGGTGACTGAAGATTTGGTCTCTCGGGGTATAATAGATAGTCGTTTTAAACAAGCCGTTGAAGAGAGGCTAACCATCGGTCAAGCACTAGACAAGGGCTTGCTTGATGGCGATATTGTCTTTGGTTTTGACGAGAATGGCCAGGAACCGGACAACAGCCTGTCCTACACTTCCTTATTGTATTTGAGGAAAAATAGAATAATACCGGTAGGCTGGGAGCTAGCGGCCAAATATAATCAGATCAATCCCCAGGGCTCAGAAAACCTAACCCTCAGTGAGTTGGTAACTAGATTTAGTCAATGCAACCCAATTGCAAAATGCAGCAATAATCCGTCGCTGACCTGTTTTGAAAATCAGGATTGTTCTACGGCCCCCACCTGCGCTGACATTACTGAGTGTCCGGCCGCACCGGCTTATGATACTTGTCAACAAAGCAGCGGTGGTACTAGCCGTTGTATGCTATCATGTGTGGCCAATGTCGATTGTACCAACGCCGGCATAGGTGATACTTGTGATAACGGTTTCTGTATTGACTCAGCCAACACCTGTCAGGTACAAACTCCGCCCTCACCCTATTGTGGGTTAATTGATCCGGACTGGGTACTTAAGGCCCCCCAATCATATTGTCAGCGCAAGGGTGCAGGTGAAGAAATAGTTGCCCGCGACTTTGTCTGTGATGAAGATTCCAATGATGATCAGCGTATAGACTGCAGTGATGCCGGTGGCGACATTGGTCGCTGGATTATTCAGCGCAGCGTTGACTACTGCGCGGATGAGAAATCCTGTATTGCCGAAAACGATGATGGTTCTTGTCGATCCTATGGCTATTGTTATCAGGAACGTCCCACCTGGAAATTTGATGGCGAGCAATGTGATCGTCAATTTGTATCCTGTGATACCTTTACCGATCCGGAAGGTGTCCAGGCAAGCTATCTAACGAATACCCTTGACCATTATAATGACACTTTCTGTAACGGAGCAGCCGGTTGTAAGTGGTATTGTCGCCAACCGGATTATGATTTACAAAACAACGCCAGTGCTGTCTGCGATGCTAATAACGGCAGCAAATTAAATCTCACTCGCGCTACGGGAGTGTGTGATGCCAGTAATGAAGGCTGTACCGAATTTATCAGACAGTCTCAAGGCCCTAATCTGCTAGCTAATGGAAACTTTGAATTTCTAGGACCAACCGATGTTATTGATGATCCCGGTCCAGATGTTTTCCCCAACACCGTTACGGATACTTCTTGGTCGATACATACTGGAGGAGGTCCGCCCGTTGCTCCTAATGATTATACTTTCTTCGCGGTCAGCAATGCTTATCTAAATGATACGGCCATGCGGGTACCATCCAACGGTGCTGCCAATGCTCACCTGGCCACCAGAACCCTTACTGGCTATCCTTTAAATGGCCGAGCCTTTACCTTCTCCTACTATGCTAAAAATAATGGCGGCGTCTGTGGCGGCAGTACAGAATACGGTCTGCAGTATTTTATTAACCCGGTGGGTACCCAGGCCAGTAAAGAAACAGCCAACTATACCAGCGAATGGCAGCGTTTCAGCATATCTCGGATAGTGCCATCGACCCCCGTCTTTACCGGAGAGATTGAGGTCTTCATTGACGTAGAGAATATTGGCTGCGAGTTATTAATCGACGGCGCTATGCTGCAAGAGATCAGTGGCCTTGGTGGATTTACCCAATATGTTGATGCCAGTAAAACTTATATGAAGGGTACGCGCCAAGCCTGTACGGAAGACGAAGTCGGTTGTGAACTATATACTCCTCTAAAAGGCGGCGATATTATTCCCGGGGTGGTCAGAGCCGATGATCGTTGCAGTGCTGATGTGGCCGGTTGTAGTGCTTGGAATGAACAGGAAATTACCAGGGTGCCATTCCGGCAGCAGCGTCAGGTTAACTATGTATCCGGTACTGGCTCTCAGTGTTCAGCTCAGTATGTCGGCTGTGAAGAATATACTAATTTAAATAAAGTAGCCGCCGGTGGTGAAGCTAGAGAATATTACACCATCATCAATCAGTGTGTGACACCAAGCAATCCTAATGCTACTGCTCTCTACTATACCTGGGAAGGCAATGATGTTACCGGCTATCAATTACGGGCCCATGAATACTTGATAGCTGCTGATGGTTCGCCCTGTACCCAAGTGACCGGTGCCACACCCAATGTTGAACCAAGTTGTGCCGGTACCGATCCAGTGGCGGTGTGTACTCAGACCGAATTTTTAACTGATCCTGATTGTACTGAATACTTTGATGCCGTAAGCCAAAATAGCTTCTTGCGACGTCGCTCGATGACTATTCAAGTATCAGATACCTGTAATCCTTATCGAAATACCATCAATACTACCGATAACGATCCGAACAATGATGACACTATTTATTACATTGATGGCGAAGCCAGTATCCCTTGTCCTGGATCGGCCGCAGGTTGTCGTGAGTATCGCGGCGATGCCGGCAATAATGTCAGGATAGCCTTCAGTGATAATTTTGACGATGGTGATATACAGGGCTGGACCGGTGGCACGATTAGTAATGAGTCAGTAAGAGTTGGTGGGCATTCTATCAGAATAGATCCGGCTTATGCCGATGTATCCCTTGATCCCGGACATAATTATAAAGTAACTATGTGGGCCAAAGCTCAGAACAATGGTGATCAATTATCTGTCTGGTTACGTGATGAATTTAACAATCCGGTAACTTTATTAGGTACCCTCACCCTGACTGACGATTGGAATCTAATTAGTTTTGGACCGGGTATCTGGACCGGTTCGGGCACATTTAATCAGCAATTATTCCTGACTACCGGTGGTGTGATTTTTGCTGACAATATTAAACTAATAAACGTTGCTGATACCGAATTTGTTGTCCAAAACACCTATCAGAGCTGTACTGCTGGTGATGTTGGTTGTGCCGAATATGCTGATCGTAGCAATCAAAGACATTATCTCAAATCGTTCACTCGGTTGTGTTCAAATGACGTCGTCGGTTGTGAGGCTTTGATTAACACCCACAATTCAGACAATCCTTATGCTGAAACCTACTTAATGCCGGTTACCGTACCACAAGACTCGGCAGAGTTGGTCGTCGTCTCCCCGGCTCACTTGTGTAAAGCGGAATTTCAGGGCTGTGAGGGCTTAGGCCAGCCGACTTTGGATGAGATCGGTAATGTAGTAAAATGGAATCCAATTTATTTGATAAATGAACCAGATAGATACAATGAAATTTCCTGCCATGTAGGACAAATAGGTTGCGAAGAATGGATTTCCAGCACTGGTGCCCAGTCATCATTTATTGATCCGGGACCAAACACCTGTTCGTTTGATGAGTTGGGCTCGGGTAGTGAAACCTGGAATCAGACCAATACGCCATATCAATGTCCAACAATAACGCCGCCACCAGAAGGCAATCCAGTTGGTCGCGGCTGTGTGCGTACTTGTAATGCCGGTGTTCGTCTTGGTGGCGCCTGTGTAACCGGCGACGATTGTCCTGGCGGCGCTTGTCAAGGTGATAATTCAAAGGTAGGACTAGCTTGTACTCAGGACTTTGATTGTTATGCCAATCCGGCCGTACCTGATGGCGGTGCTTGTCAATACTGGGCTGGTTTATGTCCGACCGAACAGACTGGCTGTAATGAATACCGTGACCCGCTTGATCCAAGTGATTGTCTGATCCAGTGTCCATACTTGGAGATAAATGGGGTGGCCAGGTACTATGATCAGAGTTGTAATGTTTTACCAAAACAAAATGGCGGCGTCTTAGGTTGTCGGCCTTATTATTATCTGCGTTCAACGGTGGAGGATACAGCGGCTGAATGTGGTACCACGATCGATCCGACTATTGGTTGTCAGTCGTTTTATGACACCTCTAACCCGAACCTTAATTTTAGAGGGGGATAGACATGACAAATTTTAAGCTAAGTAAAAAATATATTATATCCCTGGTCGTTACTGTTGGCATTGGTCTAGGGTATATTGCCCTGGCCAACCCGCTCACCATCACTAGTGGTCCGATTGAAACTGCCATCGGTCCTGATTTTGTAACCATTGATTGGACGGCTGATGGTCCGCATAATGCGGAAATAGGATATTCGGCCAATCCGCCGGCTTGGGCATATTTGACTGACGTTACTCCATCTAAAAATCTTAGTGGCATGAGCGGCCTAAAGGGAACAACTGAAGTTTGGGGCGTTGGCTACGATGGCTCTACTGGAAAAGGCCTGGTCGTACATACGGCTGATGGCAACAATTGGTCAGTAGATAACAACACCTTAGCCACCTTTTCATTAACAGCTGTTGATGCTGTAGCCACAAATTCTATTTGGGCTGTCGGCGGAAATGGTAATGTTATTAATGATAACGGCAGTGGCTGGGCAATTAGAAATACCGGGTTGGACTTAGTCGCGTCATATAATGGCGTATCTGGTTGCGCACCAAATAATGTCTGGATTGTCGGCACTGGCGGGAAAATTTACCAGTGGAACGGTGGTTCTTGGATCGATCACTCCAATCCGGCCGTAACTACTAGGATATTAACTGATGTATTTTGTATCTCAGCCAACGAAGTCTGGGCTGTTGGTTACAATGGCACTATTATTGAATATAATGGCGCCGGTCTTGTGGATCACACCAATGCCGCTGTAACCGACAGAAGACTTACTAATATATCAATGGAAACCCCAGGCTCAGGCTGGATCGTTGGCGTGGCTGATGGATCTGGTAACTATACGGCATTGAGATACAATGGCACGAATTGGAGCCGGATAAATATTGGTCCCGGTTTTGACCTGGACGACGTCATAGACCTAGATAGCAATGTAGTGATGGCCGTGGGTAGCAGTGGTCGGATAGCAAGTACTTCTGATGGATTAAACTGGTTTACCATTTCTACCGGGGCGATTAATATGACCAGCATATATGCCAGTACGCCAATCGATATCTGGGCAGGAAATGTTAATACCGATATTTTCGAATATGTATTTACCGAAGACGCAATTGTTGCTGCCAATCCGGCGCCAAAAACAATTAATTCTTTAGCTGCCAGCACCCCGTATTGGTATTACTTGAAAGTAGATGATGGAATTGATACTGACTACAGTCCGATAAAATCGTTTACCACTACCGCTGCCGATTCTAATCCACCTGAGCCACCGCCGACATTTACCGGTACTACCGATTGTGATGCTAGTGGCAATTTCTGGAACAACCTACAGTGGACCGCTGCCACTGATTTGCCGCCACCCACCCCACCATCAGGTATAGGGGGCTATACCCTAGAGCGTAACGGGGCACCGTTGTTTGTTGACGTAAATAAATTAACACATTCCGACCTGGGCCTAGCTCAAAATACCGCCTATTCTTACATTATCAAATCACTCGATGTGGCCAATAATGTCAGCGCGCCAAGTCCGGCGGTAAACTTAACGACTTTGAGACAAGACTGGTCATTGGTAAATAATAGTGGTCAGCAGAATGTAGTGGCCGGCAACTCAGTATCATTTAATATAGAAGCTACTGCTATATGTAATAATAATCTAGCCGGCAATCTAGTTGAGTTTAGTAACCCCGATCCGGCCAATATTTCCACCGATCTGCCTAAAGGCTTCACCGCCACTGATGTCGGTACCATAATTCCGGTGACTGTTAGTACTACCCCCGTTTTGGCCCCCGGTAACTATGATATTGAGCTCCGCGGCACAGCCGGTACTACCAAGCCAGTAACTGTGACAATAGTGGTGTCGCCACCACCCGCTATTGATATAACGGTCAATCCAGTGAGCCAAACAGTAACCGCCGGCAATAGTACCGCCTACACCGTTACCATCAATCCGCTAAATGGCTTCTCTGATATCGTAAATTTATCAGCCGCTCTTGATCCGGCCCTGCTGGGCGAAGTAACGGCCAGCTTTAGTGTGCCCAGTCCATTTGTAGCCGGTGCCGCAGTGGACGTGACCATGAACGTGCAGACAACTACCAGCGCTCCCTCTTCACCGCCGCCTTATAATATTACTATTACTGGTGTCGATGCTACCACCGGATCTATATCTGACTCGGAGGTGGTAACCTTAGTCATTGATCCGGCTCCGGATTTCATATTTACCGTTGATCAAGCCAACCAAACAACAGCAGCTGGTCAACCAGTAACTTATAACTTCACCTTACAATCATTAAATGGTCTAACTGACGCCAGTGCTGGCATATCAGCCGCCCACCTGTCTCCTGCTCCCAGCAATGTAACATATACGCCTGATTTGATCGCTTCTTCAGCCAATGTCTCTCTGCCGGCAAATGGTCAGGTTGGCCTGGCCTTTGTGATTGACCCAGCCCAGACAGCCACTCAGGGTACTCATGATTATCGTGTGACGGCAGTAGCCGCTGGTATTACTAAAACGATAGATATTAGTCTGATCATACAACCGCCGCTAGACTTTACTGTAACCGTACTGTCCGATGTCACCATGGGTCAGACCGACACCGCCACCACCACTGTCAGAGTAGAAACAACCAATGGTTTTAATGATGATGTAACTTTGACTCTAGAAAATTTGCCCGTATCAGCTAACGCCAACTTTGTTCCCCAGCCGGCTAATCCAAACGGTAGTTTTATTGATGTAGTCTTAACAATTAATACTGTTAGCACTCCACCCAACGCTTATACAGTTACTGCCCGAGGAACATTTAATCTATTATCTCGCGTAGATACATTTACCTTAACTGTCAATGATACCGAGCCACCGGTTATCAGTAATGTCCAAGTAGTACCGGGAATGAATGATGCCACCATTACCTGGGATACCAATGAACCAGCTACTTCTGAAGTATTTTACGAAATGCTTCCCGCGCCTTGCGGCGTACCTCCCTGTACCGGCCTAAGTAATATTCAGGTTGATCTAGGTCTCAAACTAAACCATACAGAAGTTTTGTCAGGACTCACTGCTAATCAAGACTATGAATTTCAACTAGAAGCCGTCGATGCCGGCGGTAACCGAGGCCAAGATGTCGTACGATATTTTACAACTTTACCATTACCAGATGCTATCGATCCGGTTGTAACCCTCGATGATCCCGTACAGGAAACACCACCCCAAGTAGTTAACGGTATAATTTCGGTCGATGCCACGGCTACTGATAATGTTGGCGTGGTGTCGGTAAACCTATTTGCCGATGATTTATCTGGTACAGATGTGCCGGTGGGAATATTAGTTGGCCCCGGTCCAATTAATTACAGTTGGAATTGGGACACCACCACCGTGCCTAGTGGTTTGTATGATATTTACGTTACGGCATCCGACGCCAACGCAAACGAAGGAACTTCTAATAGGGTTAATTTAGAAGTTAACAACGATACCGCCGGACCGGTAGTAAGCAATATTAATGTTCAAGTAATTGCCAATCAGGACGCAATTATTACCTGGGATACTGATGAACTGGCTACCTCATATATTGAGTACGGTTTGGAAACCTCGGCAAATCCGCTAATTTATGCTTATAACGATCCCAATTCACCAGTTGACGGTGACGATCTATGTCGTCCCGGTTGTACCCCGGCTAATCAATACTACATCAATCATCAGGTTACACTTAATGGTTTGCAAGCAAATAGAATTTATCACTTTCAAATTACATCTCGTGACTCAGCCGGTAATCCCGGTCACTAAGATATGATCAATAAGATCCGCCAGTTGAATACAATCACAAAATTGGGCATAAGTCTGACATCCCTAGTGTTGATTATTTTAGCTGGTGCATTTTTGATGACCAACAGGAATAACGATGCTTTGGCCCAATCTTCTACCCTGACCCTACAAAATATTCGGGTATCTTCAATCTCCAGTACACTAGCTACTATTACCTGGGATACGAATATCCCTGCCGATTCCACCGTTAATTATGGCACCTCAGGATCATATGGACTAAACGCGTCATGGTCTTGCGGACCGATCCCACCATGTAGGACAAACCACAACATGTCACTAGCTGGTTTGACGGCTGGTACGGTATACCATTATCAGGTGGTATCGAGTGATGGGTCCGAGACCGTGTCCAGCCAAGATAGGACCTTTACTACCCCCATCGGTTCATCTGGCGATACCGATCCACCGAATATCTTTAATATCAATGGTGACATCTCCGGTGTGTCGGCCACAATAAGCTTCGTAACCGATGAAGCAACTAATGCCTTTATTGAATACGATACCAATTCCAGTCTAGCCACAGCAATAACCGTCGCTGAGCTAGCTGGCTCATATAACGGTAGCCATACTTTGTTCTTAAGTCCGCTTTTAGTTAATACTCAATATTACTATCGCATTACGGCCACTGACCAAGCCGGTAACTCTTATACAACAGTCATCTATCCCTTTACTACTCCAGCTAATCCCAATGACCACACCTTTACCACTGGTGCCTGTATAGAGGGTACTGTTACTGTCCAGTTGGGACAATGTGCGCCGTCTGGACGTTATTGCAGTGGTGGTAGTTTAGTCTGGGATTGCACCCAGTGTGGCTATCAATGTCCGGCCAATCAAACTTGCCGTATCGGAGGTGCTTGTGTGCAAGATCCGCCAGTCGGCGGATCGGCCTATGAGTGCAACGATGGTACTTGTTATGACCCCAATAGCGGCGCCTTTAAGATCCCGGCCGATGCTGGCTGCTATGCTTCCTGGCCGCGCTGTAATGCCAATATTGTACTCAAAGTACAAAAAGACCGGATCTGTGACCGCTGGCTTACCTGCGGTACCAGTACGGCTGTTACCAATAGAGACAGTGGCAAAAGAGAAAATCTGTGTGTAGACTTATCAGCTTGCAATGAGCTAGGCGAGAACGGTGGTTGTAAAGGCTTTATTTCCAAGAAACAATGTTCCAATGATCCGCTGACTTTATGTAACGAAGACAAGGATTGTCCTTCAGGCGGCTCATGTATTAATGCTACTTATCATTGTAGTGAAAGTACCGGCATTACCTGCATAGACGATTCTGATTGTCCGGGAACCCAATCATGCATTAGTGGTATTGCAAACATCACCTATGTCACCCCAGACGATATTGATAGAATTAAAAATTTGTCAGGTGCCGTGGTGGCGGGTCTTGACTGGACCCAGGTACCAACCGCTCCGGTCATCCATGGCTACTACCCCTGGAGTACAATGCCGCAATTCGGCAATAAAATTGATATACCTAACTCGGGATTTGAAGAAAGAATCAGGGGGTACCGCTGTCTTGATGAGCTTGATAAAACCTGTGATATAAGCAACGTAGCAAACGAATGTTCAGGCAGCGACTCTTTGAATTGTAAAAATGTCAAAGCTTATGACATTGGACTTTGGCAGGAGTGGAGCCCGACCAACCTATTTCTTGAGACTGGCGGCCGGATATTGAATCACTGGGATGATAATAATGATCCCAACTCCGGCAATCGGGTAATGATTATTGTGCCCACAATCGAAGAATTTTCTGGTGCAGCTATGAGAATTAATTCTGATGTGTCTTCAAATTACTTTCTCAATCTAAAGATTAAATCAAATATTTCCGGCACTAAAGCAGTAGTTCAGTTTGGCCCCAACGATTTGCCCAAGCCCAGAGAGTGTATTAATGCCGGTGCACTAAATGGGCAACAATGTATTGATGATAGTGATTGCGGTGCTGGCAGCTGTATCAAGAAAGCTGAAATTGATCTTGATTCTACTTGGCAGTATGTAACAATCGGCCCAGTAAAAGGCCTGGATTCCGCTGCTTTTATAAAAATAGTATGTTTCAATGACGGAGCTCCTTGTGATCCGGCAAATCAAATAATTGTTGATGATATAAATATCCGGCCAACTTTGGAAGTCCAAGCCGGCACAATAAATAAAAGAGTGCCACCGTCCTGCCGCCTCTATCCGCGGGGCAACTCAGAAGCTTGTGCATACGTTGATGATAACGGTATCAACTATCGCGGCTGGTACGGTTATTGTCTGGAAGAATGGCCTGAAGGTACCGGCAATTGCATATCCTGGTGGCCGGTAGATCTGATAAAAGGTGAGCATAATCTCTTTGGCGATGATGACTCGGGTGGATACGCCGGTCGGACGCCGTTATATATGTGCGTTGAGGCCGGTGGCGCACCGAAAGATGTTGGTATTGGTTGTACCGGCACTTGCTACGTTGAATGTGAGCCAAATACGAGTTGTAATGCCTATGATCCATTAAATGTATGTGCAAACTCAGGTCAAGTGGTCTGCGTGAAAGCATCTGACCGCGGATTCTTTACTAAAACCCTTAATCCAACAAACGTATCCAGAGATTATGTTTATAAATATAATATTGCCTATGCTCTTATTAATTATGCTTTCTGTGATTCAAACGGCAATTGTAATCAAGTTTTTAATAATAGAACGTTAAACGAAAGCAATAATTTTTCGGAAATGAGACATGGTACAAGTGGCAACTGTACCATTGCGCAGTTAAACGAGATGGAATTAGACGATTGGAATGACCCCAGCACAAAAGCCAGGTCGTGTTTTGCCAAAGGAACTCCTTACCCTGGTTGTTGCGATAGTATTAATTATGTTCATGGCGTCCAATTGCGCTTCGATAATAATGGTCGTTTTGTTGGTATAAATGTTGGCATTAATCATCATTCAAGTGGGATTGGGTGGACAACTGTTGATTCGATCACCATATTTATGAGAGATCAATGTAATACCTTGGTCCAAGTTACTCAACCGGGCGAGAGCGCCACTTGGACCGGGCGGACCGCTGACACCAGCTCATGGACAGTACCTGATTTGAATTATGATTATCTTGCCGATCTTAAGCCCATCGGTGGTACTGTAAATCCGTCGGTCGGCAGTATATATAACCCATCTACCTGGGGTGCATCACCCGTCCATGTTGAACGGAACAATGCTTTAACTGTCGGTGTTGGCCAAGCACGAGCAGCTAGTCCCTATGCTTGTGATGAAAATGATTGTAATAAGCGGCGCTGTCTAGGCGGCGGCAATCGAAATAGTGCCCGCTGTCAAGAGAGTGATCCTGATTGCGTTGATACTATTAATAGTACTGTCAGAGGGGTATGTGTCGGCGTCGGACATTGTGAGTTTGATAATGCAGATTGTACATCAGACGCTCAATGTACCGGACTCTGTATCGGTGGAGCAGCCAATAATAGAGGGACGCAACAGGTCAGAGCCTTTAATAGTTTTAACGGTATATGTAACAGTGACAGTACCCGCGTAGGAATGGTTTGTCGTCTAGACACCGATTGTCCGCCAAACTTTGGCTTTCCTCAAGGGGTCTGTACGCCTGATGGTCCAAATGTATATTTTGCCCAAGAAAGATTACGACAACTATTTGCCCAATCTTATGGCGTCTGGCACTGGGATATCACACAAACACCGCCCCAATACGTACTATCTCCTGGTAGTGATAAGTCTTTTAAATACTTCTATTATCATGGATCAACTGCAGAACGAACGGCTTACATGACCGAGGAACGCTGGCAGCCACCGCAAGTAGAATGTAGTGGTAACTGTGCCAACACCGGTGCTCCCTGTAAGATTAATCAGTTTGACTGTGGGGCCGGTGATACCTGTCAGATAACCCGTTCGGGTGTACCTGGCGACTGGGCAGCCGATAATTGTGCTGTTCGACCAGTTATTACCAACTTTTTACTTGGTCCTGATAACAGTAAGGAGATCACTATCCCCGGCGGCAGTGGTCTGGCTGAGTTTAGGGTAACAGTTGATGTTAATGCCGAACAGTTCCCTCTACGTGATATGCGTATTGATTTCAACGATGATGACAATATCACGCCTGATGAAAAAGATCTGGTCAGATTCCCAACAGCACCAAAATCTTCTCTGAGTGAACCGCATATATTTGAGAAGGAGTATACTTGTACGACCAGTTCACCAGCCTATGAAGATAAAGTGTGCGAACAAAGGGACATGAATGCTCTGTCTAATGGTGGCGAATACCGACCATGTAATGTCGATACTGATTGTGTCGGTTTGGGTGTATGTCAGGATGTTGACGCATGCTTCTTCTATCCGCGCATACAGGCCGAAGACGGCTGGCACTGGTGTGACGGCGGCGGTTGGATGAACGCCAAAGATGCTTTTGCTAATTGTACTCCGGAACCGACATTCTTCCACGCCTACGCTTCTTTCACCTACAATTGGTGGCCCAAGGGACGGGGCGCTGCTAACGATGTCGTAGTAGTCAGAGTTAACCGTCAGTAATACATGAATAAAATAACGTCAAAACTGGTACCAAGCAGGGTTACGGGAGGAGTGCTTCTATTTGTATTGGTCGCTTTTATCCTGCTCTTATGGCCCAACCAAACGGCCGCCTTGAATATTGGCGAAAAGATTACTGAGGGTATATCCGGCCTGCTTCTAGCTATTGTAGGATTTTTAGGCAAATTACTGGTCCAAATTGTAAATATTTTAATATCCGTCGCAAAATATAATGGCTTTGCCGATGCGCCGGCAATAGAAAAAGGCTGGGTGATCATCCGTGACATGAGCAATATGTTCTTTATAATTGTATTGCTGATCATTGCTTTTGCCACCATATTAAAAATTGAAAACTATCGTTATAACCGCCTACTTGGCCGGCTGATCATTATGGCGGTACTGGTCAACTTCTCGCGGATGATTGCCGGACTATTCATTGATTTTACTCAGGTGATAATGTTGACTTTTGTTTCGGCCTTTAAGGATGTTGCCGCTGGCAATATCGCTGATGGCCTTGGCTTGACCGAATTATTAAGACTGAGAGAATCATCCGGCAGTGTTTCAAGCGGAG
This sequence comes from Patescibacteria group bacterium, assembly GCA_042570545.1. Lineage (GTDB taxonomy): Bacteria > Patescibacteriota > Patescibacteriia > JBHPGJ01 > JBHPGJ01 > JBHPGJ01. Next base: position 24,201 of record JBHPGJ010000010.1, on the reverse strand, counting down.
AAGTACTGACGGCGTTGATCTTAGCCGTGGCCATGCTGCTGATCGCTTTGATTGTTGTTGGCATCAATGTGATTGTTTTGATCATGAGGGTATTAGCTTTGTGGTTATTGGTAATCTTGTCACCCTTTGCTTATTTGTTCAGAACTTTCCCGGCGACCGAACGCTACGCCCAGCGCTGGTGGACTGAGTTTGGCAAGTACGCCACCACCGGTCCGGTACTGGCTTTCTTTCTCTGGCTGACTTTTTCATTAATGTCATTAAATGCCTCTACTCAGCCATTTGTCGGCACCGGCAGTGGCCAGTTTGAAAGTGTTGATACTTCTGAGCAAGCTCAGACTGTAAATATAAATACCAGCTCGGTTACTCTTGAGGGTAAACTTAGTTCGACCATATCGACCGCCTCGGAATCAGATAATATTTTAAGCTTCATCATCGCCATATCATTACTGGTCGGTTCGCTGGTGGTTACCTCACAATTGGGGGTTGCCGGCGGCAAGCTAGCCGGCGCCGCCGCTGACCGGGTCAGGCGGGTCACTGGACGCGGTGCTGCCCTATTAGCCGCTGGGGCCGTCGGCGGTGCGGCCGGTGTTGGTCTGGTAGCCGCTGGCAAAAGAGCGGTAACGTACCCATTGAGAGCTCTACGTGGCACCACCAGCTACCTGGAGCATAAACTTTATGAAAATACTGGCGTGGGCCTCAGACCATCCCGCTATAAAACCCAAATCGCCGAAACATTTGCCCGCCGTAAACGTGACTCCGAAATAAGAGGCGCCGGTATCGCCGGTGAGCGGCTGGAAAAGGGCGGCATTAAAGGCTTCGTTGGTGGTATGGTTGGTGCACCGAGAGATTTCTCCGAGGCCTATATGAGAGGATTTTTGGGCTGGAAAGGCGCCAAAGCAGCCTATAAAACTATTAAACGGCCAAAAGGTTGGAAGGATGATATTGATGAAGAACTTCTTACAGAGCAAGTAAACCTTGAAGATTCTAAAAAGAATATGCACGCATTTACTGAAGAGGAAAAAGACGATATGCGAGAGAAAAGAGATGGTATCCAAGGGGATCTTTCAGGTTTAGAAAAATTTATAAATGCTGAAAGCAACGAACTGGACATAAGAGGCATGGGTCGTGAGATGAAATTACAGCTGGGCGGTATGCTCGTCCATCAGCTCAAATTGTTAGGTCAGCAGATATCAGCTGCTAAAAAAGAAGAACGACGCGGTATTGATGAAAAGGGCAAGCCAATGTCAGAAGAAGCTAAGAGAAAACTGCGCGAACAATATCAATCATTGGAAACAGAAGAGAAATATATTAGGGATAATTTTCAAGAAGTTATTGATAATTTCGAAGAAACTGAGAAAACCCGGGTTGAAGTACATGAAGCCCAATCTTCAGGTGACAAAGCGGCTGAAGCTAGTGCCAAATTAAAATTAAAGAATTTAGAAGACAACGTAGTTAGCAATTTACCAAATACCCTTAGCCTTGAGCCGAAGTGGAGCTTTACCGAAGATTGGCGCGAAGATTTATCAGCCCAGCATAAGCGGATGCAGATAGAAGTTGAAGATCTTGATAAAAATTTAGCTGCCCCGACAGTTACGGTCGAAGATAAAAACCAAAGAAGACTGAACCTGCGATCATCACAAGATAGAATCCGCAAGCTGAAAGAAGAGCAAATTGAGAAAGCTGGACCCGAGGCTTTCTATGCCCTGCGTGACCGCCGACTTCTCCAGCGAGAAGAAATGAACAAGCTCGACACTACCAACGAAGACGAGCTGATTTACATGTTTAAGAACGCTATGAAGCAGGATGACAAGATCAAAGCTGGAGCAGTAATATTGCAAGCCGCTAAAGTTGGTCACCTAAATGAAATATTGAATGCCAGCCAGTATGAGCAGGACGTCAGATATACCGAAGATGAAAAGAAAGTGGGTTACCGAGATCGGGATAAAGGTCAGTTCTTTGATTCCAATCAGCAGGGTATGCAGAACTTCTTCCGGCAGATCATGAGAGACAAGCTAGGCATGGAAGATAAAGAATCCCTGTCACTGCAGAATGATGTCTCTAACATTGCCGAAAGTATCCATCATTGGGCGATGGGTCAAAGTGTGGCCGTAGAAAACGGACAATACCGATCTCGTACTCCGCTTGAACAAGGTATGCGGGCAACCGTCGAGATGGCCAAGCGAGATCCTGAACAGGTCATTCGTCAGTCTAACCGTCTCGGCTATGGCGGCGAAACAGTCGATCCTGACACCGGCCAGCGCTATCACACTATTGGCGTTCAGGGTTTGACCTTACTGGGACATAACTGGCAGAATATACAAAATAACTTTGCTCGCGGACGTTACAATAAGAGTGCCGCTAGTCACTTGGTCACGCCTTTAAATATGCGTATTTTAAGAGAGATGGCTAAAACAATGGACAATTCAATTGTTCAGCAGTTTGCTTATGGCCGGATGACCGAACAGCGAGCCTTTAGCCGTTTTCTTGATGACCTGACAATTTATGCCAAGCAATCATATGACAAATTAGGTGAAGAAATTGGTGAAGTTGGCGAAGCATTAAGACGGGGAACGATGTAAAAATATATGAAAATTGCCGCTGATACAAAAAAAATAGCTGCTCGCTTGCCAGATAAGAAATTCCTTGAAGCTATGCAAGGCAAGTTAGAAAATATGATCACTTTCCAGGAAATGGAAGACGCTTATTGGTTTGCCCAGAACTTAGACGCTACCCTAACCGAATACCGTGAATTTTCGGGTGAACATCCTGATCTCTATACGGCCTATAAAAGCATGACGGTGAAAGCCCGCTGGATTGGTCTACAATTTTTAACCGAAAATGAAACTGTCTATTTATTTGAGAATCATTTACGCGAAGCTTTGACGATGGAAGATTTTGATATTGATGACGCCTGGCGGGGTAAGATTTTGACGATCAACTTGCTGGATATCCGGGATATGTTCAAAAAGCGCATTAGAAATACCATGGAGCGCAATAAACAGCGACTGACTTCCGAAGACCTGGTAATAGACGAAGAAAGAGTTGAACCGACAATTGGCAACTGGATCAGGGCCTATAACGTTGCCCTGGGAACGGAAATTGTGCCGCTAGTAAAATATACTGAATATTTGTTTAGAGATAAAAATATAACAAAATTATCGGATAAAGAAAGAGCCCTAATTGAAACCTTAGTAACCTTTTATGAGAAGCTGAAACTCTCATCAGAGACACCGGAGGGATTGGAAGAAAATATTCCCGTTGATGATAAAGAACGTCCCGGTGATATTATTGGCGGTGTTTTTCAGCCCTTAAAAAAGGTGAATATGGAAGAGGTTAACAATGCCATGAAGGCAATTCAGACAGTCTTAGACCAAGAGAAGGGGCAGCCAACTGCACCAGAAGCAACTCCAGCCGGAGCCATGCCCGCTTTACCACCCGAACCAGTTGCTCTACCACCAGATATAACACCACCAATCAGTGAGCCGACAGTTACGCCGCCAACAGTTAAAGAACCAGCTGCCAAACAACCAAAAGTTCCCCCTACCCCAGTACCGGCAAAACCAGTCCCCAAGCCAATACCCAAACCTGAGCTGCCGAAGATTCCGGTGGTAGAGATATCTGATGATATTGTATTTGAGAATGAGAATAAACTGCTTGAACAGTCAGCCGGCGATGTAAATAAGCTGCACAGCATACTCTTTAACGCCATTAAAAATAATAGGGGAGATCAGATAGTTGCCAGCTTATTGATCTTGGCTCGTCTAGGTGGATTACCAAGGATTTTGATTGAAAATAAAGATCTGGCTAATCTGCATGAAAAGAATGTCATTCCCCAATTGGCTGATTCGCTCCAAGCTGATCAGAAAAAAATAGCTGCTACCTATACCCCAGCTCATTTGCGGGAATTTCTTAAATTCATACTTACCAGATCAATAGCCGGTGAACAGCAGGTGGCTCAATACGGTATGCAAATTGAAGAAGTGATGCAAAGCGCCGGCCAGCATCAATATGATCGCCTGGTTTACTTTGATAACAAAAGCGGCCAATACCGTTGGGCCGAAGCACAGGTAGACAAAGACGGAAGTTTACATTAACCAATTTGTTCCCTAGCTAGTAATCGCTTTAATAAAACGGATGTTTTATAATATCTAAATATGAAAATAAATATCAATAAGCCATTACCGCAAAGCTACCGAAATATTTTTCGTCGTTTAGGTTATAGTCCCGATGCCAATATAAGATCGGGAGAAGAAAGTTATTCAAAAAGGATCAATCAAAATCGCTATCCGCGCTTTCACGTCTATATAAATAAAAATAATGATCAGGCAACGCTTAATATCCACCTAGACATGAAGAGACCTTCTTATCCCGGCAGTCGGGCTCATAATGCCGAATATAGTGGTGCGCGGGTGGAGCGAGAGCGCGATAGGATCAATGAATATATTGAAAATTTGTGACTGATAATTTAATCAGATTAAATAAATATATTGCTGATAGTGGCGTAGCTTCACGCCGACGAGCTGAGCGCTTGATTGTTAATGGGCAAGTGAAAGTAAACAATAACCTAGTGAAGATATTAGGTACAAAAATTGATCCTGACCGAGACGTGGTAGTTGTATCCGGCAAAAAGGTCCAACCTAGTAATAAAATGTTAACGGTAATTTATTATAAACCCAAGGGACTGATTTCAACCACGAAAATATCCAGAGAAAAAGGCCGGGCTTTGACTGATGCCATAAAGATTAAACAGCGCTTGGTTATAGCTGGCCGGTTGGATAAAGACGCTGAGGGTATGATCATATTAACCACTGATGGTCAATTGGCATTGCAGATTACTCACCCTAGATATAAACACGAGAAAGAATATGTAGTTGATACCCAAGAATTTATCAAAGATTCTGTCTTAAGAAGGATGAAACGCGGTTTGCATGTGAATAAGCAGCTGCTAAAAGCCAAGACTGCCTGGCTATCGGGTGATAAACAAATGCACCTTGTACTGACCGAGGGCCGTAAGCATCACATTAAGCGATTAGCAGCTGCGGTGGGGCTAACGGTAATAAAACTAAAACGTGTTCGCATCGGTAAATTAAGATTAAAAAATCTTAAACCCGGTGAATATAACTCACTTAATCAGGACGAAATAAAAGCTTTAGTAAGCTGATTTTTTAGCAAAAGGTGACTTTGCTATTAAGGCTTTCTTGTGGTATAATAAGCGAGATATTTGTTATGAAAACTTTTGTTCTTCCCCTTAAAAAAATAAACAAAAACAGCGTAGCACAAGCTGGAGGTAAAGGAGCTAATTTAGGTGAGATGGTCAAGGCAAATCACCCCATCCCACCCGGATTTGTTATATTAGCATCCGCCTTTGATTATTTTATTGAGGATGCAGATATCAATGTTGAAATTCAGTCTCACTTGGACAGAATAAATACTAAGGATATTAATTCAGTTGATCGAGCCGCTCATGAAATAAGAGATATTATCAATCGCTCTACAATTCCCGTATCAATACGTCGGGAGATTGAAAGTAATTTTAAAAAGTATCATTTAAAATGGGCTGCAGTACGCTCATCAGCAACAGCCGAAGACTCAAAGATAGCCTCTTGGGCGGGTGAGCTAGAGACTTACTTATATGTAAACGGTAAAGAACTAATCGACACCGTTAAAGCTTGCTGGTCCTCATTGTTTACCCCACGAGCAATATTTTACCGCTATGAAAAGAGACTTCATAAAAAACCTATCTCAGTAGCTGTGGTAGTACAGCAAATGGTCGCAGCCGACGTTGCTGGGGTGGTCTTCACCGCTCATCCAGTTACCAAAGATAAAAAACAAATGGTCATTGAAGCTGGCTGGGGTCTGGGTGAAGCACTGGTCTCGGGTCTAATAACACCCGATACATATATAGTTAATAAGAATGACAGAACTATAGTAGATATAAATGTATCACCACAGTCAAAAATGATTGTAAAAAAAAGCACCGGTGGCAGTAAGGTTAAATCAATCAGTTCGGCTAAGAGAAATCAACAAAAATTATCTAGCAAACAAATATTGGAATTAGCTGAGCAGTGCTTGAAAATAGAAAAGCACTATCGGCATCCGCAAGATATTGAATGGGCCCTAAGCCGAGGCCAATGGTCAATTCTACAAACGCGGCCTATTACAACACTTTAGAAAATGAGTTCACCATTACTAACACTACCAGACAATAGAGTACAATCCTTTGTAACCGAACACACCAATGCGTTGCTTGATTCTGATATTCCGCCCACGCAGGTACTGCGTACCCGTTTATTGTCAATACCTAGAAAAAAACGCCAAGGACTAAAGGATACGATCAGACAAGCTGTCAGTTCGAGTAATGAATCAGTAACCAATCAGGCATTGCAAATGTTGAGCGGTGGCACTGTCCCACCAACGGTGGCCAATTATGTTAAAGATTTTGATCGACTTGATAAAAACAGCTGGCAATCGAGAAGTCCAGTCTGGGTAAGACTAGAGGAGACTGACAAGAAGCGCGTTTCTAGATTATTTGAATTTTACAAATATTTATTAGCTACGGGTGCTGACCTGCCAGCAATGGTGCCTGACGTAGAAATCGCTATTGAAAAACCACTGATCGACGAACAAAAAGTTAAAGCGATTTCACCCGACGCCACAACTCAACCTTTTACACCAGTAATAAGACAAGTGGCCGAAGCGTCTAAAGTTGATTTCTCTGACGAGATAAGACGACAAAGATTTTCCGCCATTGTGGCTTCCGGCATTAAGAGTATCAGAGTAGCTGGTCAGCTGGCAGAGATTTTGCAACGGCCGGTTGAATCTGGTGGACTGGGATTGCCAGAAACAACAGCTCAAGCGGTCATAAGCGCCATTGCTCCAATAGCCAAACAATATGCTTCCGGAACACTTAGTCTTGATACGCCAAAATTAAAAAAACCACCCCAGAAGCCATTTGCCAGACCTAAAATACCCTCAGCACCAGACGCGCCAGTCATCACAGCAGCCAACGTTCCTCTGGTAAAAAAAGCCGCTGCCATACCTGTAACGTCGACAAAAAAAGTAACGCCTACCATTACTCATACCTCGCCACTGCCAGCAGCTCCGCCGACCCGACGACAGACTCGTCCCCGGCGCCGTACCATACACGATATAAAATTACCTAAAAGCCGATTAGTCGGAGCGGTAGAGGAATTACGTCAATTAGATCTTACCGAATTTCGTCGTATGGATGCCAATCCGGTAAATGCGACTGAGAAGATAAAAAATAAAATTGATAATATGGGCGAAGAATCAATTACCAAGAGATCTCAAGGTATCAAAGCCTGGAAACAATCGGCCACTAATCAATTATATTTAACCATGGGTCAGATAAGCATGAGTGAGGGTAGGACTATTTCCGAAGTAATGCAAATTCAAAAAGCGGCTAATCAATTATATTTAAGCGAAGATGAATTTCGAGCTATTGCTGATCTTAACAAGGATTTACGATTTTAAACTATGCAGTTTATAGTACCACAATTTATTGACGTGGAAGATAAAATACTCGGCCCTATCTCAGTCCGACAATTCGTAACTTTACTTGTAGGCGCTGGCCTTATTTATGCTGATTACGAATTAATTTGGAATCTAAACAATAATTTTTGGGCTTTTGCCATTGCCGGTCTCTTTATTTTCGCTTTTACCCTGGTCGTCGCTTTCTTAAAAATTAACGGACAGTTGTTTCATACTTTTCTATTGAATTTTCTTATTTCTATGCGTGATCCTCATATGCGGGTCTGGAACAAAAAAACTGGACACATTCGGGCGCGCAAGGCACCGGAAATAGAATTACCTCAGGTAACTTCTGTCAAAGCTCCATTGCGAGCGCCGACACTGAATCGCTTGGCCCTGATTGTAGATACCGGCGGAGCCTATCAGGAAGAAGATAACGAACCAATAACTTTAAAAGAAAGTAACTTGCGTGCTAGTGAATTAAAAGATAAGAGGCTAGTAAATGGCTAAAAAAGCAGAAAAGAAAAAAGAAAAAATCCCAAAGATCAAGAAGACCAATGTCTCTACTCAGCAATATTTGGATATACTAGAGATTAAAGACAAGACAGTGATCCTAAAAGATGGTGATATGCGGGCCGTCTTGCTTGTCTCATCAATTAATTTCGCTTTAAAATCAGAAGATGAACAAACAGCGGTTATCCAGGGCTATACCAGCTTTCTTAACTCACTCGATTTTCCGGTACAAATTGTCGTACAATCACGCAAACTTAATATTGATGAGTACATGGAAAGATTGAGAAAAATTCAAAAACAACAAACAAATGAGCTGCTTAAAATGCAGACGATGGAATACTTAAATTTCGTAACGGAATTGGTTGAGGTAGCTGATTTAATGAGTAAGCGTTTTTATGTAGTTGTGCCCTATTCTCCAAAATCCGATAAACCAAAAAAATTCTTTTCCCGCCTGTTAGAAGCTTTCTCACCCAGCTCAGTAATTCACTTAAAGCAGCAACAATTTGAGGAATTCCGAATTAATTTATTTAAGCGCGTACAATACGTGATTGACGGCTTAGGTTCTTGTGGACTGCAATCAGCGGTACTAGACACCCAGAGTCTCATTGCCCTGTATTACAATACTTATAATCCGGAAACTTACGAGCAAGAAGAGTTGTCCAGTGTCGATAAAATCGTGTTGGAGGAAGAGTAAAATATGGCAATCAATCTGACAAAACCGAGAAAATTTAAAGCTCCCGAGCTAAAAATTGAGTTACCCCCGGAAGAAAAACGCGAGCAAGAAGAAAAAGAAGTTAAGAAAGAAAAAGAACTACTGAAGGCCGAACGGGCTTATCGGGCCGGTATAGTATCAGTCCGAGATCTGATTGCTCCGGCGGCTATGCGCATTGATTCCAGCTTTATAATGCTGGGCTCAAAGTATGTCCGTACTTTGTTTGTCGTGACCTATCCCCGCTATATCAGTGTTGGCTGGTTTGCCCCGGTTATAAATCTAAACTCCACCCTTGATATTAGTATGTTTTTCTATCCGGTAGAATCAAAAATCATTTTAAAACAATTGCGAAATAAAGTTGGTGCCCTAGAAGCTCAATTACTATCCGATGCCGAAAAAGGCGCCCCGCGTGATCCGGTCCGAGAAACCGCCTTAAGGGATATTGAAAAATTGCGGGATGATTTGACTCAGGGTACTGAAAAGTTTTTTCAGTACGCCCTTTATTTGACACTTTACGCCAGCGACAAAGAGGAGCTGGATAACTTAACAGAAAGGGTAGAATCAATATTTGGCTCAAAGCTTGTTTTTTCTAAGCGAGCACTGTTTCAAGCCGAACAAGGTTTCAATTCTACCTTACCAATCGGGGTTGATGAACTGCAGGTATCTTTCAATATGAATTCTAGTCCTGCCGCCTCCTCGTTCCCTTTTGTTTCGTCTGACCTGACCTCCGACAATGGTATATTGTATGGAATAAATCGGCATAATAATAGTCTGATTTTATTTGACCGCTTTACTTTGCAAAATGCCAACTTTAATGTTTTTGCCACCTCGGGTGCCGGTAAAAGTTATGCCGTCAAGCTTGAGGTACTGCGTTCGCTTATGGTGGGCACAGACAATATTATAATTGACCCGGAAATGGAATATAAATATTTAGCCGATGCCGTCGGTGGTACTTATATAAATATTTCTTTAAATTCTGATTCAAAGATCAATCCTTTTGATCTTCCCCGGCCGGTTGGTGGTGAGAAAACAGCCGATATTATTCGCTCGGCAGTGATCACGCTCAAGTCGCTGCTACGATTGATGTTAGGAGAGTTAAGTGGTGAAGAAGACTCAATTATTGACCGAGCCTTGCTTGAGACATACGCCAAAAAAGACATTACCGCTGATACTGATTTGAGTGATATTGAAGCGCCCTTAATGCAGGATTTTGAAGAAGTATTGTCGGGCATGGTCGGAGCGGAGAATTTGGTACAAAGATTGAAGAAATACACCCAAGGTACATTCTCCGGGTTATTTAACAGCCCAACCAACGTTGAGCTGGCAAATCAACTGGTAGTATTTTCTGTCCGTGATCTAGAAGATGAATTACGCCCAATTGGTATTTCGACAATCATTTCATATATTTGGAACGTAGTCCGGTCCCAGCTGAAGAAACGTATATTGGTGATTGACGAAGCTTGGTGGCTAATGCAAAATGAAGATTCGGCAAAGTTTATATATGCTCTGGTTAAACGCTGTCGTAAATATTATCTTGGCGTCACCACCATCACTCAAGATGTAAACGACTTCTTACGATCGCCATACGGACAAGCGATAGTGAACAATTCAGCTTTACAGCTTTTGATGAAACAATCGCCTGCCGGTATTGATATAGTTAAAAAAACATTCCTACTGACCGAGGGAGAGAAGTATTTACTGCTGGAAAGTGATGTCGGTGAAGGCATCTTCTTTGCCGGCTCAAAACACGCCGCTATTAAAGTAGTAGCATCGTTGACAGAGGATCAGATAATTACTTCTGATCCAAAACAACTATTAGAGATCGAACAAGCAAAGAAAGAATTTGAAGCTCGGCTGGCCCAGGGCACCGAGGGCCAAGCACCGGCCGTAGCTACTAATGAAAATATACCCTCGGAGGAAGGTTTGGGATAAATTATGAACCGCACAATATTAATTATTATATTAATTGTAGGCGTGGGCGTTATTGGCGGTATGATATTTTTATTGACCGGTACATTTACATCTCAGGATGAAGAAGTTGTAAATACCAACACCACTACCGTAACTGAAACTACTAATCAAGCAGTGGAAGTAACTACGCCTTTAAGTGATCAAATAGGGGAAGGCCTGGAGGGTAATCAGGTCACGGTTGCCCCGCTAACTGATGATGAATTAAATGATCGAGAAGTTATAAGACAAAAAGCGCTGCGCTATGCTACCACTTACGGAACTTTTTCTAATCAAAATGAAAATGATCATTTAAAAGCCCTGCTCAATGAGACAACCTCGCCCTTGGTTGAAACTTTTAATGAAAGTATTGCAAATACTACAATTGCTGAAGTGGGGCAGTACCAGGGATTTACCTCCACCGCTGTTAGCGTAAATATCCAGAATATTACCAGCGTTACTGCCACCGCCATAGTTTCAACCCGACGGGTAGAATCAGTTGATAGTTTGGATGCCGATAGGACTTTTAATCAAGATTTAACTTTGATCTTTAAAAAAGTAGGAGAAAATTGGCAAGTGGCCGAAGCCGACTGGCAGGAAGAGGAAGAAGCATAATTTAAATATTATGTCACCCGCAGATGACAAAATCAAATTTGGCGGTGATAAGGAGGCGGCTCGCCAATTAAGGCAGGATATGCATAATACTCCGGGCGTTACTATTCCCGCCAGTACCAGTCAAGCTGACAAAGCTGGTGATGAACAAGGGGCGGCCCGCAATTTGCGTCAAGCTCAACGGCAAGACAGTCAAGCCAACCCAACGGCTAACACGAGAGGAGCTACTCCGGCCATCAGTATGCGTGGACGCCTAAATCAAGCTCGTCAGGCTTTACGTACTATCAGGCAACCCAAACAAGCTCTCAACGCCGCCATTGGCGGAGCTGAAGAAATTTCCAAGAAAGCCATCATTGGCGCCCAACGGCGTTTGTGGTCTATCGCTCATGAAGCACTGGAAGACGTAACCTTAGCCTTCTGGCCGTTAGCCTTTATCGTCGGTTGCTTTGCTGTCGCTTTACTGGTAATAAGAGTAGTGTTGGCTTACATTGTACGAGATTTGTTTACCATTAGTTTTGGCGGAATGACCCTGCCCATCGCTCCAACATTTAGTTTTGTTGGCGGAGTGCTGAGATTTAAGGGCGTACTGGCTTATGGGGTCTGGGCATTGGAATGGGCGATAATAGCTATTATAATAATACTATTACAAGACATCCCGTATATCCCATTTATTTAATGTAATATAATATGGCAAAACCAAAGAAAAAATTTATTCAGGGATTATTGCTTGGCCTTATTACCACGCTTTTTGTGGTAATCCCGCTGGTGACAACCGCTCAAGACTCACCGCCGATAGATTTGAAGCTATCAGTGCCTATTCCTGGATTTGGCGATCAAGGAGCAATAAGGGTGGATTCTTCAACTCTGGGACAATATATACAGAATCTGTATATCTGGTTTGTTGGCATAGCTGGCATTCTGGCAGCCGTACTAATAATGTGGGGCGGTGTAAAATGGATAACTGCGGCCGGCAACGAGAGTTTGATTACTTCTGCCAAAACCACCATTAATGGCGCTGTGTTGGGTATTATTATATTACTTACCTCATACCTACTACTTACCTGGATAAGTCCTAATCTCATTAATTTACGTCTGCCTGGTATATCAGAAATATCTACCAAAATAATTGGTTTAGAATATTGTGATCAGTTGGATGATCGGATTAAAGCAAGAACTCGAGCTAATAATAACACTAGTGATTTCATATGTGGACACGAACCTTACGAGATCTACGATGAAAATAACAATCCCCTTGGCTCGACTTGTATAGGGCGTGATTGTCCTGGACAACCGAAAAAAACTTGCGGCTTAGTGGATTTGGATGAAGGCCAGTTTGACTGTGTTGATCCTGATGATGCCTGCAAAAAAATTAATGATCTGAAGCCCAGAAGCCAGGCTGACTGTGATGCTGCTCAGGATGTGAGCGAAGCAAACCTTGTAGGTATCCCAAAGAATATATGCCGATTCAAAAAAGATGAATGTAAATATCTTAGAGTACTCTCAAGTTGTGGCCATCCTGACTATAAATGGGTATCATGTGGTGAATGTTTACAGTCGGGAATTGATACTCTAAAGACAGATAATGATCATGCTGGTTCTATAAAAGCGGAATTATGTTCGCCAATAAATAACGATGATATGAGAAAGAATCTTGGTAGATGTATTGAACCGCAAAAATACACTGGTGCAGTAAAAGTTGATGGACTATGTTGTAAAGCACTTCAGCCAGTAACACATTGGAATGTACCGGAGACGGTACCCGCGGGTGGATATATTTGTCGGATAGGTGATATTGATATACCGCTCCCATTTCCTTAGTTAATAGTCCAATATAAATATGGAATTATCACCACGATTTAAAAAAATCATATTGATCATTGCTCTGTTAGCCGTCACTGGTCTGATAATCTTTGCTATCTACTGGGTCATATTCCGCGAACCGACGGAGCCAGGAGTTGATAATGTAAACGGGTTAGTAAACGGTCAGCTGCCTAATACTAATGCCTTGGTCAACCGACCCGTCACCGATTTAAATGTAAATGCTGCCTTACCAGGAACTGGTGTGGCGCCACCTGATCAGGTAGCTGCCGGCGGCGATACTATTGCCCAGACCCTGGTAGCAAATTTAACCACCTCTGTTACCCTTGGACCCAGCGGTACTGATCTACAATATTATGATCCAGCTAAGGGACAATTTTTCCGAATATCTTCCGATGGTCGGACCAAACAGTTGTTATCACCAGCCGTGTTTGCCCAAGTACAAGAAGTAACCTGGTCGCCCGATGGCAACAAGGCCGTAATGGAATTTCCTGATGGCTCCAAAATAGTATATGACTTTTCTAAACGGCAGCAATCTACACTGCCGGTAGAATTAAATGACTTTTCTTTCTCGCCAGACTCTAATATGTTAGCCTTCAAATTTACTGGCGCAACATTAGATGATCAGTGGTTAGCCATATCCAATGCCGATGGTACCAGCGCTCAGCTGATAGAAGAAGTTGGCGATCAGGCCCCACTGGTTGATAGTGATTGGTCGCCTAATCAGCAAATGATAGCCACTTATTCTAAATCGATCAGCGGTAGTCAGCAAGAAATCATTTTTCTAGGTCAATATGGTGAAAATTTCCAAAGCCTACAGGTGAACGGACGGGGATTTGAATCACAATGGTCACCCTCCGGCGAACTGCTGCTTTATAGCACCCATAGTGCTGATGCTAATTACAATCCCACTCTTCATATTACCCGGGCGCAGGGAGATACAATTGGGGAAAGCAATTATTCACTAAATGTCCAAACTTGGTCTGATAAATGTGCTTTTGGCGCTACTGGCAGCTCGGTCATATGTGCCGTACCGTCATATCTCCCAACCGGAGCTGGACTCCGACGGGAATTAACGTATGGTATCCCCGATGATATTTTTGAAATAAATTTAGCCACCGGTAGCCGCCGGTTATTAGCTTCGCCAATTGCCACTGATGGTTTTACCAAGTACTCAGTATCAGATATGAAATTATCTGCTGACGGTACTACTATTTTCTTCACTGATGAAATAACCGGGCAGTTATTATCTCTTAGACTAAAATAAAAGGGTGACATTCGCCTAAGCGAACGCCACCCCATAATATCTTCGCTATCCTCCTTTTTGGTTGGCCAGTTGGCCGTTTTTACTTCAGGAGACCGGTGTAGGCATCCAGAACTGACTGCTTCAGCAGGAAGCCGTCGGGAAGTTCCTGATCGGCGACTTGGCGCATCATTTCGACGGTAGCCGAGGCCGTCATGGCTTCGGGCGACATCGGTGCCAACTCGTGGAGCTGACTAAAACGCGAGGCTGCAATCGGGAAATACTCGGCCATGATTTGCGCCGAGCCGGCATGTTTGCACTGTGCAGCGACCGAAGTCGCTGCCTCACCCAGGTGGTTTGTAACCACCGATGCGTAGGCGGCGGACCGACTGCCGTTGCTTGCTCGCTTGCCCCTGGCCAGGTCCAGCTTGAGGCTGGAGAAGGTCGGCGATACCGATACCATGAAGTTTTCCAGCAATGCTCGTTGCAGTAGCTGGCCGATACTTTTGATGGCCCCCTTTCTTCCTTTGATGGTTGTTCGTCCAGTCGTACCGCTGGCGTCTTTGAGAGTGACAGTCTGCTGCAGCTCGTTGGCTTGAGCATGGAGCTCCGCCAAAAAGGCGATCGCAACGCGACAGTCAGGACACTCGGGCCCGATGGAGCATAGCCCCAGTATTTGCGACCCGCAGTTTTCCACTTTCTCTATCAGACACGTAGCATTGGCTTTGCGAATGATCCTGAGCATCAGGTTCTTGACCTCGCCAGAAAGCTGCTTTCTGATCTCCTTCTCGTCATTCTGTGACAGCTGATACACGCTGCTCACCGAAATGCCGAAAGTGGCCAAGACTTCGTTCAGAATCACTCTGGTTGGGTTCGAAGTCATTTTGTCACCTCGTAGTTTAAGTGCAAGAGGATTTCACATACACGGTGAAAAACGACTTCTTGGTGGGCCTTTGTTGACCATTATCCCTCCTTTCTTATACCGCAAACGGGTATGGTTTAGGCCCTGCCCTTAGCATGATCCACAAATTCATGTAATAACGAGGGAGCTACCTCGTTCGACAATTACCACTTCAAGAGAATAGCACCTCTTGCTTGGGGGACTGGGTTGACTTCGCACCCAGACCCACCGGAACTATTCAAAAGAGGCAGTTGTGTACGCCGTAGCGCACTTGGTCGGAGTGTCTGTGAGGTCAGCTCCCTTTAAACTGATGGTCAGATTCAAAATGGAGAATATATAAATATAATGAACCGAAAACGTACGGTCTAGACTACCACTAAAATGTTGAAAAGTCAATAGTTACTCCCAGTGTATCAGTTGGCTAAAAGCCTTTAATCTTACTTTTAGCTTGGGGTAATTGTTTAATTCGTAATCTTGATCGAGAATTTCTTCAGCTATATCCTTGGTTTTTTTAATCAGTATGACGTTTCCTAAATTAGCGATTTTAAAGTCTGGTATACCAGATTGTTTGGTACCAAATATCTCGCCCGGACCCCGTAATTCCAAGTCTTTTTCCGCTAATTCAAAGCCATCATTTGATTCTATCAAAGCTCGAAGTCGGCTAAATGTAGTCTCGGCCGATGATTCGGTAAACAGAAAACAATACGACTGATGACCACTGCGTCCCACCCGGCCCCGAAATTGATGTAATTGAGCCAGTCCAAAACGGTCAGCACCCTCAATCATCATGACTGTGGCGTTGGGTATGTCGATACCCACCTCAATAACGGAAGTGGCCACTAGGACGTCGATCTTGTTTTCGGCTAGATCATTTATCACTTGTTCTTTTTCATCGGTTTTCATCTTGCCGTGCAGCTGACCGATTTTTAGATCGGGGAAAATTGAATCCTTTAGCTTTTCGTATTCAGCCGTAACTGATTTATAGCCAAGCTTATCGGACATCTCAATTAGCGGACAGAGGACAAAAACTTGCCGGCCCTTTTTTACTTCTTGTCTGATGAAATCATAAGTCTTATCGCGATGAGATTGGTCAATGACTTTGGTGTGGATCTTTTGCCGGCCAGCCGGCAGTTCATCAATTAAGGAAATTTCCAGATCGCCGTATAAGGTCAGCGCCAAAGTGCGGGGGATAGGCGTGGCTGTCATAGATAGCAAATGAGGTGTCAAATCAGGTGTCGTGCCCTTGTCGCGTAAAGTTTTTCTGGCCTTTACACCAAATCGATGCTGCTCATCAATAATTGCCAGATTCAACTTGGTGATTCTAACATCTTCCTGGATAAGACTGTGGGTACCGACAATCAGTTGAATAGTACCATCGGCTAGCAAGCGTTTGATTTTTTGTTTAGTTGGTTTGGCTTTTTGAGTCGACAGTGACTGGTAACTGCGGGTATAAAGTGCGGTAATTATATTTTCGGCTTCCAGTGTTTTACTAAGAGTTTGATAATGCTGATAAGCTAAGACCTCGGTCGGTGCCATAAATACCACTTGCCAACCGTCTCTGATCGCCGCTAGCGTGCCAATAGCTGCTACTATCGTCTTACCCGAGCCAACATCTCCCTCCAGCAGTCTGTTCATTGGCCGGTTATTATTAATATCTTTTAATATTTCCCAAGCTGAGCGACGCTGGGCCTCGGTAAGTTTAAACGGCAGAGATGATACGAATTTTTTAATTACTGATTCCTGCCAGTTGATTGTTTGTGCCTTAGCTGATTGGATGTATTTTTTATTTTGTTGAACCTGAAGCTGAGTTAGTAACAATTCATCAAATTGTAATCGGTAACGTGCTTTTTTTAGCTCTCCTGCAGAATCAGGAAAGTGCACCTGATGATAAGCGCTTTTTAAAGGAAGTAATTTTTCTGTTTCAATAATATGTTTGGGTAAAAAATCCGGTAATTTATCAATCAAGGGCATTAAGCCTTTGATAATATACCTAAGCTGTCGTTGAGTAAGCTTCTCAGTCGTATGATAGATGGGGACCAATCGTCCAACGTGAGTCTGGTCTTCTTTGACCTTTTCAAAAGACGGACTTATAAATAGTGGCACTGACGACTTGGTACTTACCTTGCCCGCTAGAATTATTTCATCTCCTGGTTTTAGGGATTTGATTAAATAAGCTTGATTAAACCACAAGACTTTGGCTGACCCGGACTGATCTTCAATAATCGCTTCAGTGACAATCAACCGTCGTCTTTGCCAGCTGCGACGATTCCTTATCAGGGTTATATTCCCTTTGACCGTGTTGATCTCGCCGATAATGATATGGCTAATGTTTTTAACAGCGCTAAAATCCTCATAACGATGAGGCCAGTGTGATAGCAAATCACGAGCTTGTTTGATATCTAACTTTTTTAACCGGGCTGATGTTTTTGGTCCCACATGAGGCACCAGATCAATGGGGGTGGTAAGAGTTAACATATTATTATTAAAACCGGAACATTATCCGGCCTTGATCTCTTAATAACAGGTTGTGGTTTTTTAAACAAAGCAAAATTGGTATTCGCGCCCAGGAGGATTCGAACCTCCGACCTCAGGCTCCGCAAGCCTGCGCTCTATCCAACTGAGCTATGAGCGCTTGGATATCAGTTTAAATTTTCATTAACCGGCTCAATGAATCAGTCGTTGGTTCGCTTTCTTTATCTAAATCCTCATCGATATATTGACGCAAAGCCTGCCGCACTTTGACCGGATTCTCATTTTCTAATTGGATAGGCAGAGATGGTCGTATAGAAGATTTAAATATTATGAATAGTTTTTTTGTAACCGGCGGCTCATAGACCAGATAAAAATTCTTAATATCGCGGTATTGATAAAAATCATTCCCCAAAACCACGCCATCTTCAGTAATTTCCACAACCACATTATGGGGCTTTCTTCTGGACTGAGCAATAATAATCACTCCCAACATAACGATTATAATGGCAAAGAGATAATTGTTAGTAGCGATCGACCATATAACTAATATTGCACCAACTATGGCGGCTGAAATATACCAAACCTGACTACGCTTATAAGAAGGGAATTCTGGAAATTGCCAGTTTAGAACAACTTTACCATGATCTGGTTGTGGTGAGGGTGATTTTTCATCAGGCATATAATTTCTTAATTAATTTACAGTTATTTAGTGCCATAAATATTTGATGGCGGAGAGTGAGGGATTCGAACCCCCGAGGCCTGTGAAGGCCTACTGGTTTTCAAGACCAGCGCATTCGACCACTCTGCCAACTCTCCTGGCGGAGAGGGAGGGATTCGAACCCTCGCGCCGGGAAAACCCCGACCTACAGGTTTAGCAAACCCGCCCCTTCAACCACTTGGGTACCTCTCCTGAAAACTTTATCATTCCACGTTTATTTATATTTTCCTCTGGCTAGGGCCAAGCCCCAAACATTTGATGCACCGTGGTTTTTTAATACCTTGGCACAGGCTTCTATGGTGGCGCCAGTGGTGTAAACGTCGTCTACGATTATAACAAATTTTGGCATTTTTTCAACTGCTAATGTTCTTATCATTGATGACTTAATGTTGTCAATACGGCCACGTCTCGTTAATTGGCTTTGTGTTTTGGTCCGACCAGTACGTTTGAGTAAAGGGATATATTTTAGACCCATTACTTGGGCTATTTCCTTGGCCAATAATTCAGATTGATTAAATCCGCGGCTTAGTCTTCTCTGTTTGGTAATTGGCACTGCTGTTATTACTGTTTTTTTATCAAGATCTTGCCTAAAGGCATTTAATCGAGGAGAAATTATGGATATAATATCGGGAATCATTGATTCAAGATAAACATATTTCAAATGATGGATTATGGATTGCCACGATTTCACATAAGGACCGATTATCCACAATCCATTTAGAATACCGCTCTCCCGGCATTGCCCGCAGGTATTAAATTTTCTCGTTGTCTGTCGGCAATAAGGACATTCACTGGGATGACTAATTGGTACGTGAGGTATACAGTTGCGGCAAAGCCAATAATTGTCAGCACCACAACCAAGACAGCTGGCGGGAAATATAGCTGCGGTTATAAGACTGGTTAATTTATTTGTCAGCTTGTTTGGTGACAACATTTTGCTCTCCTTGGTGCCACCAAAGTATGTCTATTTTATTCTTTTTAAGGCAATATCGTCTTTTACTAAGGACGTCTCGACGGTTATGTTTTTGTCAACTTTACTATCAAGTAAGAATTTGGCTAACGGATTTTCTATCCTGTCTTGTATTAGTCGGCGTAGCCCGCGAGCTCCTTGATCAGGAGTGTGTCCTTTTTTGGCTAACCAATTCTTAACTACCGGTTTGGTTTTTAAGGTGATCGCTTGTACTTTTAATCTTTCATTAAGCTCTGCTAATTGTTGGTCAACAATTTTTCGCATCACTTCTAGGGTTAAGGGGCGGTAGACAATGGTTTTGTCCAAACGATTTAGAAACTCCGGGCGAAATGATTTGCTTAGTTGATCAAGTACTTGCATCCTGATCTTTTCATATTCCTCTTGTACCTTCTTTTTGACATTGGCTGAATCAGTCGTAAAGCCCATACCGGCAATTCGGTTTAGATTTTCTATACCAATATTTGAAGTCATTATAATAATCGTGTTTTTAAAATTAACTTCCTTGCCAGCGGCATCTGTGAGTATGCCGTCGTCTAATACTTGGAGCAGTAAATTAAACACATCGGGATGAGCTTTTTCAATCTCGTCAAAAAGCACTACAGCGTACGGTCGGCGCCGTACCGCATCAGTAAGTTTATTACCTTCCTTATAGCCAACGTAGCCAGCCGGAGCGCCAATTAGTTTTGACACATTGAAACTTTCACCAAATTCCGACATATCAATTCGGACTAGAGCATTGGCGTCATTATATACTGATTTAGCTAAAACTTTTGCCGTTTCGGTCTTGCCTACACCGGAGGGGCCAAGAATTAAAAATGAACCTAAGGGGCGATTTTGATTAGACAGGCCAACTCTAGCCCGGCGAATAAAATCTGAAAGAATTTTAATGCCCTCTTCTTGTCCTTTGACCTGCTTTCTTAATTCGCTTTCTAGATTTAGTAAGCGTTCTTTCTCAGCTTTGATCAATTCAGTCACCGGCACACCAGTTATTTTGGCGACCAGTTCGGCGATATCATGGCCGGTAATGGTGTCTCTAAGCGACTCGTTCGAGGTGGCCTCCTTATCTTTGAGATTAATCAATTTATCAGTCAACTGCGTTTCCTTAGCCTTAGCCTCAAAAGCGAGTTCAAATTCTTCTTTAAGTACAAATTCGCGCTTAGCCTGCTGCAACTGGCTGATTTGGTCTTCTAGTTTTTTTATCTTTAAAATTATTGGTGAAGGCTTGAGACCAACTTTTTTCTTAGAAGCCGCTTCATCAATTAGATCAATGGCTTTATCGGGCAGAAATTTTTCCTGGATGTAGCGCACGCTTAAATTTATGGCCTCATTGATGGCTTCATCATTGATACCGATGCGGTGGTAAATTTCATAGTTTTTCTTTATGCCTTCTAGTATCTGCTTAGTCTCCTCAGGTGATGGCTCGTCAACAGCTATCGGCTGAAAGCGCCGTTCTAGGGCGGCGTCTGATTCAATATGTTTGCGGTATTCATCCAAGGTAGTAGCGCCAATTACCCTTACCTCACCTTTGGCCAAAGCTGGTTTTAAAATATTAGCTGCATCCATTGAGCCAGAGGCGGCGCCGGCTCCCATTATGTTGTGAAGTTCGTCAATGAAAATTACAATATTTGGATCTTCTTTGATCTCGTCAATTATTTGCTTCAGCCGGCTTTCAAATTCACCGCGGTAGATAGTACCAGCTACCACCAATGATAAATCTAAGGCTAAAATCTTTTTACTTTCTAATACTTCAGGTACCTTGCCCTCAACAATATTCTTGGCCAAACCCTCAACAATAGCTGTTTTACCGACTCCCGGATCGCCAATAAGCACCGGATTATTTTTAGTCCGACGCGATAAAATATGTGTTAATCGCTCAATTTCTTCATCTCTTCCAATTACCGGATCAATCATCTTCTGGGCTCTTTCTTCGGTCAGATCACGGGCAAAAAAATCAAGTGCCGGGTTTTTTGATGGTTTTTGCTGAATAGCTTCTTCAAAACTAACTTCACCGGCCTCTTTAGAGCTTTCAAAAAAGCCAGTCAGATCAGGGAATTTTGAGGTGCTTTTTAGTACCAAATTAATTTGGTTTTTTAATTCCTCAACTGAAATATTATGTTCTTCCAGGATGTGTTTTAAGGTAGCGTCATCAACACCCAATAATCCTTCAAGCAAGTGCTCGGTGCCAACATATTTATGTTTGTGTTGGTGAGCAATAAGGACAGATTTCTCTATGGCTTTTCTGGCTGGATCAGAAAATTTAATCTTATTGATATCCATTTTTTCTGATGGCGTCCGGTTGATTTCTGAACGGCGACGAATAGCCATACGAAACATTTCCGGCTTAACACCGACCTTATTTAATACATCATAAGCTATCCCACCCTTACTTTCAGCTAGTCCATATAAAATGTGCTCAGGATTTACATAATTTGAGCGCAGATCAACAGCAAACTTACCCGCTCTATCGAGTGCGTCCTTGAGATGAGATGTAAATTTATTGAGAATACCTGATTTCATATAAACAATTACCTAACGTTAAAATATTCTAGCATTTACCTTACGCAAAATCAAGAACTATAACTGTAAATATCTGATTGGTTATTACCGCTGACTTGGCATATTAGCCATTTGTTCCAGGGCTTTGATGCGCTCTTCAACTGGTGGGTGAGTTGAAAATAATTTTGTCATTCCCTTACCTCGAGTACCGAAGGGATTTGCTAAAAATAAGTGAGCCGTCGCTGGATTGGCCCGTCTCAGTGGGCGATTGTTAATATGTATTTTGCGCAAAGCACTGGCCAGGCCCTCCGGATACCTGGTCAGCAACGAGGCATCAGCATCGGCCAGAAATTCTCGACGACGAGAAATAGATAGTTTTATAAGCTGAGCGATTAAAGGGGATAAGATAGCCAAGACTATGCCAATAAGCAATAATATTGTACCGGCTTGGCCACTACGATTACGGCGTCCACCCAAGCCAAATAATTGAGCCCGCAGAAAGAAGTGTGACATCATGGCCACGGAGCCAACCAGTACGACCACTATCATCAGTAGACGAATGTCGTAATTCTTAATATGTGAGAGTTCATGGGCCGCTACGGCCTCCAGTTCTTCATTTTCTAATTTCTCAATTATGCCTGTAGTAAAGGCCACTGAAGCATGTTGGGGATCGCGACCAGTAGCAAAGGCATTTAATGCCGGATCATCCATAATGAATATTTTAGGCATTGGCAAACCAGCCGTTATGGTCAGATTCTCTACAATCCGGTACAGATAAGGATTATCATCCTTTTTAATTGGTTTAGCCCCGGCTGTCCACAAGGCAATTTTGTCCCCGGAATAAAAGCTAGTCAGGCTCATAACCACTGCAATGATCAAGGCGATTGCTACACCGGCATAACCAAACTCAAGTAAATAACCGAACAACCAGCCCAGCAAGCCCAGGACCACGATAAAGACAGCCACTAAAACCACTGACCGTCTTTTATTTACGGATATATGCTGGTATGTGTTCATTTACTAAAACTGTACTTTGGGCGCTTCCTTTTCACCTTCTTCTTCTATTTCGAAGAAGTCACGTTTCTTAAAACCAAACATTGAAGCAATCATATTAGTGGGAAATACCTGCTGGGCGGTATTAAAGTCGCGCACATTACCGTTGTAAAAGCGTCGAGAAGCTTGAATTTTATTTTCCGTATCAGAAAGCTCATCCTGTAGCTTAGCAAAGTTGTCACTGGCCTTGAGTTCAGGATAATTCTCAGCTACGGCAAACAGACTTTTTAGAGCACCGGTCAGCATGTTCTCCGCTTTGCCTTTGTCGTCGACTGACTGAGCGCCCATGGCTTGAGCTCTGGCCTGAGTTACTTTTTCAAATACGCCCGATTCGTGCTTAGCGTAGCCCTTAACTGTTTCGACTAAATTGGGGATAAGGTTGTAACGGCGTTTTAGCTGCACGTCAATATCCGACCAGGCTTCATTAGTGCGGTTACGAAGTCGGATTAGTCGGTTAAAGGTACCAATTAACCAAAAGACAATTATTGCCCCCAGGATTACCAGTATCCATAAAAATGTGTTCATAATGAATTTTTTAATTTATTAATTTCTCAATTTTGGTTGCGGTGATAGAACTTTCATCTAATAAATTCTGACCACTACGAAAAGTTACTGTATCACCAACTGATAATTGACTCAAGTTAAGATCAGAAGTTGCCTCGGTTTCTCTATTGATCAACAAAATGCTGGTACTGTCATCAATATTTACCGTAAAAGTTCTTTCCTCCGGTTCGCTATCTACAAAAACAGTAGTAGAAATAATTAATGAACTTTCAGTGATTTCTTCAATAAGTCCACTGGCGGCGAATACCCGAGATGCCGACTTGGTTGGTTGAGATTCCTTTAACTGCGGTTGCAGGTTGACCGGAGCGCCGACTTGCGATTCTGGTGCTGATTGGCGACTGATATCAACAGCGATTATGACAATGATCACTGTAATGAAAAGACCGAGCAAAAGCAATGCATATACGACGATTGTATTTTTTCTAACTGTTTCCATTTGTATTTGACAGTTCAGCCTACTTATTGTCCAGTAGTGGCCGAAATATGGTTTATTTTCTGGTCATTTTCCCTAACATCTGGTATTATAGTGTGGTATTGGTAGTAATGTCAAAGTATTTTTAAGTAAATATTCAAAGTAAATATTCATTAAATATATTTACCCAGTTTGACGAACACGAGGAGAAATAATACCCCACACCAACCATCATTCTCTACCTACTGGCTATCGGTAGCACTAGCCGTACTTTCTTTA
>JBHPGJ010000009.1:0-60623 GCA_042570545.1 Patescibacteria group bacterium | reverse complement strand
ATTAAATACCACATATATAAGACCTAAAATTATAACTACAACAGCTATTGGTATGATATTACTCAACCAATTATTTAACTGTGGTTTGGGCTTTACGAAATATGGATTTTGACGGGCTGGTTTATTTAATAGTCGGCGCCAACGTAGCCTCATGTTTTTTTGTACCAATTATTTGTTTTGTATTTTGTGCTTAATTTTGTCTTTGAGTTGTGCCGTTGAATAGCTAATTTAATAAGCTTATCTAACAATCTGGCGTAGGAGATACCACTAGCCTGCCATAATTTAGGATACATAGAAATACTGACAAAGCCAGGAACGGTATTTATCTCGTTTAAAAATAATTTTCTTGTCTTTTTATTGTATAGAAAATCAACCCTGGCCATACCAATGGCGTTAATTGTCATAAAGGCTTTTATTGAGATATGTCTAATAATTTTTATTAATTTTTTTGGTATTTTGGCCGGTACAATTGTTAATGAATTTTCATCAACGTATTTTGCATCATAATCGTAAAATTCATTACCTGGTATCACTTCGCCAACTGTTGAGGCTATCGGATTTTCATTGCCCAGGATAGCACATTCAAATTCGCGAGCATTTGCTACCGCCTCCTCTACTATCACCTTATGATCAAATTTAAACCCAATGTTAATTGCTTTTACCAAAGAAGCTTTATTATTTACTTTATTTATACCAACTGATGACCCCTGATTGGCCGGTTTTACAAATACTGGATATTTCAATCTGGTATTTATATTTTTAATAACCGTTCTCCTTGTTTTTTTCCATTGGGGTAAAAGTATTTGTTGATATTCAACAACTGGAATACCGGCTTGGTCAAATAGTTGTTTTTGAATAATTTTATCCATCCCCACGGCTGAACCAATAACTTCTGACCCAACAAAGGGTATCTTGGCTAATTCAAACAAGCCTTGGATTTTACCATCTTCTCCTGATGTACCATGTATAATTGGAAATATGACATCAAATGGACGGTTATCATAATCAGTTAAAGGTACCAGTGTATTTGATTGTTTTGTTTTTGATGACAACTTCTTTATTTTACTAACATCTGCTGATAGCAGATATTTATTTGATTCATTATTATTTAACCAAAGGCCGTTTGGAAGCACCGCTAATGGTATTACATCATATTTTGTTTTATCTAAATTATCTATAATAGCCCTAGCTGAAACTACCGATACCTCGTGCTCTCCTGATTGTCCGCCAAATATTACTCCGACTTTAATCTTTTTCATTTGACCGTTATTCTTTTAATGGTTGGATTAATTCTAGTTACAATTTCATAATTGATTGTACCACAGGCTTCCGCTAATTCATCAGCGGTTACTTCTGCTTTGCCCTTTTTACCTATCAAAATTACCTTATCACCTACTTTAACGTTTTTTATATTACTAATATCAACCATAGTTAGGTTCATACATATTTTTCCCCGGACTGGACATGGTTTTCCATTAATGATCACTTTTGCCTTATTAGATAATCCCCTGTCATATCCTTCCCAATAACCAATTGGCAGCACGGCAATCTTAGTCCTTCTTTTGGTAGTGTATGTGCGACCGTAACTTACTGAAGTTCTAGCCGGGACAGTTTTTATTTGTATTATTTTTGTGTACCAAGACAAAACTGGTTTTATGCTGAACCACTTGTTGATTATTTCAGATTGAACTTTCGTTTTTACTGATGGCCAGAGCCCGTAAAGACCAATACCCACCCGGGCAAGTTCATGATAACTTTCAGCATAGTTTATATTTGAAGCAGTACAAGTGATATGAAAAATCACCTGTTTACCAATCAGGTTGTGTACCTGACTTTTTATTATATTAAATCTTTTTAACTGTAAATTTGTAAGTTGTGAATTAATTTCTTCAGAATCAGCTAACCAGCTAAATACTCCTTCGATTTTTATATTTTTAAGGTTTTTTACTTCTTTAACTAATTCAATAAACAATTGATCAGTTAACCCTAATCTTGTTCCACCGCTATCGTAGTTGAGATGGACTTTCACTATCTTATTTAATTTAACGGCCCGACTGTTTAAAGCTTTAACAAAAGATAGACTGTAGACTGCCAATCTTATATCCTTATTTATAATTTCTTTTACATCAGTGTCGGTATAACTCAAAACCAGAACTGGTTTCTTGTAGCCATATTTACGTACCATCAATGCTTCTGATGTGGCAGCCACAGCTACGCCCCACACCGACTGAGTCTTGATTATATCAACTATTTGTTCTAATCCATGTCCGTAAGCATTGCTCTTGATCACCGGCAATAGTTTTGAAGCGCCAACTAATTTTTTAAAGTTGCGTAGATTTTGCTTTAAAGCTGAACGACTTATCTCAACCCAGCTGCTATTCATCTATTTCAATCTTTTTAAATGGCAAATATTTGTGCAAGGCCTTGGGTATACTTACAGAGCCATCATTCATCTGAAATTGTTCCAAAATGGCGGGAACTAATCGACTAGTTGCCAATCCTGAAGCGTTTAAAGTGTGGACATATTCATTTGAATTATTAGTAATATTTTTGTACTTAATATTACCCCTTCGCGCTTGATAATCGAGTGCATTGGATATGCTGGTTACTTCTTTATATTTTTTCATACTGGGTATCCATACTTCCAGATCAATGGTTTTAGCCATGGCAACACTTGTATCCCCCGCAGAAAGTAGTACCGCTTGATAATGTAGATCTAGACCCTCTACTAATTTTTTGGCATTTTCAAATAATTCATTAAAGGCCTTATCTGAGTTTTTCGGTTTAGTAAATTGAAACATTTCTATTTTATTAAATTGGTGTCCCCTAACCATGCCCCTTTCTTCTGTACGATAAGCACCAGCCTCGCGCCGAAAACATGTAGAATAAGCATAATATTTTATTGGTAAATATTCCTCTTTCAGTATTTCGTTGCGATGAAGATTTCCTAACATCATCTCACTAGTCGCATTTAAACACAACTTTTCTTCGGTCCAATATAGATCATCTTTGAATTTTGGTAAATGTCCAGAAATATAAGCAGACTCTTGGGTTAGTAAAAATGGTGGAATAATAAAGGTATAATTATTTTGCCGGTGAAAATCTATGAAATAATTTAATAAGGCCCACTCCAATTCTGCTCCTTGTTTTTTATAAATCCAAAAACCCGAACCAGACATTTTCGCACCACGTTCATAATCAACGATATCTAAATCGCTAGTTAATTTTATATGATCTTTATTTTTAAATTTGAATTCAGATTTTTTCTTGTATAATTCAATTATCTGATTGTTCTCTTTATCTCCACTTGGAACTTCATCAAAGATAAGATTAGGGATTTCTGATAATTCTTTATTAAGTGTATTTCTTAACTCTTTTAGCTTGTTTAATTTTTCCTTAAGATCATTTTTTAATATTACTAATTTACTTCTTTCGCTTTCGCTGATTTCAGATTTAGATAATTTATTTTGTTGTCTTCTTAGTTCGTCTGTTTTCTTAATATAATTCAATACCTGTCTATCTAGGTCAGAAATCTTTTTCAGATCAATACTCAATCCCCTTTTCTTTATTGAGGTTTTAATTTGATCAGGATCTTCTCTAAGTATTTTAATATCTATCATTCGTTTCTTAATACTAATTCAACGATTATTACAAGCACGGTAACAATTGCTGCAGCAATTATATTACCCATGCCGACAGCCATGCCAATTGCTGCGACGGCCCATATAGTGGCTGCCGTCGTTAAACCATGAACCTCACCACGAGATTGAATTATAGCACCGGCCCCAAGAAAACCTATACCAGTTACAATTTGTGCCGCAATTCTACCGGCGTCATTAAAATTGCCATACTTACCAGCCATGTCAATGGAAATTATCATTAATAATGTAGAGCCTACGCCAACTAATATGTTAGTTCTTAGACCGGCTGGCTTTTTAGCTAATTTTCTTTCAAACCCTAATATGCCGCTAAAAAGAGTGGCTACTAATAATCGTATAATTATATCGGTTAAAGTTATCATAAGATTTTATTTAATTTCACTTTTCTTTTAACATGGGAAAGAAATTTACTTCGCGGATGGAGGTTTGATTAGTTAATATCATGACCAATCTATCTATCCCGATACCGATACCAGACGTTGGCGGCATACCGCTGGCCATGGTTTTAATAAAATCTTCATCCGCCGGATGACTTTCTTTATCCCCTTGCTTATATTGTTCTTGCTGTTGTATAAGATTATTTCTTAAAGCAATTGGATCATTTAATTCTGAATAAACATTTCCAATTTCTTTACCAGCTATGAAAAACTCAAATCTTTCAACCCAGCCTGGCAATCCATCTTTTTCTTTGGCTAGAGGAGAAGTCTCAATCGGATAATCATAAACAATTGTTGGATTTACAATATTTGGTGCTATTAGTTCGTCTAATATCTTTTCAGCTATTTTGCCCTTATTATTTTGAGCTGATTTTTCAATCTTAATCCCCTTTTTATTAAGTCCTTGTAGTAACTCAAAATTATTTAACGATTTAGTAAAATCGACTCCGGTTATTTTTTTCAACTCGTTAGGAAATGAGATTTTATTCCAGGGTTTCTTAAAAGATATTTTCTTGTTTTGGTAAGTAATATTAGGACTTTGATTTATAGTCAAGACCATTTGATATAATAACTCTTCAAGTAATTTCATTGAGTCTTCGTAGTCGTTATAGGCGGTCATTGTTTCAAGTTGCAGAAATTCTGGATTATGTGTCGTATCAATACCTTCGTTTCTAAAATCAACAGAGAATTCATATATCTTTTCTAATCCACCAGCTATTAATCTTTTAAGATATAGTTCATTTGAAATCCGTAAGTAAACTTCTCGGTTAACGGCGTTAAATTTTGTTTTAAATGGTTTGGCCAAAGTGCCACCATAAATAGGTTGTAAGGTAGGAGTTTCAACTTCTAAATAATCCCAGTTGTTTAATTGCGATCTCAAAGTATCAATTATTTTAGATCTGGTCCTGAATATCTTTATCATTTCTGGATTCATGATCATATCAAGATGTCTATTTCTAAACCTTAAGTCAGTATCTTTTAATCCGTGCCACTTTTCCGGTAAAGGATTTAGACTCTTGGCCAATAATTCAAAATCATCCACCATAATGGACGGTTCACCTTTTTTTGTCGTAAATAACTTACCACTGACTGATATAAAATCTCCCAGATCAAGATATTTTTTAATAATACTGTATTTATCATCACCAATAACATCTTTTTTAATGTATACTTGAAATCTTCCTTTCTCATCTTGTAGGTGCATAAAGGTAGATCCGCCGTGTCCACGTATGGTCATAATACGTCCGGCATATTTTATTATTTTATCTTTTTTTTCTAGTTCAGAAAAATTACTTACCAGATATGAAGAGCTCACCTCTTTATCCGATTTTGATGGGTATGGCTTTATGCCAAGTTTCCTAAGTTCATTTAGCTTGGATATCCTATTCTCCCACTGATCATTAGATACTTCCATAGACATATTATAATTATTATTTTACATCAACGCAACCAAAACATCCTATTAATATTGGCTTTTGATTTTAATTAATATCTATTATTGTTACTTTTTTCTTACCGCGAGGCACTTCAATGTCAATAGACTCGCCTAATTTCTTACCAATAAAGGCCTTACCGAGCGGCGATACGTTTGATATTTTGCCCTCAAGTGGATTGGCTTCATTCGATCCAACAATTATATATGTTTTTTCACCTTCGTCGGTCTTAATAATAATTGTCGAACCAACCATGACCGAATCTTTTTTCTGTTTATTATTATCAATAAGGGTTGCTGTTTTCAATATATTCTCCAACTCAATAATTCTTCCTTCAATGAAGGATTGTTCGTTTTTTGCTTCAGCATATTCAGCATTTTCTGATAAATCGCCTAGTTCTTTAGCTTCGTAAATCCTTTTAGCCACCTCTTTACGCTTAACGGTTTTCAAATCGTTCAGCTCTTTATTCAGTTTTTCAAAACCTTCTTTTGTTAGATATGTTTGTTCATCTTCCATATTGTCGGTTTCAAATGATGCCTTTATAACTTATGAGAAAATAATATAGCCACAAGGTTATGTCAAGGTATGTTTCCACATATTTATTGCTTAAAATATTCGCTCAATCCTTCTCTTACAACCGGCAACGCAGCTGTGTGTCCTTCGCCGCCATTCTCCACCATGGCCGTGATAACTATTTCTGGAGAATCATAAGGCGCAAAACCAGTAAACCAAGCATGATAAGTTTCTCCGGCTGTTTGAGCCGTACCAGTTTTACCGGCTACAGGGACCTTAAAATTAGATAAAGCTCTTGAACTGCCAGATGTTACCGCTTGTCTCATACCCTCTCGCACAATCTTTGTTATATATGGTGAAATTATGTTTTCTCTCAACGCTTCAATTGATTCAGTTTTTATATTATCGTTTTGATAGTTGTTAATTTTCTCTAACAAATGTGGCCGATAAACAGTTCCGCCATTAGCTATAGTAGCTGTCACCGAAGCAACTTGAAGTGGTGTAACCAATATATCACCTTGACCAATCGCGGCATGATAAGTATCGCCAATATACCAAGATTCCCCCTTTGTTTCCTCTTTCCATTCTTTTGATGGCAAAAATCCACTACTCTCGTTTGGTAAATCAATACCCAATTGATCACCTAATCCAAATCGTCTAGCATAATTGGTAATATTACTAATGCCTAAGCCAGTATAATCATCACGTCCACCACCTATAGTGTAGAAAAATGTATTTACTGATTCGGCAATGGCTTTTCTAACGTCAGTAACACCATGTCCGCCGCTTTTCCAGTCAGGAAAATACCACTGTTTAATCTGAAATCCACCAGTGCTTAAGATCGTAGTATTTTCTGTAATAGTACCTTCTTGTAAAGCAGCTGTTGCTATCAACGGTTTTATAGTTGAACCGGGTGGATATTCTCCTGAGATTGCCCGATTAAACAGTGGAGTTCGTGGATCGTTAAAAATATTATTAATATATCCTTCATCATCTCCTGAGTATAATTGATTATTATCGTATGAAGGATACGAAACAAGTGATAATATCGCACCCGTACGTGGATCAATGGCCACCGCTGCACCACCGGTAGCATTAACATTATTTTCTACTTCATTCTCGAGAGCTGTATATAATACATTTTGTAAATTGCTATCTACTGTAAGGGTTATGCTATCACCAGGAACAGGATCAGCTGATGCTATTATTCGCTGAGTACTATTTTTACTGTCTCTTTCAATTTGCTGTCCACCATCAGTGCCATCAAGATATTTTTCATATTCTTTTTCAATGCCTTCTTTTCCAATATAGTCATTAAATAAATATCTATCCTCAATATCAAATTCTTCCGGTGATATCAATCCAGTATAGCCGAGTAAATGAGAAAAGGCTGGACCACTCGGATATATTCTTTTAGCATTAACCATTAGATTTACATCTTCAATATCCTTAAGTTTAACTTTTAGATCAAGCGCCTCAAAATACTCTACACCGGTCCTGATTTCAACATTAGATAAATCATTACTTTCATTTATGGCATTCTTAATATCGTCTATAGAAGTACTGCTAATAGCTGAAATGTTTTCCAGATATGATTGATCATCGCTTTTGTCTTGAGCGTTAAACCAAATACTAAAATTTGGTACGTTTTCAACGAATGGCGAACCATGTCTATCAAATATTATACCGCGCGGTGCTGATATTACCTCAAGCTTAATCCTATTATTTTCAGCCTTATCTCTGTATTCTGCTCCGCTTACTATTTGCAGGCTAAACACCCGCACTATTATTAAAAAGATTGCTACACTAACAACAATCGAAAGCCACATGTAGCGATTACGTGGTACGGTAATTTCTTCTTTTGACTGATTACTACGTTCCGGTGAATATTCGTCCCCCTGCCAACGTGATTGGACATATTTATCGATAACCGGATCTTTAATCTCTTCGGTCGTACCAAATATTTTAAATGGGTCAACTCTAGGCATTTATATATGTTGCTCTATGTTCGGATTAGCAAAGCGTGAAGATCTGGTGGTTAAAAAAATAAATATTGCCAGTAAACTATTAAATATTACTTGATAAAAAGATATCA
Organism: Patescibacteria group bacterium; assembly: GCA_042570545.1. GTDB lineage: Bacteria > Patescibacteriota > Patescibacteriia > JBHPGJ01 > JBHPGJ01 > JBHPGJ01. The sequence goes on along the minus strand of JBHPGJ010000009.1, from coordinate 52,486 downwards.
TAATTAATTGTGATGATAAGGAAATATTTAAATTTGAAATATTAAGCCAGTATACCAGATTGATGCCAACAAATTTTATTATAATAAATAATACAGTGGCAATGAGCATCAATATGCCCAGGGTGGTATAGGATCTGTTGGTTAGCCATCTTTCGGCTAATAAATTTGCGAATAATATCGTCACCATATAACTGATAAGCGTTATGCCAAAAGGCAGTATTGAATAAAAATCAATAATAACGGCTCCGGCCAAAATCCACCATATTGTTTTAGAGATACCTATATATAAAATCAGCATTAGCGTAAATACTAGATATAAATTTATATAGGTTGATAAACCAAAAGACGGTAATACGCTCAATTGTATAGTGATTATTAAAAGTAATAATATGCTGGCTAATATGAATTTTCTGATCATAGGCTGCTAGTGATAATACTAACTACAGAAATATTTTCAAGCTTAGCTAGCGGCAAAATCAAGGCTGTCTGAAATAACTCACCAGGACTATTATTTACTTCAACTACTCGGCCAATTATCAGACCAGAGGGAACTTCGTCATCGTCAGCAGTCACAATTAGATCATTTATTTCAATTGGATCACCTTGCGGAATCAATTCCATCGACAAGCTTGATGAAAATTGACCATAAACTATGCCTGATGTTTGATTATCATTTTGCACCTGAGAATTTATGGTACTGCGATTATCATTAATTAGTAATATTTCTGAATGATTTATTTCAGTTTTTTGAACTATACCAATCAATACACCTTCATTAATTACAGCTGGCTGTCCTACTTTTATACCGTTATTTATACCTTTATCAATAATTAATGTACGAAATGATAGATCACTACTTTTACCCGTAACTCTAGCTGATACGAATTCCAAATTTTTACTGACTAGAAATTCTTGTTGTATATTAATTTGAAATTGCTCAGATATGTAATTTTGAAGTTCGCTAATTCTAATATTAAGTTCATTATTTTTCTGTCTAAGATCTTCATTTTCAGTCTGTAAAGACATGACCGATGAAAATGGATCAGTTATATTTTTAAAACCGCTAGTGATTGAACTGGCAACGGATTGAAATGGCCTGAGGACAAAACTTATTGCACCATCGACGGGTTTTAGAACTCCCAAATAATATAACAATATTAATAATAATATTACTGTTATAATTACAACAAAGCGAGAATTGTAAATCCTGTTTACTTTTGCCATGTTATTAAAAATCTAATCTTTCATCGTCGCCTGATAGCACCAACACTTCTTTTAGGCTATCAAGATCATCAAGCACTATACCGGTCCCCCTGACAACTCCTGTTAAGGGATCATCAGCAACGTGGACATTAATATGCGTTTCGGTCTTAATCATATTATCCAAACCGCGCAATAACGCACCACCACCCGTTAAAAATATTCCCCTTTCATGTAAATCAGCCACTAGTTCAGGCGGTGTATCTTCTATTGTATTTTTTATATTATCTACTATAGTCCTTATCGATTTCATCATTGCTTCTCGCAAATGGGCACTTGAGGTATTTATCTCCTTTGGTAAACCAGTAACCAAATCCCGTCCTCTGATTTTCGCAATTAATGGTTCTTTCATTTCAACTGCTGAACCAATTTTTATTTTAATTTCCTCAGCCGTTCTCTCACCTAAAAGTAAGTTATCATGATCTCGGGCGTATTGAATAATATCATTATTTAGCTCGTCGCCAGCGATTCTCAATGATCGCCAAGAAACTACACCACCCAATGAAATTACTGCAATTTCCGTGGTACCACCTCCGATATCAACGATCATATTACCAGCGGCATCTTGAATGGGCATTCTGGCCCCAATAGCAGCAGCCATAGGCTCTTCAATTAAAAATACTTCACGAGCTCCGGCATGCATACTGGCATCGACGACAGCTTTTTTCTCTACCTCAGTCACCCCAAGCGGTATACCAATAACAACCCGAGGACGAGGCATAAAGCTAAATGATTCACGATGTACTTTATCTATAAAATGTTTAAGCATCCTTTCGGTTACTTCAAAATCAGATATTACTCCATCAACCAAGGGACGACTTGCTATAATATGAGCCGGTGTCTTGCCGACCATTTTCTGGGCAGCTTCACCGACAGCTAAGATTTGATTATTTCTGGTATTTAATGCAATTACCGATGGTTCATTAATAACTATTCCCCTGTCTTTAACGTATACAAGTGTATTGGCAGTTCCTAAGTCTATACCCATATCTTTTGATATTGATCCCAGAATGCGATTAATCATTTTTTAACAACTCGGTTACTTTATTAATATCAATACTTGAAGTCTTTTTTTCTGATCTTTTTTTATATTCTAACTTTCCTCCTGTTGTCTTATCGCTTAAGATCAACCGGTGAGGTATACCAATTAAATCGGAGTCTTTTAACTTTACTCCGGCCTGTACCGATCTATCATCAAATAATATGGAATGATTTTCTGATAAAGTAATATATAATTCTTCAGCTTGTTTGATGATAGTTTTATCTTTGCTCAACAACAGTAAATGTAATTCATAAGGAGCAACGCTAGTGGGCCAGATAATACCATCCTGGTCATGATTTACTTCAACTATAGTGGCCATCACTCTTCCCGGACCAATACCATAGCTAGCCATAACCACCGGATGTAATTTACCATCTTTGTCTGAATAATTAAGATTTAATGACTTACTAAATTTTGTACCTAATTTGAAAATATTGCCGACTTCTATACCACGGTACTCATTTAATTTGTGTTTGCAGTTTGGACATTCTGTGGTTTTGCTGATTTCTTTGTTTTGGGCAAATTTACAATTTTGGCAATAGACTAGTTTATCCTCACCTGATTCGCATATTACTTGGAACTCATGTGAATACTGCTTAGTAAAACTTCCACCAGAGGCTTCAATAATAATTGCTTCTAAGCCACAATTATTAAATATATTATGGTAGGCAATTTTAGATTTATCATAAAATTTATTCAAATCATCTTCATCAGCATGAAAACTGTATAAATCCTTCATAGAAAATTCTCTACCCCTAATCAGACCAGACCTGGCCCTTGGTTCATCTCGGAATTTATCCTGTATTTGAAAAAGGCTAAACGGTAAATCTTTGTAGGAATTAATTTTATCACTCATTATCAATGTTATTGTTTCTTCGTGAGTTGTGGCCAAGCCAACTTCGTGTTCTGAATTATCTTTAAATTGGTACATTATCGGTGATAATTCTTGCCATCTATTTGTCTGATTCCATAATTCTTTTGGCTGCAGGGCTGGCATATATAATTCTTCTGCTCCGAGTGAATACATTTCTTTTCTTATTATATTGCTAATGTTATTAAACACCTTAAGACCGAGTGGTAAGTATGTATATACTCCGGCCATTAATTTACTGATATAACCAGCTTGCTCTAATAACTTAGCGTTGGCGCTTTTCTCGCCTGCGGGTGGTTGTCTTAGTGTTTTAATAAAAGCTTTACTCTGTTTCATTATTAAAAAATATTTTTAAACAAATCATTTATTTTCGTGCCAATTTCAAATCTTTGTACATCTCGAAAACTAACAACTATAAGCATAATTATCAACAAATAAAAACCAATGCCGTGTATTAAACCTTCAACCTTTTGATTCATCGGCCGGCCTCTTATTTTTTCTATTATTACAAACAACAATCTACCACCGTCTAGCGCGGGAAATGGCACAATATTTATCACGGCTAAAGTTAACGACAGTACTATAATAAACTGTAATATATATAAAATACCTAAGTCAGCTACCCGTCCAGTAAGTACGGCTATGCCCACTGGTCCAGCAATATCTACACTTACTTTTTGAGTAATTACTAAATCTTTTATTATAGTGGAAAAGCCCTTTATAATTTCCCAAATCAATATAACAGTATTTTTGGTCCCCTCCCAAATAGTTTGATACCAAGGAAATTTAATTATTCCGGTAGCTACTAAACTAACACCAATCTTAGGATTTAAATCATCTTCTAGCTTCTCAGGAATTATAGTTTTATTGATAGTATCTTCATCTCTTACCACTTCGAAATTTAAAGCCGTCCCCTCACTTGACCTCACTATGGTTTGTAGATCATTCGTACTTATAATAATCTGATTGTTAATTGATTTAATAATATCCGCTGGTTTTAGCTCAGCTTGTTCGGCTGGTGTATTTTTTTCAATCTCGACTATCTGTACTTGTCGATTTGTTATATTTCCACTTGTATTTTCATCAATTGTTGATGGTACCCCAATATTATAAGATATTATTAGCAACACCATCGCCAATATCACATTCATGATTACTCCGCTAGAAAGTATGATAGATCTTTTAAATACGGATTTACTGGCAAAACTATCAGAATCGTCTTTATTTTCACCGCCCTCTCCCTTGAGTCTCACAAAACCGCCGAATGGTATCCAATTTATTGAGTAGATCGTTTTCCCGCGTTTTATTCCAAATATTCGTGGTGGAAAACCAAAACCAAACTCTTCTACGTTGACGCCAAATTTCTTGGCGGTAAAAAAGTGACCAAGTTCATGGACAAATATTATGATGCTAAAAACTACAACAAATGTAATTATTGAAATAATCATTTATCAAACACTTAATATTTCTTTTTCTTTATCGGCCAATAAATCGTTGATGTCCTTTATGTTTTCATCAACGGTTTTTTGTAAGTCTTTTTCAAATGTAAATTTATCGTCTTCTGTAATTGATCCTGATTTTTCATCTTGTCTTATTATTTTTATTGATTCATCACGCAATTTTCTAATAGCCACTCTAGCTAATTCGGTCTTTTCTTTTATTAACTTATTTAACTCAGTTCGTCTTTCTTCGGTCATAGCCGGAATGACTATTCTTAAAAGTTTCCCCTCATTTACTGGATTAAGTCCCAGATCAGACTTTTGTATTGCCTCTTCTATGGCTTTAATGTTGGACTGATCGAATGGTTGGATTGACAGTGATAGCGGCTCCGGTGTATTAATGGTTGCCAATTGATTTATCGGCATTTTTGAACCGTAAGCATCAACTAATATTTTTTCTACCAGCAAAGGAGTAGCTCGCCCCGTTCTTAAACTAGAAAATTCATCTTTTAGATGATTTATTATTTGATCTATTTTTCCTTGTTCCATTATTTTATTGGTTGAGTTAGTCCGGTGTAAATAATTGTGGAATCTTCGGGATTAATAATCATTTCGGTTATATTTCTGGTCGTTGGTATTTCGACAATCGACCAATTGCGACCATTGTCAGTGGATCGATGCATCTTATTGCCCACAGTGAAATATATTATCGGCTTCTTATTTGGATCAAAATTAGCAGTTAATATCGGTACCGTTCCCGGTAGTATAGTTGATTCGAGTAATTCCCAATTTTTACCTGCATCGGCAGTTATAAATAAACCATAATTACTTGCTACCATCATTTTTTCTGGATTATTGGGATCAATAGTAAAGTCATTAATCTGATAGGCAGTTTTGTTGGTAGAATACAATTGTTCGGTTATTACTGACCAAGTAACACCACTATCTTTTGATTGCCATATTCCACCCCCATAAGAAATAATATACATCATACGGCTATCGTCTGGGTGAAACATCATGATATTCATAGCAATATTTGGTGTCGATTTTATAGACCATGTTTCTCCACCGTTGACACTATATAATAATACTCCGGTATTTGTACCGGCATATACTTTTTGATTATCAAAAAAATCTACCAATATATAACTAATAGATTGACCAGCTCGACTTTCAATATATATTGTTTCCCAATTTAAACCCTCATCCACAGTTTTTAAAATATTTCCTCCACGGGAAGCGTATAATGTTTCCGGTTCCTTAGCGTCTTGGGCAAAACTGCCGATTGGGCCCAGGTTCTGGTTTAATAATTGCCATTGACCACCAGCATTATCGGTCTTATATAATCCTTGTGTTTGAGATAACAAATAAATTGTACTTTTATCCTGCGGATGGAAAAATAGCTGCTTGGTATTAACGTTGTTAATTGTTATTTGATTTTTACCATCTTGGCCTACATAATTAATCGCTTGCCAAGTGTTGCCAAAATCACCTGACTGAAAGATACCACCATCGTTGGTATTGACGGTCTTACCTCCAAAAATACTGCAGCCAGCTCCGAATAATAAAATAAAAGATAATAAATATATTATTTTAATATATTTCATTTACTGGTTTGTATTAAATAGTTTTCAAAAGCCAATTTTTGATTTACATTCATTTTAATATCTTTTAGCAATTTAAATGATTTATTAACGGCAAGAATAAAGTCATTAACACCTGTCAGACGAAAGTTTTTTGGATATAAATTCGTAAAATTTGATAATTCTTTATTATTGTAGTCAATTAATATTTTATCTCTTACTATCAATTGAATAGATTGCATCAAATCAACAATTGAATCTTTATCGTTGAAATTATTAGTTAAATCTTCAGCAATTTTTACGCTAGTATTAAAATCATTAACTGCCAATAATCTAAATACACTTTTAAGATAATTTTTGTAGGCTATAAACATATCATGGTTATTTTTCCATTCTATCACCTTGCCTGGTAAACCGAGAGAGTATCTGGCCAACTCACTAATTTCACTTGTTGAATAATTAGTATTATTTTTTAAGTAATCTACTATTTCTGATTTTTTTACTTTTTTAAAATACATTAATTGACACCTTGAGGCTATTGTCTTTGGAATGTGATTTAGCTTGCTAGTAATAATGAAAAAATACGTTTTATTAGGCGGCTCCTCTAGTATTTTCAACATGCTATTGGCAGCTGATTCTGATAATTTATCGGCATCATTAATTATAATTACAGAAGGTAGACTAAAAGGTTTCGTAAGTTTCTGTTCCTTTATTATAGAACGTATTTCATTGATGCTAATCAAATTAGTATCTTCGTTTGGACTAACAATAATTACTTGAGATAAATTACTTTTTTCATTTATTTGGCAGCCGATGCATTTATTACATACTTGACCATTGCCTTTTCTATTTCGACATACTATATAATTGCCTAGTTCTTTGGCTAATAAAAATTTTCCCAGATGATCTGGACCAGTGAATAGATTTGCATGCGGTAAAAACCCTTTGTCTATTTGTCTATAAATAATTTCTTGTACCTTTTTGTTTCCGATCATTCAGATAAAACCAAAAATTAATCGCCGATACTATAACATTATCTTGACTTTATAGCAAGCAATTTACTGTCTGGTCAAGATTGCCATAGTTTTTTCAGCACATTTATCCCAACTAAAATGATTTTTTCTTGCCTGTCCAAGCTTTATTAATTCTTGTTTGATAATATTGGAAGACATAATTTTGTGTATAGCTTCACTAATTTCATTTACTTTATTAGGATTTATTAAGTAGGCCGCATTTCCAGCAACTTCTGATAAAGCTGAATATTTTGATGTAATAACCGGGATATTTGCTGCAAAAGCTTCAATAACTGGAATACCGAAACCTTCGTACAAAGAAGGAAACAGAAATAAATTAGAGTTTTGTATTAGGGCTTTGGCTTCGTTGTCAGGTAACCAGCCAGTTTCTATAATATTATTACTGTATTTACTGTCTACAAATAATTTCTCAGCTTTATCAAAATCAAGCCCGCGTTGTCCGATCAATACTAATGAATATTTTTCATTGCTAGTATCTCGATATAAATATTTCAAAAAGGCATCGATTATTCTAACAATATTTTTTTTTGCTTCAAGACGACCGATAAATGTAAAATAGGGTTTACTAATGTTATATTTATTCAATATTTTATCAGATAAAATTTTATCAACTTTATAATTATATTCTTCATTATAACCGTTATAAATAACTGATATTTTATTTTCATTAATTTTATATGTATTGACGATTTCGTTTTTTGAGAAATTTGATACAGTAATAATTTTCCAGGCATTCTTAATAGCATATCTGGCTGACCATTTATGATAATCCAACTCACTAACCGAATAACGACCAAAAGTAAATATTTTTATTAAATATGATAACACTTTTGAAACAATATTTTTACCCTGAATATTATTTTTAGAATATAAATCATAATATTTTTCAAAACCAATATCATGTAACGTAGTTACGGTTTTATTTGGATGGATTATTGGTATTGTGTGAGCCGGTACAAATAATACATCTGGCCTTTTTTTTATCATGGCAATAGATAACCTTACTAAGCTCCATAATATTTTAGGTGGCCACCGCAGCACTTTATATTTCACATTTTCTCCAAGATCGGACATATCAGGCAAGGGTTTGTCTTTTAAATATAAAATAAACTGATGATTGTGATTTTTTGCAATCAGTCTTTTAATCACCTCAAAAGAGTACCACTCAGTACCTGTTCTATTTTCTACATTAGCGCGTGAAGCGTCAATGCCTATATTCATTTATTTTTGCGATACCAAACTACGTTTATATGAATCAAGATTTTCTAGAGCGATGCCAGTGCCTCTAGCCACGCTTTGCAATGGATCGTCAGCAATAAATGAATTTACACCGGTAGCTTGTGTTAATAATTTATCAATATTCCTCAAAAGAGATGAACCACCACTAATTACCATACCTTTATCAATAATATCCGCTGATAATTCCGGTGGTGTTTCCTGTAATACTTGCTTAACTGCCTGAATAATACCAGCCAATTCATCTTGAATGGCCTCGGTTACATCATCTGACGCGAAAGTAATAGTCTTGGGCAGGCCGCTGACCAAGTCTCTGCCTCTTACCTCCATCATTAACTTTTCTTCCAGCGGTAAGGCTGAACCGATATTTATTTTTACAATCTCGGCTGTCCTTTCACCAACAGCCAGGCCATATTTTTTTCTGGCCTGTTCTTGAATAGCCAAATCAAACTTATTTCCACCGATTCTGACAGAGGTGTTGGTTACTATACCGCCGAGTGATATCACGGCAATTTCAGCTGTTCCACCGCCAATATCGACAATCATATGGCCCGAGGCTGAACCAATGGGAATATTTGATCCGATGGCGGCGGCAACCGGTTCTTTAATGATATAAGCGGCCTTGGCGCCAGCTGCTAAAGTAGCGTCTATAACAGCCCTCCTTTCGGTTGAGGTAATCCCTGCCGGCACAGCAATCATTACCTCGGGACGCAATAATCGTATACCACCGACTGATTTATTTATAAAATACCTTAGCATGGCTTCAGTTGTCCTATAATCAGCTATTACACCGTCTTTAAGCGGTCTTTTAGCAACTATGGTGTCTGGGGTCCGGCCTAGCATTTCTTTAGCCTCATCACCGACGGCTAGTACTTTTTTATCTAAAATGGAAATAGCAACAACCGACGGCTCATTAATTACAATACCTCTATTTGGTAGATGTACCAGTGTATTTGTTGTCCCCAAGTCTATACCAATTCTTTTTTCAAACATATAATTAGAAATTTACCATTATTACTTCATCATGGCGCAAATCAGTTTGGTATGTAATCAATTTTTTGTCAACTTTTAAAATCTCTTCAGGCAAGAAACTTTTAACCGACTTATCAAAATTTAGATCCATTACTAGATCATGATTAAAAGTACCGGGTTGTTTTTGGATTAATAATTTATACTGACCAGCATTTATCTGATCTAATATTTGTTGAGAAATTTTATAAGTTATTTCTAATACTTCACTTTCACCGGGCTCTATCGACATAAATGTTTCAAAAACAGTTTTGCCCAGTTCGTTATTAGTAATTACATCATTATCATTTCCGGTTACATTTATAATGCTACTTCCTTCAGGAACATATATTCTGACATAAGTCCTATATCTGGTGGTAAAGTTGTTAAATTCACCCACGTGATTATATGTCATCTGTACAGTAGCTTGTGGCTCGTTTCGGTTGGTGTCTAATTTATAGTAAATTTTACGCTCGACTGATGGATCAGTTTTTAAACTGGCCAGATTAGCATCTACCACAGTTAGATAATCATCGCTGGTATTTTTTATTTCACCTGACCAATTTTGATTTGATATTAACTCTTGCGCTTGTTCATCACGCATATATAGTAGAAATTGTTTTTCGGTAAGATTATCCAGTAAAATATTCCATAAATCAGACCATTGTTCTTGCGGTAAACTTAAAATCTTTGTTATTAAAATCGTACCCAGTTCGCCAATTATATCTTTGCGATCAGAAAAACTAATCCCCTGTCTTAGAAATCCTTCGCTTACTTGATATTGCAATTCTTTATAGAAATTTTCCGAATTAAAAGTTACGCCATAGACAGTTATCGGATCGGTAAGCAACAACATCTGAGCAATTAAGCTTGGGGTAATAGCAATGACACCATCAAAATTGCTATTCGTCCTTGTTTCTTGTTCGTAGAACCATATGGCTTGTTCAGCAGATGTTGGGAAATCAGGAGACCAATTAGCGTCACGTAAAAACCACTTATCAGCTCTGATATACTTAATTAATGGTTCAGGTGGAGTTACAGAGATATTTGACTGAGAATCTAAATTGTATACATTGTCAGTGCTAAACTCAATTATTTCACCATCATTTACTTCAATAACACCGTAGGTACCTATAAAGCCACCAGTCGGTCTGAGTTCGGCGTTATTTTGAAGTAAAAACAGATATTTATTAGTATCAGGGTGTCCAGCGATATCAGGCAATATCCTTATTAGGGGTATGGCGTTCTCAATTAGCTCATATAGTGCCGGTAACTGCTCATTTAGCTCATCGCTGATTTCAGTCAGTTGTCCAATCAAACCAGCCCGAGGTATTTCTTTTAACTCTTCATAGGCCATTCTTAAATTGTTTTGTATGTCAATTAATTTAGGTTCTGCGTCATTAAGGTTTGATAATATATTTCCTTTGTCATCTTGACTTAACGAAGCTAAGCTTATTGTCTCTTCATCCCTAAAAGGTGATAAAATTTCATCGGCCAATTCAACAAGTTCGGCAGCATTTTTTACTAATATTTCCCCACCATCAATAATCTTATTAACTGCAAAAATCTGATTTCCCAAATATGGCAACCATGATAGAGAATTGAATCTTTTAACAGTTTTATCAGCCGCTGATAGTTCGTTAGATATTATATCTAACTCAACCTTGGCTTCGGATAAATTTTGTTCCTTTAATAGCTCCTGAGCCGAATCAAAATGGCTCTTTGCACTATTTGCTTGATTAATCAACATTTTTGCTGATACTGCATAATAACTGATAAATATTCCGAATATCGCAACAATGGCAATTACAATTACTGCCTTTCTTTTTTTATTGGATACTTTTTTTCTTTTTTGACCTTTTTCATTTAAATCAATTTTCATTTTTCAACATTATCATTAATCTTCGGTTCTTTTTCACCAAGATATTTTGCAAAGTATTTAATAGCACTGGCAATATGCACTCTGGTAGCCCAGCTAAATACCCCCTTAAAGCCTGGACTCTCAGCTGATTGCCTTTGATGATAATGTACCAAATCAACATCGGCCAAGTAATGAACCTGGTATCCCTCTTTCCAAAAACGTCGGCACCAATCAATATCTTCAAAATATAGGAAATATCGTTCGTCCATCAAGCCAACCTTATCAATCGCTGATTTTCTCACCAACATACAAGCTCCCAGTACCCAGTCAACTTGTTTATTTTCATTCCGGTGCCAATCACTCATTAAATATTGTTTTAAATTTTTCTTTGCTTTCGGTAGTTTACCAATTGGTGTTCGCCTATATATTGGCGTCATATAAGTTGGAAAACGATAGCATGATATTTGCGTAGATCCGTCAGGATTAATTAATTTGGGACCAATAACGGCTACCTTCTCATTGTTATTCATGTAGCTTACCATTGCCTCAACCGCTCCCTTAAAGATTGCAATGTCTGGATTTATTATTAAAATAAATTTACCTCTGGCTTCTTTAATGCCGATATTATTACCCGCTGCATAACCTCTATTTTTATCTGCTTCAATTAACCGGACGTTATCAAAATTACTTTTTACCATAGAAACTGAAGAATCGCCGGATTTATTATCTACTACTATGACCTCATGTGTAATTGATACCTGCGACTGCTCTATGCCTCTTATACATTGCTTCAGTAGTCCCTTCGTACGATAATTTAAAATTATTATTGATAATTCAATATCGCTCATTGATACCACTTTTTCATTTCTGAAGGACTTCTTTGAATTATTTGTTTATTATATTTTCTATATCGTTTTATTTTCGATAGATTCATAATGACCTCTTTCCATGCGGTCAACGTATGCCATTCTCTTAATAAGAGGTACGTTAATTTTTTTAATTCATACCAGGCAATTGAAGGTAATTGTCTAAAGTAATTTGAGATAAATGCATTTTTTAATACGACCATAATGTGATTTCTATATGAAAGATAGTTTACATATGAGCTTTTACTTTTTCTGGCCTGGGCAATTGCCTTATTTGATTGATTTACTTTATCTTTTACTTCACGGTAATGAAGAGCCCCCGCCTTTGCCTCATACCAACAGTTCCAGCCGTTTAATTGTAATCGCCAAGCGATGTCAACATCTTCCTTGTAAGCGAACAGTGTCTCATCTAGTACTTGGTTTTTATAGGCAACCGCATCTAAAGCCTGACGTCGGTATAGAGTCAGGGCTCCACTACCGCCAAAAACATTAGTTGACAGATTATATTGGCCATAATCTTTTTCACCGGCACCGCGGTTTAGTACTTGATAATTACGCTTTATTAAAAGACCAGTGGCGTCGATTATACCATCATCAACTGGTTCATTCAAGTCACCATGTGAAAAATGAAAACGTTTTAGCTTGCCACACAAGCTAGCATAGTTGTTCTTTTCTTCTAAGGTTTTTATAGCTATTTCTAAAAATTTATTTTCCAATATCACATCGGGATTCATTAATAAAACGAAAGGGCTGTGTTGTAGATTTAGTCCATGATTATGAGCACGGCTATATCCCAAATTCTTTACATTTTTCAATATGTATATATCAGGATAATTACTTTTAAGCCACTCAATCGACCCGTCACGCGACGCATTATCAATTACCAGAATATTGAAATCTCGGTATGTTTGATCGAATAAAGATTTAATACAACTAGGAAGATATAATTTACTATTCCAAGTAACCAATTGTACTGTTATTTTGTTTTCTTTCTTATGATTCAACGTTTTTTAATTTAACTAAGTTCCAACTGACCAAATATACTATTATCAGCCAGCCGATGCCCAGGGGGTGATTAATATATGGAGTAGTTATATTAATAACAATGAATGAAATCAAAGTAATTGTAAACCACAGGTATATTATTTTATATTCAATGAATTCACGTAATTTATTAACCTGTTTTATTATTCCGATAATCAACCAAATTAATGCCAATAATCCTAATAATCCAATCTTTACAGCAATATCTAAATATGTCCATTCATATAAATAAACACTAGTAAAATATACATCATCAGAACCGGGAATAATATTTGGTAAAACTACACTGGCCCCAAATCCACTGCCCATTACCGGATTTTCCATAAATTTATTCCAGACTTCACCGAGTAGACTAACTCTAGTAACGGCTGCTGTTTCTGTTTGCGGATTATAAAAAGAAAGCAATCTATCGGTAATCACTTCATATGTTTCTGGTGCAACTACTTTTATTATCAATGAACTAACAACTAATAATAATAATATTGTCACAACAAGCTGCCATCTTCTCCTCTTAGAAATATAAAACAATGATACTAATACGGCGATTATCACACCCAGTAAAATACTTCGTGAAAAACTTATTAGGACAGTAAAGGTTATAAATAATAAATATATCGTGTTAACAAATTTATATTTGGCGATCATTTTGTCCCAATTATTCAGAACTATCATCAAAAATAAAACAAAACTTATCATTAGATATAAATGACTATAAAAAAATACTCTGAAAAACTTTCCCCCCAGGTATGATATTTCTGCTAAGCCGGTATCTCTCAACCAGCGGTAACTTATATTTTTATCGGATGTTAATTCATCATACCTAACTTTTAACAATTCTTGGTCCTGGTCCAACGTCTGTCCCAGAGGCGCTGTTTCCGGAGTTTGTCCAAGCTTAGCTAATTGTTCTTCGTTTACCTGGGTGGCTACTACTAAGCCGTCATTATAATTAATAAAACTAAAATTAATAAACAGAATAAAAGTGAATAATCCCAGTATTAGACTGCTACTAATAATAACTTTTATTAAATTTAATATACTCTTTTGATTTCTAATAATATCAAAACCAATAATTAGTAATCCAAAAAATAAATATCCATTAAGATCAAAAAATGCTGTCTTGGCGCTACTATTTAATAATCCATTAACCAATCCATATGATAAAAAGACAGTAAATAATATAAACGGCCATTTTAATGACGTTTTCCAAAAGCGCCATTGTTTGTCACTGATCCTTTTTATGGTCCAAATAATAAATATTACAATAAAGAACGATAATCTTAATGAAATAACGTAATCAAAAACGCTTTGCGAAAGTAAATAGCCCTTACTGCCTAGAATTAATTCAGCTACTATTATCATCAGGCCATATTCCATCTTTTTGTATGACAACACGGCAAACACAATAGTAATTACCCAAAAAGCTACGTCATTAAAATTTGGATATAAATAGGCCAAAAAGGATACCAAATATATAGTTAATCCAATTGGTAATAACCACCATAATAATCTAAATGATATTAATTTTTGTTCATTAAGAATCATAAAACAATCATCATTTTAACCTATGATAACCAGTTTGGCCACTTAATTTAAGTGATGTTTATTTTTTATAATTTTTTCAGCTGCTAGCTGTTTTCTGGGCTTCAAAAAGTTAAACAACTTTCTTGAGGCTATAAAACTAGGCAGCCAATTACTAATTTCATTTTTATGCCGGTGGACCATAAATAATATATCATTGATAGGCTTTCCTATGCTTCCATCCTCGACCATGGTTAACCACAAATCCCAATCTTGATATCTTAGTAATTTTTCGTCAAAACCGGGAAAGTATTTTTTTCTTAACATCGACATGGTTGATATGTAGTTCATTTTTTTCAATCTATCAATATTAAACGGTAATGCGGAAAATGTTTTCCGACCATATTTAAATCCACCATATACAAAATTAATATCCGGATTATTATTTAGTTCACTCACCATGACTGACAACATGTTTTTATATATAATCACATCAGAATCACAAAATAATAAGTAATCCCCCTGAGCGATTTTAGCTCCAGAATTTCTGGCCACCGGTGGTCCCGAATTATTTTGCTTTAGATATATGATTCCTTCTTGGCTTTTAATAAATGTACCTGTATCATCGGTGGAGCCATCATCAACAACAATTATTTCAAAATCTTCATATGACTGTTGTCTTAATGATTCTAGTGTTTTTTTTAATAATATAACCTGATTATAGGTTGGTATTATAACGCTTAGCTTCATCCCAAATTTGAGTTAATTTCGTTTGATTTTTATACCAATTGAATTTTTCTTCAACCGTTTTAAGTCCAACTTCACCCATTTTCATTAGTGAATTATCATCATTAAGTAATTTTAATATTGCTTTTTTTAACTCGTTTACGTTATTTGGTTCAACCAACAAGCCATTTGTATCATTATCAATAATTTCACTGGCTCCGCCAAGTCTGCTCATAATAACCGGTTTTGAACAGGCTAGTGATTCTACCGCTGATAATCCAAAACTTTCCTTTCTATCATTAGTTTCCAAGCTTGGCATTATAGTAAATTCTGCCAGAGATAGATAGGTGGATTTTATGAGTGGGTTATCATCGATTTTGCCGATAAATTTTACATTATTGTTGAGACCCAGTTTTGATGCCAATTTTATTAAATTGTTTTTTTCAGAACCATCGCCTATTACTAGGTAAATAATTGATGGTAAATTACTTTTTATTCTCTCTAAAGCCCGCAAAACCACAGCCTGACCCTTATGATATTCAAGACGGCCCAGACTGATTATAACACGACGATTTTTTAGATTGTATTTATTTTTTAATTTATCTGACAAATCCTGATCAATAATATATTTATCAGGATATACTGATGGATACACGACACTTATCTTTTTATCGTTAATACCATTTTTTAAAGCAATATTTTTTAGATATTCAGTATTAGATATTATTCTAGCCGCTTTATCAGTATTATTTACCAGCATTTTTCTACTAAAATTACCTGCCACGGCTTTCATCAGGTCGGTGCCATGAAAATAAATTAGATACGGCACTTTAGGCATTCTTATTCTGGTTGCTGTACTTATCGGCGTATAATGCCCAAAATGTATTAAATCTATTCTATATTTATTAACAATGTTTGGTAACTTCCAAAACCAAGGAAGCCATGATGGTTTTAAAACCGGCCAGGCCCATAATTTTTGACGTATTATTTTTACATTCGGAATTTCAATTTCTGAGGTTCCTTTGGGCAGTGGATTTGTTAAAACAACAAATTGTTGGTTTGATTGTTTTACTACATTAAGCCAGTAATTTTCTAGACCACCAATTAGTGGTGGAAATGAATGAGTAACAAGTAAATTCATTCATTTTTAATCTGTTAATTCTTGATTATCTTTTTTTCTAGCCAATGATTTCCAAAATATTCTAATATCATTCACGGTTATCCCTCTTACAATAAATAAGACGACTACATAAACCATAGCACCAATCGCGATGTTTATAAAGAGATTATAATTAATTATTTGCAATATTAATATCATTATTACAGCGGAAAATGTTGCCTGGAACAGTTTTATTATTATCCAACCAAAATTGATCTTGGTTATACGACTGGTCCAAATTGTGCCAATTATAAACAAGAATACCGCACTGCCCACAGCTGATAAGGCTGCTCCATTATGTCCAAATTTAGGAATTAATATGAGGTTCATAATTATATTGACTAACATAGTTAAACCAATATTTATCGTATTGATTTTTTGTCTATTACAGGCGTTAAGGAATGACGAGATAATAAAATTAGCAAATACAAAGAATAAACCAGCGATACCGATCCTGAGTGCTGGGATTGATTCACTAAAGGTTGGCCAAAGGGTATTTACAATATCAGCGGCTAAGTAAGCGGCGCCGATGCTTACAGGTATGCTTAGAATAATTACATACTGTAAACCTCGTTCAAATGATTTGGATAATTTATCTTTGGCTTCAATAAATAAACGGCTAAAGGCTGGATAGATGGCATTAGATAGAGCGATCGGTAAGAATTGTAATGAATAAGTTAATTTGTAAGCGATACTATACCAGCCAACATAATCATCGCCTTTAAATAATGATAACATGACGATATCGACATAGGCGTATATTTTAATAAATACACCGGCAATAAAAAACGGAACTGCGGTTCTGACCAAAAATCTCAAGGTATTGTGGTGCCATTTTACTTTCAGACTGAGATTAAGTTTTTTTCTTAAGAAAATAATAGCAAATACTAAATTTCCTACGCTGCCGATAATTATGGCCAAGCCTAAAATCAGCGGATTATGCGTTATGCTAAGTCCAATAAATCCGGACGTAAATGTGATTATTTGAAATAATACGGAGCCCAGGGCTTCATATTTTAAATTCTGGAATCCCCGAAATACACCATAAAAAGTTAAAGTAAATGATTCGACTATCATCACCATCATGACCAACCATACTAATTGTTGAGTTACTAGGGGGTATCTAAGTAAATTAACAAGAATTATTATTGATAATGCGGCAATGATTGAAAAATATAATTTGACGCCTAATATATTATTTAGATACCTTTGGGCATTTCCGCGATTTCTAGACACCTCTCTTATTAGCACTGGACTGAATCCCAAATCAACTATTATCCCGAAAATTGTTACAAACGAGATAGCAAAGATGTATTTGCCGGTGTCAGTAAAGCCTATGATATTTGAATAATATACAAAATAAATAAACGATAGTATTTTTTGTAAAATAAATGCTACCGTCAAATAGGTGGTATTTCGTGTTATCGAATTAGTTTTTAATTGGCTCGGCAATAAGAAACTTAATTAACGCTTTTGCCACTGTGGCGCACGTCGAGCACGTTTTAGCCCGTATTTTTTTCGTTCTTTTATTCTTGGATCACGCTTCAGATACCCAGCTCTTTTTAATGGGCTACGAAAATCCTTGTTTATCTTAACTAACAATCGGGCAATACTTAGTCTAATAGCCTCTACTTGTCCCTGGGGACCACCGCCGTGGACCCTTATGGTAAAATCACCTTCAAGTTTGTCATCTATTAACTTCATTGGCGCCTGGACTGATTGTCGATAAAAATTAAATGGAAAATATTCGTCAACCGACTTATTGTTTACAATTATATCTCCTGATCCTTTTCGATAATATCTGGCTCGAGCGATAGCGGACTTTCTACGGCCAACTGCATAAATATAATTGCGTCTGATAGTTTTCTTTTTTTCAACCACATCAGAGATTAATTTTTCATCAATACTTTTTGACTTTTTTACAATCTTTTTCAATTTTTTCACTTCCTTTTTACTAGTTGTCTTTTTCGGTGTTGTTGTCATTCGATATAATTATTAAATTTTTCATATATTGTTTTCGCAAACGATTAGTCGGTAACATAGCTGTAACTACTTTACGTAAAAAAGATTCTTGGTCTTTATTCCAAAGATCTTTCATGCTAATTGATTTCAATCCACCGGGGTAACCACTGTGCCGGTAATATAATTCTTTGCCCTTTTTAGCCGTAAATTTAATATCCTTGAGATTAATTACCTCAATTTTTCTATTAACTACAACGTTTGGTCTCCAATTTGGCAGGTCTTTCCCTCTCAATAATAGTGTTAATTTCGTAGCTAACCTTCCCAGTGCTTGACCGCTGGCATCAACCGTAATTTTATTTTCAATATTTTTATCCAAATTATTTATCTATTAAACTAATTTTAACAGTCATAGCAGCGTCACCTTTTCTTTTTCCGGTTTTAACCAACCTACAATAGCCACCCTTTTGATCTTTGTATTTCGGACTAATTTCATTTATTATTGTGTTGGCTAACTTTGGATTGTTAGTTACTTTAATAAGTCTACGTCGATGATTTAAATCATTGGTCATGCCAACTTTTATCAAGTGCTCGGCCTTACTTTTAATAACCCGTCCTTTAACTAAAGTCGTTTTTATTGACCCATTTTTCAAAAACTGGTTTACCATCGTGCGTAGCAAAAGCTTTCTTTGATCGCTTTTTCTCTTTAATGTTTTCTTTTTAATTCTATGACGCATTTATTGTTCGACGTTCTTTACTTCTGGTTTTTTAACTGTATCTTTCTTCCCCTTGGTATCATTTTTACTCTTAGAATTTTCTTCTATCGCCTTGAAATGATCTATCAAGAGATTAGTAGCTTGTGACAGTGCCTCGGTTGGTGTAATCGTACCATCGGTTTTAACTTGCAATTTTAACCTATCATAATTTGTAAACTGACCAACCCTAACATGTTCGTTTTCAAAATTAACATTTCTTACGGGTGTATAGATGGCATCAATGGCGATGTTGCCAATCTCCTGTTTTTCCTTGTCCCGAGTTTCTATAGGTACATAACCACGACCATTTTCAATCGTTAACTCCATTTCTAATTTACTTTTAGCATCAGTTACTGTAGCAATGTGTTGATCCGTATTTATTAAAGTCGCTTGTGTTGGCAATTTTATTTCTTTACCAGTAACTTTTTTAACGCTACTAATTTTCAAATTTGCTTTTACCGCCTCATCGCCCTTGAGTTTAAAATTCAATTTTTTCAGATTAAGAATAATTTCAACCACATCTTCTTTAACAAAATCAATTGTTGAGAACTCATGATCAACACCAATTATTTTAACTGAGGTAACAGCCGCACCGGGTAAGGAAGACAGCATAACCCGACGAAGAGCATTACCTACTGTTGTTCCATAGCCTGGATACAATGGTTCAATAGTTATCGTAGCTGTATTTTTTTCATCTTCAGTGATGTTTGTCGAATTTGGTAAAAGTATATTTTCCATATTTATTAATATTTAATTATCTTGAGTAATACTCAACGATTAACTGCGAATCAACGCCGACATTTAAATCGTCTTTTTGAGGTAAGTGTTTGACTATTCCCTCTTTATCCTTTGGTTTGAGTTCTAACCAACCAGGAACCTGTTTTTTTGCCATTGTCTTAGCCAGATCCTTGAATATCTGCTTATTGGTACTTGAACTAACAATATTAATTTTTTGACCTGGTTTAACATTATACGATGGTATCGACACTTTTTTGCCATCAATCGCTATATGTTTATGCTTTATATATTGTCTAGCGCCATCGCGTGTGTCAGCAAAACCTAAACGAAAAACAACATTGTCTAAACGTGATTCTAATAAGCGTAAAAGATTTTCACCGGCATCACCTTCCGCCTTGGTGGCATTTTGAAAATATCTTCTAAACTGTTTTTCAAGAATTCTATAAATATGCTTAGTCTTTTGCTTCTCTCTTAATTGGGTGCCATAATCTGATAAACGTTGTACATTTTTCGGTCCGTGAACTCCTGGCGGGTAATTTCTTTTTATAGTTCCACACTTTGCTGAATTACACACCTTTTCCCCGGCTCGTCGGCATTGTTTACATTTTGATCCTGTGTACCTAGCCATTACTATACTCTCCTTGGTTTACGTGGTCTGGGTCCATTATGAGGAATTGGTGTAATATCTTTAATACTCATAACCACTAAATTATTTATTCCCAGAGCTCTTACGGCCGCCTCGCGTCCAGATCCCACTCCACGCACAAATACATCAACATACTTTAACCCATAATCACTCAGCTTTTCAGCTGCATCGCGAACAATAACTCCGGCTGCATACGGTGTAGCCTTTTTTGGTCCTTTGAAACCTACGCGTCCAGCTGATGATTGTGCTAAGACATCGCCACCTGAGTCAGTAAAGGTAATGATTGTATTATTATAAGTGGCTAAAATATAAGCACGACCATGAGTCACTAATCTTTTCCGTTTTTTCTTTTTGGAAGTTTTTGACTTAGCACCAACTTTATCACCTTTTTTAGTGTCTGGTTTTAAATTACCTTCAGTTTTCACTTTTTCGTTCATATATTAAGTTTTTTCAGCTGACGGTTTTCTTCCCGAGCCCATGGTTCTTCGTACATTGCCACGAACGGTTCTCGAATTAGTTTTAGTTCGTTGGCCGCGTACCGGTAAACTCTTTGCGTGTCTACTTCCGCGGTAAGAGGAAATTTCTTTTAATCTTTTAATATTCGATAAAGTATCGCGTCGTAGTTCTCCCTCGACTTTAAACTTACCCTCAATAACCTCACGTAATTTACTAACATCTTCTTCCGGCAGATCATCCGTTTTAATATTTGGATTAATTTCGGCTTGAATTAATATTTTTTTTGATAAATTCCTGCCAATGCCATAAACATAAGTAAGGGCAATTTCAATTCTCTTCTTTTTAGGTAATGTTATACCGGCTAATCTTATTGCCATATTTATCCTTGTCTTTGCTTATGCTTGGGATTGTCACATATTACATATAGTCTTTTTCCGCGCTTCACAATCTTGCAGTTTTTACAAATTTTTTTTACTGATGATCTGACTTTCATTTTAATTCCTATATGTTATACGACCTTTGGTTAAATCATAGGGACTCATTTGAATAGTAACTTTGTCCCCTGGTAAAATTTTAATTCGATTCATTCTCATTTTACCTGATAAATGTGCCAAAATTTCGTGGCCATTTTCAAGCTTTACTTTGAAAGTTGTATTTGGCAACAAGTCGAAAACTTCACCAGTTACTTCTATAAACCCTTTATCATTTTTTGAAAATGAAGATTTATTATCTGTCATATATTACTTAAACAAAAACGTAGCTACTCAAGCCACGAATTTTTCTGCTATTTATTTTGCAGGTTCAACGATTTTTTACCAAGGTGATTAGCTTTTTTGTGGCTAACACTAGTAAAATAGTTCACGGCTTCACTAATGCTTGAAGTATCAGCCGAATTATATACATCCTGTCTATGATTGTCAAGATTGTTCTACTATTGCTTTTATTCTTCTTATCCCAGCAGCGTTACTCTTTTCTGAGGTTATCTTAAAATTTCCTTTTATCTCGCCCGTATTTGATACGTGGGGACCACCACAAATTTCTTTACTGAAATCGCCTAACGAATATACCGTAACTTTTTTAGGATATTTTTCTTTAAAAAATGCTAAAGCACCGCTAGCAATTGCATCTTCGTAAGACATTTCCCGATGACTTACTTCGTATTTCTTAGAGATTTGTTCATTAATAATGCGTTCAATACTTTTAATTTCCGCATCAGTTAATTTTGATGGATGTTGAAAATCAAACCTTAGTCTATGGGGATTAATATCTGAGCCCTCTTGTTTCACGTGTTTCCCCAACACCCGTCTTAAGGCTTCGTGCAATAAATGAGTGGCGGTATGATAAATTTTCATAATCTCTAATTCTTTTGGATCCCAAATCGATTCATCATCAATCCCATGGCCGCCAAATTTTTTTGCTGAACCTTTTTTTGATATTTCTTTGTGTTCATCAATTTGATTGGTAAATTCTTTTTCATCAAATTCATATCCTTCTTCTTTGAGTCTATTTAAAGAAAAACCATAAGTAGAATATAATTGAAATGCTTCTTCGGCACTAATTTTTCTTGCGGTTGGGCCCTCCCGGCCAGCCAATTTAGTTTTTTTCTTTTTTTGTTGAATGTTCTTATAGACTTCTTCAATTTTCATATTAACTATTTTTTTATACGTCTCTATTTCCCTGTTCATGGTATCAATTATGTGTTTTTGTTTTTGCTTTAATTCAGGATATGATGATTTATACATATCTATAACGACTTCAACATACTCTGACATATTGACTGGTAATTCCCTAAATTGATCAATCGCTCTTCTAAATATTCTTCTCATGATATAACCCTGTTCTTTATTGCTAAACAAGACATCATCACTAATTAAAAATATTGTACCTTTTATATGATCAGCTACTATTCTGATTCTCTTATTCACTCCTTCAAATGCAAAATTTGAATCTGATTTTATCTTTTCAACTAGTGGATTAAAAACGTCGGTATCAAAAATCGATGATTTTTCATTAACCACCGTTAATACTCTCTCTAATCCCATGCCGGTGTCAATTTGCCCCTTAGACAAAGATTTGTAGCTACCACTTCGGTCCTTGTTATATTGCATAAAAACTAAATTCCATACCTCAATAAAACGGCCACAGTTGCAATTGGGTATACATTTTTTCTTTTTATCACATGGTCGACCAGTTAAATCATAATGCACTTCTGATGACGGGCCACAGGGTCCTGTTTTTCCGGTCGGGCCCCACCAATTTTCTTCACGTCCAAATACGCTAATTTTATCTTTGTCAATATGCTTCTGCCAAAATTTTATCGCTTCAATATCTTCATCAATTTCCTCATCACCAGAAAATACCGTGGCCCATAATTTTCTTTCTTTCAGGCCAATCTCTTTAACCAAAAATTGCATCGCAAAATCTATCGCTCCCTCTTTAAAATAACCGCCAAAAGAAAAATTACCCAACATCTCAAAAAATGTTAAATGCGCTATATCACCTACCGAATCAATATCTGATGTGCGAAAACATTTTTGAACTGACGTACAATTAATATTTTTAAAATCTTTTTTAGGATCTGCCTTGCCGGTAAAATATGGTAAAAATTGCTGCATACCAGCAGTGGTTAATAATACCGAGGGATCATTATTGGGTATCAGCGTTGATGATTTCACAACTGCGTGATCGTGTCCAGCAAAATATTTTAGAAATATTTTTCTTAGTTCTTGAGCCTTCATAGTGGCATTATTTTAGCAGTTAAGTACAATTATTCAAGTTTTTAGTGCTTTATTTATTACCGCTCCACCGATTAAAGCTTTGCCCTTATATATTACTAATGATTGACCAGGTGTAATCGCCCTCTGTGGTTTATAAAATTCCACCTGTAATTGATTATTCTTTATTTTTATCTTTGCCGCCTGATCTGGTTGGCGATATCTAATCTTAACTTTAGCATCAAATAATATTTTTTTAGGTTTAATTAACCAATTAGTTTTATTAGCTGTTAATTTTTTATTATATAAAGCTTGATCGCGATTGCCGTGTCCAACAATCAAAGTATTATTTTTTATATCTTTATTTATTACATAATACGGTATGCCACCACCAACACCCAGTCCGTGTCTTTGCCCAATAGTATAAAACATTATTCCATCATGGAAGCCAATGAACTTGCCATCGCTAGTTAATATTTCTCCTCTTTTCATTTTTATATGATTTCGTAGAAAATCTGCTACGTCGATATCGCCTATAAAACATATGCCTTGACTATCGGGTTTTTTTGCGTTTGGTAAAGACCATTTTTTTGCTAATTTTCTGATCTTATCTTTTGTTAAGTGCCCAACCGGAAATAACGATTTATTAATTTGTTTATTATTTAACTGCCATAAAAAGTATGATTGATCCTTATTATCATCTGTCCCCTTAAGTAGTTTATTATTTAACTTTCTTACATAGTGTCCGGTAGCAATATAATCTGCACCGTGTTTCATGGCCTTATTCAGAAATTCTTTAAATTTTATTTTGCTATTGCATAGTACATCAGGATTCGGTGTACGACCTGATTTATATTCACTAAAAAAATAATTTAATACTTGCCTTTTATATTCCTTTTCAAAATTATAAACGTGATAATTAATACCCAATTGACCACATACTAATCGGACGTCTTGTTCGTCAATTTCCCAAGGACACGCACCGGCTAAATTTTCTGTCCAATTCTTCATAAATACTCCTGTTACTCTATAACCTTTTTCCAGTAGCAAGCCAGCCGCCACCGATGAATCAACTCCACCCGACATAGCCAGAAAAACCTTTTTATTCATTTTTGGCATATATTAAAAACGTTTATCAATGGGGATAATAACTTTAAAATTTTACTACTTGTCCCGGGGATATTGGCTTAAACTGTGAAGAATTATTTTGAAAATCTTTTTTGTTAATGTTTTTTTTATCAGTTCTTGGTTGATTATAGTTATTTTTTCGGTTACGATCTTTATCAGATTTTTTTCTCTTACCGCTAAAAGATACCGGTCCGGTTTTTATAGCCTCACTTAATGATATTGTATCTTTTTCTGGTTGATTAATTACTGGTTTTAGGTTTCCAGGTGATATTTTTTTTAAATCAATATTTTTATCAGCTGATCTGTGTAAATCTTCTGCTTGAGCTTTTCTTATATTATTATGACGATTCGCTTCTAAATTATCTTCTTCGGCCGTGGCCTTATATGTTTCTTCAACTCCCGACCAACGTGTTATCTTTTCCTCTATTTTTTCACGATCATTCGAATAGCGCTCACGAGAGGCTTGTATTATTTTCTCTTGATTACCCACTTCTCCACTTAATGGAGGTAAGGTGGTAGCAGAAAAAGGATCTGAAGCAACTCCATCAATCATCAACCGCAAATAAACATCATATTTAGTTAAATTAACTAGATCCGTTTCAGAAAATATCGGTTCAAATTCTTTTACCAGAAACTCGGCATCGGCGGCACCGATGCGGAAGGCAACAATCGTGCCAACGTTTCCAAAAACTGCAGCTTGAACCGTTTCGTCTAATTGTTCAATATATTGATGTGCGATTAATATATTAAGTCGATATTTTCTTGCTTCTGATAATATTGTGGCAAAGCTCTCCGTAGCAAAATTTTGGAATTCATCAACGAACATATAGAAGTCACGTCTATTTGTTTCTGGTGTATCTATCCTGCTCATGGCCGCTAACTGTAATTTGGTAATCATCATGGCGCCTAACAATGAAGAATTGTCCTCGCCAATCCTGCCTTTGGATAAATTTAATAATAATATTTTGCCGCTATCCATGATATCTCTCATATCAATGGTACTCTTTGGTTGGCCGACTATATTTCTTATGACTGGTGATGATAAAAATTGCCCAACTTTGTTTTGAATTGGTGATATCGCCTCGGTTCTGAATTGATTACTGTAGGCGTTAAATTCGTCAAGCCAGAACGCTTTAATAATTGGATCAGTTAATTTGGCAACAACTTTTTGACGATATTTTTTATCGACTAATAATCTAGTTACACCTAATAAAGTTGAGCCAGGATATTCTAATAACGATAATATTGTATTTCGAAGTACATATTCTAATCTTGGGCCCCAAGAATCAATCCACAGTTTTTTAAACACTCCGATCAACCCGGAAGCAACCAAATGATGATGACTGGGATCAATAGCTTCTAGTACATTGAAGGCAATTGGATGATCCAGATCAGCCGGATTAATATAAACTACATCATTTATTCTATCAGCCGGTATATATTTTATTACTCTTTCAACCAAATCACCTAGCGGATCTATCAACGCAACCCCTTTACCATTTCTAATGTCCTGAATGATCATATTCTCAATCAATGTTGATTTGCCCATACCGGTTTTTCCAATTACATAAATATGTCGCCGTCGGTCGTCGGGCAATATCCCAAATTTCTTTTTAACATTTCTGAAGTTGGTCAGAGCAAAAGCTACAACTTCGTCTTTTTTTTCTTCTTTCATTATTCTACAAATGGTAAATTAGCTGGTGTTTTTTCTTCGGTCGGCACAGCAGTTTTAGCTTCTTCCACCTCTTCTTCCGGTCCAATCGGTATCTGGGCGCCTTCTAATGGTAATGAGGTGGGTGGTTCGCTCTTTTTACTTTCTGTTTTTTGCACTAGCGGAGCTTTGACCGTCAGTACCGGGAAGTGCCAGATTGAGGCCAGTTCCTCTATATTAAGAACAAACTGATTACGTCCACGTAAAATAGATCTATATTTGTATCCTAACATTATTTTTTTACGCCGACGTTTTATTCTCCAGTCAATTATTGATTTTATTGGTGGATAGACAGCTCTGGTACGAGTTTTTTTATCTTGTTTAAATCCATTCAAGTCCTGGGAATTAAACTGTTTAATTGTACCCATAATTGCTTGTATGCGTGTTCTGGTATTATAGACATTTTTTTTACCCAAATATATTAATCTAATCTTGCAAAAAAATCCTAGTTTTGACAATTTTATCCCAATTGCTTCAACAATTGATCTTTCGGACGGGGTTAGGTGTTGCATTAATGTCGGCCACCGGTTTTCTACTTTGTTGTCAGAATCCGCGCCAATGGGCATCAATGAAGCGGTGATTGATTCACTTACGCCCTGACCAACTTGCGATACCATACCGCTTTTACCATTGGCAGATTTGGCGCCAACTAATTTTTTTATTAGAGCCTTCCCCTCCTCACGCCATATTTTATCTGAGGCTGGATAAACATTTAATTGTAACCATACCTGCTCACCTACCTGTAAACGACTCATCATTTCCAACAAAGCCGCCATCGGATCTTTAAATTCTTGTGAAAGTGAATGTTCAAACTCTGGATATGTTCTTATGGGATAGACTTGTTTATTGGTCAATTTCATTTCAAAACCATACATGTCATATTCGTCATCTGGATATTCATGGGGTATATTTTCTGTATAATCAGTAGCTTCGCTTATTTCGGCATCTGGATATTGAGCGTAGATTGCAGACTCTACTAAATCTCTATAATTAGTTGGCGTTCTTACCAAATATTGTATATAACCATCAATGCTAACCAATTCAAAAGCAAAGCCCATTTGATTATATCCAGCGACATAGCGTTGTATCAGATCGCCTGATTTTAATATGCCATGTAATTGTGAAAAAATATGTTCAACGGCCTTGGGACTTTGTTCGTTATCTTTGGGCACATCAATGGCTAATAATACATAATCGATCTTGCCCGAATAACTTAACTTTATATGGATCACATACCACCACCAAAAACCGACTAAAAAAGCACCAAGGATAACCAGCCAACCACCATTGGTTAATATTTGCCATAATGTTATAAATGGATCCCAGATTGTTAAACTGGAAGCTGCTAGATCGGACATTTATAGTTTAGATTTTTAATTTTGTTCTTTGTTATTGATAATATATTTGCCATCTTCAAGACGGGTAAAATAATTTTTATTTGTTAAGGCCAAAAATATAGTATTTTTCTTCACTACTCTCTGTTCAAGGACCCTCTTAACTAAATCATCACGAGATAATGCAATGGGTGATTTTTCTAATACTCTTATTAATACTTGCAGCACCACTCCTGGTTTATAGCCCCACTCTTTTAGGGCATAAATTCCCCTACCGATTAAAACATAACGATCATTTAATATTAGCTCGTTGTGAACTGTCGGGGCATAGGCTTTGCGGTTGTCAAAGCCAGCTGTATTTACTTGTTTTGTAATTTCATTGAAATGCAATGGCTTACCATGCTTTTTCATAACGAGGTATATTTTATCATTCATTCTTTTTGGCACGATACTGCCCCAACCAACTAGTCCGTATTCACCAAATGGATTCTTATCAATATTTTTTGATAATTCAATATAGCTAGTTATTACTGTCTCATTTAATTTATCAGCGTTATGTTTATATATTTCATGCTGGCGAAATTCATCAATCAAATTTTCAAGATCCATTGGCTTACCGATTTTGCTTATTATCTCTTCGATGGCATCGATGGTTCTGTTAACTAAGTCTAATGGAGATAATTTTATGTGCCAGGCTATTTTTCTTGAAGACGATTCATTAATTATTTCAAATCGATTATTTAAAAGTTCTTGAATTATGAAATTTATAGAATTTCTATTTATTTTGGTATCGCCGGTATTAATTAACAATTGTCTCATCATTGATTCTTCTTCCATGATACCGCCGCTTTGCTCTAATATTGATTTTATAACTTCAGCTACCGGTTCAACAGTTGTTTCAAATTGACCAAATGATTTTATCTTATCGATTCCGGATCTTTCGATTTGTCTAATTCTTTCTCTAGTAACATTATATATTTTTCCAATCTCTTCTAATGTTTCTGACTTTTGTCCATTCAAACCAAATCTTCTTCTAATAATATCTTCGTCTTTATTAGATAGCTGTTTTAATAAATTAGTTACCGTATCAACCGGATGAAATGCTTCAATAGCTGAAGATTGTTTTGAGCTAATTATCTTATCCAAAATGGATGAACCGCTTTCGTTCATGATTTCTTCAGTCGAATTATTTTGTTTATCGTTATTTACCATTATTTAAAATTCAGCCATAGTATAGCATTTTATACATTTTTTGTCAAGATTATGGCTAAATTAAAACAATATTATTTTTTTTATTGTGATAATTTTTATCTTTTTTTCAGTCCAGATAAACTTATCAATAATGGGCTGGCAATGAAGATTGATGAATATGTACCAGCAATCATACCGATTATTAGGGCCAATACAAAATAGTGAATGCTATTTCCACCAAAGATAAACAATGCTAACAAAACTAATAGTGTTGTCGATGTAGTATTAACAGATCTTACTATTGTTTGATTAACACTGTAATTAGCAATTTCTTCTAATGTACCCGATTGGACCTTTAATGATTCACGGATTCGATCAAATACAACGATGGTATCATGTACAGAAAATCCCAAGATGGTAAGTAGAGCCGTTACAAACAATACATTAATTTCAATGCCGAAGAAATATCCTAACGCAGCAAATATACCAATAGTAATGGCAATATCGTGCAGTAGAGCAATGACAGCATTTATTCCAAACATCCATGAAGAAAATTCACTGGTGGCCGACCGGAAGGCCCACATAATATAAATTATTATTCCTAACAACACTAAGCTTATCGATGTTATTGCTCGATTCGTAACTTCCTGACCGATAACTGGACCAATGACTTCAAATGATTCTTCCCTATAATCATTAAATTTTTCTTTAAGGGCTAATTGTATTTCTTGATGTTTTTGACTGTCAACTTCGGCAAATCTAATATTATAACTTAATTCACCTAGCGTTTGCATTCTGACATTTTCAACATTTTGTCCACTAAACACATTTGTAATTTCACTCATAGCTGGCCGATCATCAGCAAAAGATATTTGCATTAATGAACCGCCGGTGAAATCAACGCCCAATTTTAAACCGCCCAAGGCAATAAATACCGCACCAATAATAATTATAATTATTGACAGTGAATACCATATTTTTCTTCGTTGAATAATTCTATAAACGTTATTCATTGTTAGTCGGTATTTTAATGCCAAATATTTTTTTACCGTGGATATCTTTATTTACAGAGATTGATCTTAACAAATTTTTTGTAATTACCATGGCCGAAAACATACTTATTACTATGCCAATACTTAAAGTAACAGCAAAACCTCTTATTAGACTTGTCGAGAAAATAAATAATATAAAAGTTGTAATTAAACTTGATATATTAGCATCCCTAATAGAGGGCCAGGCTCGACGGAATGCTTCTTCAACAGCTTGTGCTGGTGCTCGTCCGGCTCTTAATTCTTCTTTCAGTCTCTCAAATATTAAAATATTAGCATCGACGGCCATGCCGATAGATAATATAAAACCGGCCACACCAGCTAGGGTTAAAGTTACGGGCCATAATTTAAATATTGCTAAAACTATTAAGGCATAAATTGTTAATGCCAATACTGCCATGACACCAGGTAAACGGTAATATATAACCATAAATATTGCCACCATGATTAAACCAACTAACCCGGCGAAAAGACTAGTCTCCACTGATTGTCTTCCCAAGGTGGCACCAATCGATTGCTGACTTAATAAGGTTAACGGAACTGGTAAGGCTCCGGCATTTAATCTACGAGCTAATGTTTTGGCATCGTCTAGAGTAAAGCTACCTTGTATTACGGCTTGACCTGATGTAATTTCTTGATTAACTACCGGAATAGATATCGGCGCACCATCCAAGAATATTGCGACCGTCCGTCCTAAATTCCTTTTGGTAATTTCAGCGAACAAATCACTTCCCTCACTATTGAATTCCAAGGCTACTAACGGTTCGTTTGTATTTGGATCAAATTGTACTTGGGCTGATTTCAAATGTTGCCCGGTTAAATCAGTGGCTTGATAATTTTCTAATTGATTTACAATATCTTGTTCACTTCTTTTTGATATTAAAATATGCCGACTTTTTACTTCGAGTTCATCATCATCATTCTGCCTACTTTCTTCTCTCTTAATTATGTGATAACCAAAAACCGTTTCTACTAATTCCGGATAAATTTCATCATCTTCTAAATTAACAAATAACGCCTCGTCAAATTCTTCAACAAAAGTACCGGCTATATTAAATCCCAGTTCACCACCCAATTTATCGCCTTCGCTGTTGGTATTACCCGGATCCTCTGAAAACTCGTTTGCCAATGAAGCAAAATCAGCATCAGCTGATAATGCCTTAGTCAGTATTTCTTGGGCCCTGTTTTTGGCTTGTTCATTATAGGCTGTGATATCAGCATCAACCTCGCTTAATTCATCAGTTTCACTAGTTTCTCCTTCTTCTTTAAATTCAAGCAATGGAGTGTCACCAATTATTTCGATAGCCCTATTTACATCAAAAACTCCAGCTAGTTCAACAATGATCCGGTAATCACCTGCCAACTGACTAGTTTGTACTATAGGTTCAGATACACCAAAAATATTTATTCTTCTCTCTATAACATCTCTGGCTCCATCGAGAGCATCAGATCGGTCACTGTCTGGAATTTCATTGACATCGGCACGATATACTAAATGAATACCACCTTCTAAATCTAGCCCTAGATGCACTTTTAATTCTTTTTCCCAATTACCAATCTTTAAGTCGGGTGATTTTGGATAATCCACATAGACCGCAGCGGCAGTAAGTAAAAATATTATTAGTAGAATTACTCTAATTTTTGATTGTTGTGTCATTTATGAGAAATAATATATCACGTCTTTTAATATTTTAAAAGACGTTCTTTCAAATTCTCAATAAATTGTTATATTATTCTTTTACTTTGACAGCAGTATCAATTGTTGCCCAATTATATAGCCACTCGGCATTTGTATAACTTATATTTACACAACCATGGCTCATAACATTACCAAAATTATTATGCCAATAAGCACCATGTAAAAGAAAGGCGCCATTAAAACGTAAGTTCCACTTGGCGTTGGGCAAATCGTAATTATCAGGATGGCCTGGTCCATAATATCCAAAATAATCTTTGACCAGTATTTTTTGCGAAATTGAAAAATCCCCCTGTTTAGTATTATAGCCAAGTTTGCCTGTTGATACTAAAAAAGTTTTAATTAATTTTCCGTATTCATAAGCTCGTAAAGTCTGTTCAGATAAATCAACCTCGATATATTTTACTAGTTCTGGACGATTTCCAGAAAGATGAGCACTGGGCGCTGTTATAATTTCTAATAGTCCATCGTTATTGTTATCAATAGTTGCAACATTTACTCCACCACTAAAGTTTAGAGGATACGGGAATACTTGAAAATTTTTCTTAATACCATTAACTGAAAACGTTCTGACGTGTGGTCCACCACCTGAATTTGCCGCTACTATAATATCATTAATATTGTCACCGTTTATATCACCGGCGGCCACATTAACACCGCCTTGAAATTCATTAGGAAAAGCATAAAATTCGCTAGTTATTGTCCGGTGGTCATCATTGTTATAAATTTTTATCCAGGGCTTACCACGTCGTCTTACGGCAATTATAATTTCGTCCATTGGGTCATCATCAAAGTTTCCTGTGGCCATTGAGGCTCCGCCTTTTTCATCTTCAGAAAATGGATAAAACGTTTGGTCCAAATATTTGCCATATCGATTAAATATTTTTACTTCAGTTCTGGTCCCCAGTCCGGTTGCTACAATCACTTCGTCTTTACCATCGCCATCAGTGTCACCCGAGGTAACGGTAAAACCTTTTTTCATACTTGGATCAAAAGCATTAAATTGCGTTGATAATTTTCCGTCAAATCTAAATATTTTTATATGTGGGCCACCGCCAAATTCGGGAGCGGTAATAATTTCATCAATACCATCACCATCAACATCTCCGGTGGCAATATTAACTCCGCCACGAAATCGTTCGTCATAAGCCATGAAATTAAATAACCGATTTCCCCTTCGGGAATAAACTTGTACATTCGGACCACCACCTGGGCCAGCAGCAGCAATTATTTCTTCTTCACCATCACCATCAACATCGCCAGTGGCAAGATTGACTCCACCATACCAATTTTTAGCAAAGCCAAAAAAACTTCTAAATTGCTTAACAGCTTCGGTATCAAATAATTTTATTTCTGGTGCTTGCTCATTTTCTGCTTTAACATCAACTGGAAGAATGAACAGTAATATAATGACGAAAGCAATAAAATAATTTTTATTTTTCATTTTTGTTTTATTAAAAAATCTCTTTTTTATAAGAGAGCATATCAAGAAAAAGTTTGAGGGCCAGAGGCCCTATCGACTTTGGATTTTTTTATAAATCCAGAGGCGAATTATAGGCCTCTGGCCTCCTCATGTGTGTTTTTGTTTTTATTTTTCCTTTGAAAAAGGACAACACATATAATAGTTTAGCACATTTTTAGCTAAATGTCAATTATTTTTAAACATTTTTATGGTTAATTTTACTTCTTCAGGCACTCCTAATATGCAGTCGAGCTTGTTGACTTCATTTTCATTGACCTAACGATGAGATGAGAATTTACTTTCCAAAATTACTTTTCCGCTTTTATACTTTACAGCATACTTCACCATCATTGACGGAGTCCCGTCGGGACGGATATAGGCTACGTTGTTTATGTATTTGATGCTATTTTCAATTGTTATATTGGCTTCTTCTTTTATCTCTCTTTTCAACAGTTTTTCAATAGCATTTTCAAAATCTAAAACGTTACCATTTAATCTTGTTGGTTTATCAATATCTAAATCTGACCACTCTAGTTTACCACCAGGAACACAATATTTACCGGGGTGAATTTTATTCTTACTATTTCTCTTTAACAACAAACAACGTTTATCTGAATTACGATAAACAATGGCATTGGCAATAAAATAAAATAATTTATGCTTTTCTGCCTTTTTTAAATTTATGTCTGCGGCAACTTCTTGATTTTTACCGACCATGACATTTTTTATATTTCTTTCCCGATCCACATGGACAAGGATCGTTCCGACCAACTTTATTATATTTATCATCCGTGGCCTGTCCGGAAACCTCGTTCTGATTAATAGGCTTATCAACTTGGCCCGTCTCTGCCATGCCAGACATGCTTACGTTGTCATGCTTATAATGTCTTACTTCTGGAGTCGATTTGTTTATAGAATCTTTGGCCAGTACAATTTTATATATACTATGGGCAAATTGTGAATTGATAGAATTCAACAGCTGAGTAAATAACTGAAAGGCATCTTTTTTATATTCAACCAGCGGATCACGTTGAGCATATCCTCTCAGGCCAATCCCCTGTCTTAGATAACTCATTTGATCTAGATGTTCTGTCCATAGACTATCAATTATTCTTAGCATCATTCCTCTTTCAATATTTCTCATCATATCATTATTTTCCATGGCTGATTCTATGTCTTCATATGCCTTAACAGCCAAATTTGAAATATATGAGATAATCTTGTCCCTTGCTTCAACGGATTTCTTTACCTCATTGGATTTTTCCAGATCATCCATCTTTATCCTGACCTCAAGCGGTATGGGGAAGAGTGCATCAACGGATTCATAAATCTCATCTAAGTCCCAGGTTTTATCCTGTTGGTTTGTATGAAAAGAAACAATTTGTTCAATTTCTGTGTTAATTATTCCCAGGGCCTCTTGTCGCAGTTGATCATCTTTATATTTTAATACGTCGTTTCTTTTTTTATAAACAACTTCACGATGTTTGTTCATTACATCATCATATTCAACAAGATGTTTGCGGATATCGAAATTATGACCTTCTACTTTTTTTTGAGCTGTTTCTATTGACTTAGCAATAAGTTTATTTTCAATCGGCATGTCATCGGGTATACCCATTCTGTCCATCATATTTTTCATCCTGTCTGAACCAAAAATTCTCATTAGATCGTCTTCCATTGAAATAAAAAATTGACTTGAACCGGGATCACCCTGTCGACCCGAACGACCGCGTAACTGATTGTCAATCCTTCTTGATTCATGACGTTCGGTTCCGATGACGTGCAGCCCACTTAAACTAAGTATATCCTGACGCTCCTTTTGATCGGCATTTGGCCCGCCCAAAACAATATCAACACCACGTCCCGCAATATTGGTAGCTAAAGTCACCGCACCTTTAATACCGGCTTTGGTTATAATACCGGCTTCTTGTTCGTGTTTCTTGGCATTAAGCGCTTCAAAGTGGACGCCTTCGCGTTCTAATAGTCCCCCAAGTAATTCATTTTTTTCTATGGAAATAGTACCAATTAATACTGGTTGACCAATTTCATTTCGTCTTTTTACTTCTCGAACTATGGCTTTTAATTTACCCAGTTCAGTTTTATAAATAACATCGGTCATGTCGTTTCTTATCATTGGCTTATTAGTTGGTACCAATACAACCGATAAGTCATATATTTTTGCAAATTCCTCTGCCTCTGTTACTGCCGTTCCGGTCATCCCTGATAATTTGTCATACATTCTAAAATAATTTTGAAATGAAATAGTAGCTAAAGTTCGGCTTTCTTTTTTTATTTCTACATTTTCCTTGGCCTCAATCGCTTGGTGTAATCCCTCAGAAAAACGACGTCCAAACATTAAGCGACCGGTAAATTCATCAACGATAACAATTTCGCCATCCTTAATAACATATTCTTTATCTTTATGAAAAAGTGTATTTGCCTTTAGAGCTTGTTCTAGATGATGAACTAATTCAACACCACCGGCCTGATATATGTTATCTAGGCCGAGTATTTTCTCCACTTTTTCGATCCCACCATCAGTTAATGTTACCGCTCTCATTTTTTCATCAATATTATAATCATCAAGTTCATTCAATTGTGGAACAATTTTCGCAAAGCGCTCGTATAACTCGGCTGATTCGTCAGATGGTGCAGAAATAATTAGTGGGGTACGAGCTTCATCAACCAATATGCTATCTACCTCATCGACAATAGCAAAATTTAATTGACGCATAACTTTGTGCTTCAGCGTCGGTACCATGTTATCCCGTAAATAGTCAAAGCCAAATTCATTATTAGTACCGTATGTAATATCCGCCTGATAAGCCTGCAATCTTTCTACTGGCCTCAAATGTGATAATCTTGGATCTTCGTGTTTTTCATCAGTAAATTCCGGATCAAACAAGAAGGCTGAATCGTGTATAATTATACCAACACTTAAACCTAAATAATTATATATTGGTCCCATCCAACCAGCATCACGTCTAGCTAAATAATCATTCACGGTTATTAAGTGACTTCCCTTTCCAGTTAAGGCGTTGAGAGTCAGGGCCAAACTAGCTACCAAGGTTTTACCTTCACCGGTGCGCATTTCGGCAATCTTACCCTGATGAAGCACTATACCGCCAATTAGTTGAACATCATAATGTCTAAGACCGATGGTACTTACGGCCGCTTGCCGAACTAAGGCAAACACTTCATCCAAATAATCATTTATCTTATTAGGATTTGATGATAAGTCTTTCTTTATTTCAGTAATTCTGCCGATGGCTGCTTCTCTGTCATAATTCTTAAACCTATTTTCAAATTTATTAATACTATCTACTTTTGGCTGTAGTTTTTTTAACTCTTTCTTGTTTGGATCGCCTAATATTCTAGTGAATAATCCCATATCATTCTTTATTAAATATATTTTTGCCCCAGCGCCAATAATTACGAGGTGATATTAATCTTTTTAAACGGCGTAATCGCATTTGATGTTTAGTTTTATATTTCTTGGTTTGACGTAATATAATCTCTTCTGATTTATCGATAGCCGTATAAACATCTTCGGCTTTCTCGGTTACGTGTATTGAATTCTTGCCGATTGCAATTTGGCTGCTGACAGTGAATATTTCGCCGTGTTTGTGGTGTCGATTCACACTTATGCTTACATGAACCCTATCTATTGGACTTACAATTTTTTCAATCGAAGCATATTTTTTTTCTATTTGATTTCTAATAGCCGGAGTTATTGTGAAGTTTTGTCCATGAATTTGAATATTCATTTATTTTAAAATCCTAAATACTGGATCTCTTCATTTAGTTGCACATTAAATTTATCACGAATTTGCTGTTTTATATAGCTTATGAGAATAGTAATATCTTCAGCCGTTGCTGAACCGGTGTTTATTATAAAATTTGCATGTATTTTAGACACTTCAGCTCCGCCGATTCTTTTACCCTTCAGACCGGCTTGATCTATTAATTTGGCAGCGATATTGTTCGCCGGATTTTTAAATATACATCCGGATGACGCACTAGAAGCTGGTTGATTTTCATTTTTTTTATCGATAAAAATATTTATATTTGTTCTAATAATTTTAGAATCAGTGATTTTCAACTTAAATTTTGCCGCCATTACTATGGTTTTTTCTTTTTTCATTCTGCTATTACGATAACTAAAATTGCAATCTGATTGACTCCATTTTTGTTCTTCTCCTAATCTGTTTATAACTTCGATATAATCAATAAAATTACCTAATGATATTTTTGGTGATCCGGCATTGCCGTACACTCCACCTCCGACCGTACCTGGTATGCCCCCCATAAATTCCAATCCACTTAAACTATTTTTTGTACAAATGGCCAGTAATCTACTAATGCTCATACCGGCGCCAGCATATATACTGGTATTTTCAATACTATGTTGATCATTTTTTGGATGAACTACTAATCCTTTTATTCCATTATCGTTAATCAGTACATTACTGCCTCCACTTAATATTGTAATCGGTATTTCTGAGCTGATAGCAGATTTAATAATATTAGAAAATTGTCCAATGTCGTTTGGTTCATAATAATACTCAGCCGGTCCACCAACTTTGAAGGTGGTCAGTGGGGTTAAGGAAATATTTTTCTTTACTCCTTTAATATTTTCTAATTCGTGCATAATCATTTTTTAACTAACTTTCTAGCGTGATCATCAATATTACCAGCTCCTAAGAATATAATTATTGAATTTTTATTAATCATTTCATTTATCGCTGATTTGATATTTTCTAACTTTGGTGCCCACAATACCTTTTTGCCTCTGGGTAAATAATTAATTATTCTTTTAGCGCTGACTTTACTGTCCTGTTTACTTATACGTCCGGCCACATTATAAATTTCAGTTATAATGACTTTATCAGCTTGAACAAATGATTTTCCAAATTCTTTTATTAAGTGTCTGGTCCGGTTATGCTGATGGGGCTGAAATACTGCGATAATCTGTTTTTCTGGATATTTAATTTTTGCACTATTTAATGTAGCTTTAATTTCCGTTGGGTGATGCGCATAATCGCTGATGGTAGTAATATTATTGAAATTTCCAATTTTTTCAAAACGCCGCCATGTATTTTTAAACTTTTTCAAAGATTTAATTGCTTTGGGCAAAGATAAGTTTATACTTTTAATAACAGTAAAAGCTGCTGCAATATTCATAATATTATGAACACCCACCAAATTAGTCGTCGCTTTAATATTATTAAATACAAACGTCACCTTATTATTATAGTGTATATTTTTAACCTTATATTTACCACTTTCTATACCAAACGTAATACTGCCCGGATACTGGTTTAATTTCTTGGTTAATTCATTATCAGCATTAATTATGACCTTGCCCCCAGCTTCAGTCTGATTAATAAATTGATTAAAGGTAGTGATAAGATCTGTGGGATTTTTATAAGTGTCAAAATGATCGAGCTCAATATTATTTATTACTGAGACATAAGGATGATAATTTAAAAATGATTTATTAAATTCATCGGCTTCAATGACAGCATATTCTCCGTTTCCCCAGATGGCATTGGTATTGAAATTATTCATAATGCTACCACAGAGAATCGTTGGTTTTTTTTTCTGACTACTTAAAATCCAGCCAACTATTGCCGTGACTGTGCTCTTGCCATGTGTTCCAGATATAGCGATAACCTTCTTATCTTTTACCGTTTCCCATAACGCTTGGGGGTAAGAAAGGATTTTTAAATTATTTTTTCTTGCTTGCTTTAATAATCGATGATTAGTCGGCACGGCAGGAGAGTAAATTACTATATTGGTATCAGCTGGTAAATATTTTTTATTGCCAATATAAACTTTTATATTTTTTTTAAGCAATATTTTTACTATTTGGTTGTCATTTCTATCACTGCCACTTACCTGATAATTTTTTTCTCTTAACAATTGTGCTAGACCAGAAGTACCGATACCACCAATGCCGATTATAAATACTTTTTGCCTCTTTTTCATGTTATATTGTTTCATTGATTATATTAACCAAGTTTTCTAATCCTTTTTCTTGATATAATTTCTTTATATTCTTTTGGTAGTGACGCTTTATTTTATCATCAACCAGTAATCTTTCAATTAGTTTAAGCGTTCTATGTCCAGCTAATTGCTGTTCAGTTAAGACGGCAGCGGCACTGTGTTTTTGCATAAAAATAGCATTATTCTCTTGTTGATTATCGGTTATGGGAATGATTAGCGACACCTTCCCTAAGGCTGACAATTCAGCTATGGTAGATAACCCGGCTCGGCAAATTACTAAGTCAGCAACGCCGTAAGCGTCAACCATCTCTTGGTTTAAAAATTCATATTCATGATAATAAGGAGAGTCAATTTTTACAGACTGTTTGTTAAGGCCTGTTAAATGAATTATTTGATATTTTTTCAATAAAGTTGGTAAAATTTTACCAATTTTCTTATTCAAATTTAAAGCTCCGGTCCCGCCGCCTACAATTAATATAGTTTTTTTGCCTTCATCAATACCAAATATTTTATTGGCATTATTTAGATTTGGTCTAGTAAGCGAAGGTCTAACTATTAAACCAATATGATCGGTCTTTTCTCGGGGAAATTGGTATAAGTGATGTCTAAAGGCAACAACTATTTTTTTGGCCAATGGTGTCATTAATTTATTTGCCAAGCCTTTAACTACATCCATTTGATAAATAATTATTGGTATCCCAATAATTTTTCCGGCCCAAGCCAGCGGTACTGATACATAACTACCAGCGCTTACTATCACCTTTGGCTTTTTTTTATAGAGCAATCTAATTGATTTAACAAATGCAATTAGAAATATTATCGGTGATAAAATATTTGACCAAGAAAAATAACGCCGCCATTTCGCTTCTTGTAAATTATAGAATGGGATATTTAATTTTTTAATAACTTGTCCTTCTGGACCGCTGCTGGTACCGACAAACATAAAATCATACCCTTCATCATTTTTTTTATATTGTTCAAATATGGCCATCAATGGTGAAACTGACCCCATAGTCCCCCCACCTGATAATAATATTAATATTTTTTTATCTAGTTCGGGCATGTCTTGAAATATTTAATAATACTCCCAGGGCAGCCATGGATAGAATCATAGCTGACCCACCATAGCTAATTAATGGCAAAGGTATACCAGTTAGTGGCAGCAATCCGGTCAGAGCGCCGATGTTTATAAATGCTTGAGCAACAAACCAAACGGTTATACCCACAGCCAGTAATCTGCCAAATTCATCATTTGAACGTCGGGCAATATTAAAACCTCTTACGAGTAAAAACACAAAAGCTAGCACAAGGCCGCTAACGACGATAAATCCTAACTCCTCAGCAATAATTGCAAAAATTGAATCACCGGCCGCTTCTGGAAGGTAGTTAAATTTCTGACGTGAATGTCCCAGACCGACACCGAGAATACCACCGCTGCCAATTGCCAATAAAGCCTGATTTATATGATAACCAATTCCTTGTGGATCCAATTCAGGATTTAAATAAATTGTTAATCTAGCTGCTCGATAAGGTGCTATGCGTACCAAAATAGTAAATAGAGCCAGACCCGTTCCAATTATTGCTGCCATATGTTTATAAGGCGCCCCAGCTACAAAATAGACTATTAGGGCCGTAAAACCAATGATAGTCATGGTACCCAAATCGGGCTGAGCCATTACTAGCAAGGTAACCAGACCTAATAATACTAAAAAAGGCAACAAGCCAGACGAAACATCTTTAATGCCGCGACCTCTTTTTTCTAACCAAGATGCTAAGTATATTAAAAAAGTCAATTTGACAATTTCTGTCGGCTGAAAAGATATTCCACCACCAAAATCAATCCAGCGCTGAGCGCCAAAAGCTTCAGTGCCTAAGCCGGGCACAAAAACCATAATCAATAAAGCCAAACTAATTATCAAAAGTAATAATGAAAATCTCTGCCAAACATGATAATCGATCCTAATAACTATAAAAAAAGCTACTAAGCCGACTAGGATACTAACTAACTGGCGTTTAAATAACCAGTTGGGATCATCAAATCGTTGGAATGATGTCACCGTACTGGCTGACGATAACATTATTAGACCAAATAAAATTATGGCTGCTACAATCAACAATAATGGGTAATCGATACTTTTTTTTGCTTGACGCTTTATCAAGACAGTTTGTTTATTAAATTCTTAAATTTCTCTCCTCGTTCACTAGCATTGTTAAACTGTCCAAAGCTAGTTGCGGCCGGTGAAAATAAAACCAGGTCACCGGATCGTGCAATTCTTCTAGCTATATATAAGGCCTTTCTTATATCTTTTGATTTTACAATGTTTTTATATTTTACTTTTTCTAACTGCTTAACAATCTTCTTTGTGGCTGTCCCGGGTAAAGTTATTACATATTCAACTCGCTGATTTATCTTATTGGCTAATTTTTTATAATCTAAGTTTTTATCAGTCCCACCGATAATAAGTACAATCGGACTGTCATATGAATCAATAGCGC
Organism: Patescibacteria group bacterium; assembly: GCA_042570545.1. Taxonomy (GTDB): domain Bacteria; phylum Patescibacteriota; class Patescibacteriia; order JBHPGJ01; family JBHPGJ01; genus JBHPGJ01. The sequence goes on along the minus strand of JBHPGJ010000009.1, from coordinate 10,495 downwards.
TAATCGTGGCCTCGGGGATAGTTGAATATGAATCATTCACATATTTTACACCCCGGAATTTTCTTATATATTCGATTCGGTGTGGTAATCCACTATACGACTTTACTGCTTTAGTAATATTAGATTTTTTTATTTTTAATAATTTGGCTACTACTAAAGCGGCGGCTAAATTATTTAAATTATGTCGTCCCAATAATTTAAATTCAGCTATATTTATTATCTTGGTTGTTTTATTTTTATAATGCCAATAAAAGTCGCCGTCATTATAAAACACTCCTCTGGGTACTTTTTTACTTAAAGAGAACCAATAAACATTACCGACATTTTTCGCAATTTGGCGACAAATAGATTGATCATAATTAATTATGGCCAGATTACTTTTCTTTTGATATTTATAAATTAATTTTTTAGCCTTAGTATAATTACTAAATTTTTTATATCTATCTAAATGATCTGAATAAATGTTGGTAAGCACACCAATGTTTGGAGAATATTTATATTTTTCTAGTCCTTCTAGCATCCAACTGGACAATTCCATTACAGCATAATTTATTAGTTTCTCTTTTCCTATGTGCCACAAAGGAGAACGACCAATATTACCAGTTAATTTTGACTTAGGAAACTTACTTTTTATTATTTTACTAATTAGTGACGCGGTAGTGCTTTTGCCCCTGGTTCCTGTAACGGCAATAACATTTGGTTTGTAAATTGAGAGATAAACCGATACATCTGTTTGTATATCTTTTTTAATTTTTTTGGCATATAAAATAAATTTCGAATCAAATGGAACACCGGGATTTTGAATAATTATATCAGCCCATCTTATGTCTTTATTGCTGTGACCGCCCAAATGATAGGTTAGGGGCAACGATTTTAGTTCGGTAATCATTTTTTTCAGATCGGTCTTACTTTTTTTATCCGTCACAACCACGTTGGCGCCTAATTTGGCAAAATAAATAGCGGCCGCCATCCCACTACCCTGCGAGTGCTGACCAAGGCCAAAAATTAAAATGTTTTTTCCTTTATAATTTCGTTCCGCCGTCATCATGACAACGACTACTATACCACAAACAAGCGGCTATTTCTAGCTGCTAATTATTATTTTATTAACCAATTTTAGGCTTTATCCAATAGAAATATAATGAGACCGATTACTGTCATCACACCAGAAATGACCCAGGATCTCATTACAATTTTTGATTCTGACCAACCCTTAGCCTCCAGATGATGATGCAATGGAGCAGACAAAAATATCTTTTTCTTAAAAACTCTTCGACCAATAATTTGTATTATTACTGAAAGTGATACTACAACTAAAACTAAACCTATAATTGGTAATAAAAATAATTCATTTGTTAACATGGCAACAATGCCTAAGGTCACTCCCAGGCTCATAGCGCCGGTATCACCCATAATAAATCTAGCCGGCGGTATATTAAACCAAAGAAAAGCAAGTAACGCCCCGATAATTGCCGCACAGAAAGCTGCTAGATCTATCCGGCCCTGAACTATAGCAATTATGCCGTAGGCACCAAAGGCGGTAAGTAATGTCCCACCAGCTAAACCGTCAAGTCCATCAGTTTCATTTACTGAAAATGAGGTAGCTACAATAATAAATAAGAATATGGGAATATACCATATGCCGATATCAAAATTACCAATAAAAGGCACGTGGATAGTAGTCCAATCTAGTTTAAAATAAAACCACCAGGCACCAACGGCAGCAATTATTGAATAAATAATTAATCTATGGCGAACACGCAACCCTCCGCCAGCGGGTCCAATACGTTTGACGTTCCAAAAATCATCTACTAAACCAACTAAGGCTGATGCTATCAAAGCTCCTAGGGGTAATAGTGTTTGTGGTCGAGATAAAAAGTTTAAACGGTTAATGATATCCAGATCACTTATCCGGGATAAATAATAAAATACTAAGGCTAATAATAGAGTTGTACCCCAGATCAAAATACCGCCCATGGTTGGTGTACCGGCCTTGTGCTTATGTAATTCAGAATAAACCGGCGTCTTGTCGCTTACTCTTATCTGTTTAGTTAATCGATATTTATATAACCAGTGTGTTAAAATTGGCGTCAGAAACATAGTTACTACAAAGGCAATCGTAGCTGTTAAAAATATTGATATAACGTCAGCTGTTGAATACATTAAAAGTAAATTTGAGAAATTATTAGATAGGAGGAAGCGCTAAGTATCATCTGACATATAAGAGCCGCTAGGAGTAAGGTGTAAATTAATAAAGTGTTGTCCTTTATCAAGTATACGGATAATAACAAATTGAAAATTAAAATCATTGTACCGCTTATCGGGATAAGAAATATTTTATACCACTCAGTGAACAAATCAATACCAAAATATATGTTATAATGTAAGGGAACAATATTTTCGACCGGTTTTTTCGTAGTCAGAATATAAGCCCACAACCCTATTAGTAGTAAGAGCGATAAGAGTATTATCACTCTGGCTGGCCAACTTCTAAATATTATGGATTCTTTTAACCTAGTTATAAATATCATTTATGTTTAAAGCAAGTCATAAAAGTACTTGGTTGATCATTTTGGCGAGTCTGATAATGTTTACTCTGCTGTTTGGTAGTGCTTTGTTTAAATCGCAAACCATTGATGAAGGTCCACATTTATCAGCTGGTTATAGTTATCTGGCCACCGGTGACTGGCGTATAAATCCTGAGCACCCGCCCCTGGTAAAATTCTTGGCTGGTCTTTTTGTCTTACCACTAAATCCCAGATTACCACTTGATAACCCTGCTTGGCAAGAATACAATCAATGGGAATTCGGACGAGCATTTTTATACGACAATACTGTACCAGCTGATAGTTTATTATTAGCCGGCCGTTTACCTATGATATTAATTAGTTTGACACTTTTATGGCTGGTTTGGTATTGGACAAAAAATTATTTTGGCAAAACAACCGCTGCTCTGGTTTCGTTATTTATTGTTTTTGAGCCAAATATTATTGCTCACGGCAGATTAATTACCACCGACGTTCCATTGACATTAACTTTCTTTGGTTCGGTAATTACTTTCTATAATTATTTATTAAAACCTTCAACAAAGAGACTGGTCTTTGCTGCTTTTATCTTTGTCTTAGCGTTACTAACAAAATTTTCAAGTATAATCTTAATTCCCACCCTGCTAATTATATATTTACTATATCGCTGGCAGATAAATTCTTCTGATCTATCTATTAAAAAATTTAGTTTATTTAAAATTATATTTGTTTATCTGGGCATAACCATATTATCTATCTGGGGTTTTTACGGTTTTCAGGTCCAGGTACCAAATGATGATCCGCGCATAGCTTCTCTTTATAGTGAACTAAATGAGATAGTTGAAAGTGATACGGTAGATGAACAGTTGCCATTTGTAAAAACAACAATAAATATATTTGATCCCAACACTAATTTTGGGGCACTTACTAAAAACTTTCTTGAATCAGTGCCTATTCCGGCATATTCATATTGGCGTGGTCTGACGAGTGTCTTTTCTCACAACCAAACGGGTCATGGTGCTTATTTACTAGGCGAACAATCCCAATTTGGTTGGTGGTACTACTTCCCCATTGCCTTTCTGGTAAAGGTGCCGGTTTCGTTATTAATATTCTTAATTTTTTCATTAATATTTATTATTAAAAAATTATTTAGTCATAAATTTACTGACTTCATAAATAGATGCAAAACGGCAGACAGTAAATGGATTATTATAACCGTACCGCCTTTAATATATTTTACATTCTCTATGCTTAGTAATATTAATCTAGGTGTTCGGCACATATTACCAGTTTTTCCATTCGTTATAATTATGGCCGCCTGGGCAACAAACAAATTAATAAAAAGTAATATCTGGATGAGATACACAGCAATTATCCTACTGCTGGTTTACGTCGTTAGTTCGATATCAATATTTCCACATTATTTAACTTACTTCAATGAAATAGTTGGTGGCGCAAAAAATGGACACCAAATCTTACTAGATTCAAATCTGGATTGGGGTCAAGATTTAAAGTTACTAAAGAAATACATTGATAAAGAATATATCACTGATTTCCATTTTGCATATTTTGGATCAGCCGATCCAACTTATTACATTAATAATATTCAACCGGTACCAAACGACGATGATATAAGTAGACACGGCTTACCAAATTATTTTATTGCTATAAGTGCCGGCGTTTTATATTCTGAAGACTTAAATTTTGAATGGTTAAGACAACGTGAACCTGACCACATAATTGGCCATACTATTTATATTTACGATTTGCGTTAAACAATATTTATATTGACGAGGAGGCTAATTTTGTGCTATAATATCATAACTTTTCAGCCTAAGGTGCCCCATGCTAAAAGAAAAACAAACGATTGAGATTATCAAGGACGGACAGCTTCTAGCCGACAATGAATTAAAAGAAGCTATAAAAAAAGCTAAAGCTAAAAAAGCAAACTTAGCTGAATTTATAATACAAGATCACATTATTGATGAAAATTCTCTTTACGAATCGGCAGCTAATTATTTCAAAATCCCTTTTGTTGATTTAAAAAATCAGGTTATAAGAAGAGATATACTATCAATTCTACCTGAGCCAATAGTACAAAAGCATAAAGTTATTGCTTTTGAAAAAGATGAGAAAAGTATTAAATTAGCAGTAATCGATCCTTCGGATCTACAAACCTTTGAATTTATAGAGAAAAAAACAGGACTTAAGCCAGAATTACATCTAACATCTCCAAGTAGTATACAAGAGGTGCTAAAGCAATTTCACAAGGGTCTGAAAGCAGAATTTCAAGATATTACCCAAGAGAAAGGTAAGCTAGAAACAGCTCAATCATTAAAAGAGTTAGCTGAAGATCTACCAGTAATAAAAATGGTGGATACTTTATTAGAATATGCCATTTTTGAGGGTGCTTCTGATATCCATATAGAACCGATGGAAAAAGGAATGATAGTTCGATACCGAATTGACGGTATTTTACGAGATGTTATGTCTCTACCTAAATCAGTTAAATCAGGAGTTTTAGCCAGAATTAAAATACTTTCTATGCTTAAAATTGATGAGCACCGCTTACCTCAAGATGGTCGCTTTAAAATTGAGTCAAATGATCAAAAAGTTTCGTTTCGTGTTTCCATCTTACCGGTATATGATGGCGAGAAAGCCGTTCTGAGATTATTGCGTGAAACTGCTCAGGTTAAAACGTTGGAAGACCTAGGCTTCCAACCAGGTCCCTTAGAAATTCTTAAACGTAATATTAAAAAACCACACGGTATGATTTTAGTGACTGGTCCAACCGGTTCAGGAAAGACCACTACTTTATACAGTGTTATTAACGTTCTTAATAAGCCTGATGTGAACATATCGACAGTTGAAGATCCGATTGAATATCGCATGCCGAGAATAAATCAAAGTCAAGTAAATGTCCGCATTGGTTATTCGTTTGCGAATGGCCTACGTTCTCTTTTACGACAAGATCCCGATATAATTATGGTTGGCGAAATTAGAGATAAAGATACGGCGGAGATTGCTACCCATTCAGCCATGACCGGTCATTTGGTATTGTCCACTTTACACACCAACGATGCGGTTACTACCCTACCTCGTTTGGAAGAAATGGGTGTGCCATCGTTTCTAATTGCATCAACCACCAATGTCGTTTTGGCACAAAGATTAGTAAGAAAAGTCTGCCAAAACTGTATCATGAGCTATACCTTAACCAAGAAAAATATTGAGGAACTTGAGCGGCAAATCAATTTTAAAAATATTCTTAAGACCTTAGAGCACGAAGGAGCAATTGTATCGGCGGAACAATCACTTGATAATCTATTATTTTACCGTGGCAAGGGTTGTAATCAATGCAACCACGATGGCTACAAAGGCCGAGTTGGTATATATGAAATATTAGAAATAACACCAAAAATATCCGATTTAATATTAAATCAAGCAGCAGCCGAGAGATTAAAAGAGGCTGCTAGAGAGCAAGGCATGTTAGAAATTATTCACGATGGTTTTATTAAAGCAAAACTAGGCGTAACAACAATTGAGGAAGTATTAAGAGTTACACAAGAATAATATGGCTCAGTTCTTTTATAAGGCCAAGGGAATAGACGGCAAAAAAACTAAGGATACCATCATTGCAATTAGTGAATCTGATGCTCGGCAAAAACTTGAAGAGCAGGGTTTATCAATTGATGAACTAACACCGCAAAAAGAAGGTAATACTAGTTTTATTCAAAAGCTAAATAACATATTCGGAGGCGTCAGATTAGTAGAAAAGCTATTCTTTACTCAGCATTTATACATAATGATCAAAACCGGCTTCTCAATAAGCAAAGCCCTGTCTACCCTATCATTGCAGACAAATAACAAAAAATTTAAAAATATTATTGAACAACTAAGAGTAGATGTCGAATCCGGTAAAAGTTTATCAAAGGCGATGTCAGCCCATAAAAAAGTTTTTCCCGAGATGTTTATCAATATGATAGCCGCTGGTGAATCAAGTGGTAAATTAGATGAGGTATTAAAACGGCTATCAGTTCAGATGAAAAAAGACCACAGCATGATAAGTAAAGTAAAATCAGCACTTACTTATCCAGTAATTGTGCTGATAGCTATGGTGGCAGTGGGAGTAGTAACAATGGTTTTTGTTGTTCCACAGTTAACAGCTGTCTTTTCCGAATCAGCGGTAGAGCTGCCGTTACCGACTAAAATACTTATTGCTACTAGCGATTTTTTAACCAAGCAATGGTACATTGCCCTGTCAGCAGTCGCCATAGTTATTTTTTCCCTCTACCGATTGCTTAAAACAAAAAAAGGTATAGAAATAAAAGATAAAATTTTACTCCGAATGCCGATTTTTTCACCAGTGGTTAAAAAAATAAATTTAGCCAGATTTTCACGAACTTTAAGTTCACTCTTAGAAACCGACATACCTATAGTTCAAAGTTTTAATATTATTGCTTCTACACTTGGTAATACAGAATATAAAGTGGCTTGCACTGAAATCGCCGAAAAAATAAAAACCGGAGTTAGTGTAAGCAAAACGTTACAAAATTACCCTATGCTATTTCCGCCAGTAACTAGACAAATGGTATCTATTGGCGAAGAGAGCGGTACCCTTGATACAATATCAGGTGAAATTGCCACTTTTTATGAGGAAGAAGTCGACCTTACAATGGCAAGTTTATCATCTTTAATCGAGCCAATAATTATGCTATTACTAGGTGTTGGCGTGGCTGGTATGGCGGTGTCAATAATTCTCCCAATTTATCAACTATCTGAGGCGTTGTAATGCTATTTAATCCCTTTCACAAAAAAATTGGCCTAGATTTAACCGATTCAGCTTTTAGAATTGCCACCGTAGATCAGGGAAAAAACAAATCAACATTGGAAGGTTATGCCGAGATTAAAATAGATGATAAAATCATGCAAAGTGGCATTGTTATTGATCGCACTAAAGCCTCCTCCCTGTTACAAGAGTTAATTAATGCCTTACCGGGAAGATTTCGTTCACAGTACGCTTTTGTATCTATACCAGAAATGAAAACTTTTCTTAAAATCATTGAATTACCTGATGGTTATAAAAAAAACACCAAGGATTTTGTTAAGCAAATAGCAGCTCAGCATTTACCATTCCCTATTGATGATATGTATTTAGATTGGCAGATAATTCCAGCAATAAAAAATAAGGAATCAACTCGAGTAATGCTTGGAGCTGTTGAGAAAGTAGTGGCCGATAATTTGATTGAACTTTTAAAAATTGCAAAAATTATTCCACTCGGTTTTGAAGTAGAATCAGTCGCTACCGCTAGAGGTATAATTCCTGACGGCTTACCCGATGACAAGCAGCCAATTCTTATTATAGATATCGGCAGTAAGCATTCTACAATGATACTATATGATCACGGCGCAATACAATTTACATCAGCTCTTGATCTACATGATCATTCTTTAATCGAAGCTATAGCTGAAAAAACCAAACTGTCTTATAAAGAAGCCGCCAAAGCGAAAAGAATATGTGGCCTTGATCCTAAAAAGGGCAAAGGAGAAGTTCGCAAAATATTACTTCCTGAGCTAAATGACCTTATTACTAAAATAAAACAAATTGAAATATATTATCAAAATGACTTTTCCTACGGTCGTGACATCAAACAAGTTTTATTAACCGGTTCAGGAGCAAGCTTAGTCGGTTTGGATACATACATTAAAACCAGACTTAAGCAGGACGTGGCAATTGGAAACTCACTGATAAATATTGAGGAAAACAAAATTAGTAAAGAATTCGACGCCGAAAGAAAACTATCTTTTGCGACTACTGTTGGCTTAGCCCTTAAACGCTACCAAGGTGATTAATTTAAACTTACTACCACCAGGACCAAGAACAGAGGTACGAGAACGAGCCCAGTATTTACTCATCAAAAATACTGTAATAGTTAGCTTATTCTTAACCTTCTTTATTGCCTTTATCGTTTTAGGTGCACGATTTTATCTAGATTTCAAAGAATCGAGATTAACTGATGAAATAACAACATTACAATCACAAGCGACGACGGCTCAGCCGTTAGATGAAGCGATTTCATCAATCAACCAAAAACTTGATTATATCTCCAATATACAGGGAGAATATATCGCCTGGTCACATCGTTTGAAGGATTTGCTTAATGTCATTCCTCAGGGTATAGATGTTGCCGCCTTACAAATCAATAATGATAACAATACAATATTAATATCCGGTGAGGCAGCCACTCGCGACCAGTTGTTAAGTCTAAAGAGTGAATTAGAAAATATTGATTTTGTATCCACGGTTAATTTACCAGTCTCAAGCTTGTCACTTCAAACTGATATAAGTTTTCAATTAACTATAGAGATTACTTCCAAGAATGAAACTTAAACAAAAAAGTTATATTTATCTATTAGCAGGATTGGTTATTGTATTTGGCTTATTTATTTTAGTTATTGGACCGCAAAAAGAAATAATTTCTTCTACTTATACAAAAATAGGTGGTCTAACTGCCGACCGTAATTTGGCCCAACAACAAGTCCAACAATCAGAAGCTTTTCAAACAGAATATGAACAGGTTATCGACAAAGAAAAACTCATAAACAAATATTTTTTTAACATCGGTGAAGAAATTGATTTTTTTCAACTATTTGAACAACTAGCCACCGATAATAATCTAGCGCAAACGATTAACTTCTCCCCCACTGACGATTCAGCAAAACTTAATGTCATACCTACAACACTGTTTATTGAGGGTGACTTAGATAACGTAATATCATATATTAATTCACTTGAACATATTGAACAATATTTATTACTATCAAGTTTTGAATATAAAGAAAGTGATCCGGACAATATTAGTCTGACTTTAGATACTTATTGGTATATGAATAATGAGAATTAAATTACCATTTAAAATAAGTGGTTCTAAAGAACAAATAGCCATAATAATACGGCTTATTGTAATTACAATATTATTGATTTTTGTAATAACAAACCTATGGTTTTTGTATACACGTATACCAGACTGGCAAAGCGATGAAGCAATAATAATTAGTGACGATAAAGTTATCGACGAACAGACCTACAGCACTATTACACAAACGGCGGAGTCAAAAGACGAACAACCGATAATCACTGCTGACGACATTAAATATAAATAATTGTTGACAAAATGTATTTTGCTTGATATCATCCAGCAAACCTATTGATACATAAATAATGGCACACACTAAATCAGGCGGCTCAACATCGTTGGGTCGCGACTCACAATCAAAAAGGTTAGGCGTTAAAATACCCAGCGGTAAGGCGGTTAAACCTGGGCAAATTATTGTTCGCCAACGGGGTTCTAAGTTTAGAGCTGGGAAAAATGTTCGCCGCGGCAACGATGATACCTTGTATGCTGCCTCCAAGGGGACAGTCAGTTTTGGTCAGCGTAAAACCACTAACTTTAACGGCAAGCTTAATAAAATTAAAATAGTATCAGTATTTAATTCTTAGGACGTTTTGATGATACTGCCTTAATCTTGATTGAGGCCTTAACAAAGCCAATGAACAACGGGTGCGGTTCTAGTGGTGAGGATTTATATTCCGGGTGAAACTGGGTACCAACAAAAAATGGATGGTTTTTAATTTCTATGGCCTCAACTAAGTTGCCATCTGGTGACTGACCGCTAATCACCAAGCCCTTGGCTTCTAAGCGCCGGCGGTAAGTGTTATTAAATTCAAATCGGTGTCGATGTCTTTCTTGTATAGTTTTTGTGTGCTTATACGACTTTGCTAGTACGGAATCTTTAATAATTTTACACGGCCAATTACCCAATCTAATTGTCCCGCCATATTTTTTACTAGCTAGTAATTTCTTTTGATCATGCATTATATGTATTACCGGATGTTTTGTGCTCGTACTTACCTCTTCGCTATTTGCACCCGTCAAGCCAGCAACATTTCTGGCAAACTCAATCACTGCCAT
>JBHPGJ010000008.1:0-61516 GCA_042570545.1 Patescibacteria group bacterium | reverse complement strand
GCTTTACCCGTTCAGCATCGATCTTTATGGTTTTAGGATTGGTTCGAGGATTGTAATAACCCAGCTGTTCCAAATACTTGCCTTTGGTATCTTTTTTATTCTCTGAAATGATCAGCCGATAGGTAGGCTGTTTCTTACGACCAAATCTGGCTAAGCGAATTGTGAGCATAGTGTCTTATAATTAATAAAGTAGCCCTCATCTTACGAGATAGGTCTGGTCGTGTCAAGCCCAATCTACAGTAAATATATGTCTGACTGCTTTGGACAATTTACTAATGATTCTGTAAAATACAATTATTGATAAGACTGGAGGAAAACTCTAAATGGCCAAAAAAAAGAATGAAGTAAATATCGAGAATGCTCTGGAAGAGTTTTTTAATCGTGTCTTTTCTACCGCTATGGCATATCGAGCATCTGATATTCATATTGAGCCGGAAAATAATTTAGTTCGGGTAAGATTTCGTGTTGATGGCGTTCTAAGAGAAATCGAACAGCATCCAATATCACTCTTGGAATCGCTGGTGTCGCGCATTAAAGTATTGTCCCAGATGGATATTTCCGAACATCGGCGGCCATTGGACGGACGATTTGAAATTAATATTCAAAAAAAGAGATTAGATATCAGGGTTTCCACTATGCCAACAATTCATGGGGAAAATGTTGCTATGCGTATACTGGACCCTACGTCTTCATTGTTAAATCTTGATTCGCTGGGTTTCGATCATGAGATGTTGCAGGAATATTTGGAAGTTATCAATAAGCCCTATGGCATAATCTTCATTACCGGACCAAACGGATCCGGTAAGACAACTGCTTTATATGCCTCCTTAAATAAGATAAATACGATCGAAAAAAGTATTGCCACCTTAGAAGACCCAGTTGAGTACCAACTGCCCTTGATTAGACAGACCCAAGTGGAGACAGGAGCTGGTTTAACTTTTGCTGCCGGACTGCGGTCGCTTTTGCGTCAGGACCCTGATGTTATATTAGTTGGTGAAATACGTGATAAGGAAACTGCCGACATTGCTGTCCGGTCGGCTCTGACTGGCCATATGGTATTTACCAGCATACACACCAATGACTCAGTCGGTGCTATAGCTCGTTTAAACGACATGGGCGTTGAACCAGTACTAATCGCCAGTGCTACGGTCGCTATTATGGCTGTCCGCTTGGTCCGAGTAATCTGTCGCTATTGCGGTAAAAAGTATAAAGTTGATTCTGGGCTCGCCAAAGAACTGCATGTTCCAGAAAATGTTACCTTAGTAAAGGCTGTTGGCTGTGCCCGGTGTGGCGACACTGGTTATAAGGGCCGGACCGGGATTTTCGAAATGTTATTACCAGATGATAAATTTCGCAGTGATTACTTAGAAAAACAATCTTTTGATCACCTACGTCGTATGGCTAAAGCGTCCGGTATGAAAACTTTGCGTCAAAGTGGTATTGAAAAAGCCACTCAAGGCATAACTACCATAGAAGAAGTTCTGCGAGTAACAAAAGCTATATAATTTATCTGTTACCAGAAGACTTAATAACGTTTTCGGCGTCTTCTAGTTTCATTGATAATAATTTAGAAACACCATCGGCGCCCATGGTCACACCATAAAGAATATTTGACCGTTCCATGGTGGCTCGATTATGAGTGATGGTGATAAACTGTGTTCGATTGACCAGTTTTTCTAATATAGCCACAAAGCGGCGGGAATTTGCCTCGTCCAACGCCGCGTCAACTTCGTCCAGCACTACGAAGGGCGATGGATTGTTATAGATAATCGCGCAGATTAGGGCAATTGAAGTTAGCGCTCTTTCGCCTCCCGATAACATGCTTATGCCTTTAAGGCGCTTACCGGGCGGAGAGGCGTAGATATCGATTCCGGTAATTACTTTTTCTTGTTTGGTTGATTTTTTAAGCTCTACCTCATCTTCTTTATCTTCTTCCGCATCATCATCATTGATTTTTGGCTCCAGCAAGGGTACTTCTTTTATTAATGACAACCGGGCTTGTCCACCGCCGAATAGGGTTTTAAAGAAGCGCTGGAACTCTTTATTTATTCTTTCAAAGGCCACATCAAATCTCTTCTTTATCGTTTCCTCCAAATCAATGATGGCCTGCTCTAGATTTTTAATTGATTCATCAAGATCAGTAGATTGTTTTGATAAAAACTTATACCGCTCATCAGTTTGGTGATATTCATCAGCTGTGCCTTCTTCAATACCGCCAATTAATTCTAGTTGGTGTTTTAAGCGTTGTACCTCGGTAGATAAATCATCCGGATGAAGGTTTCTGTCCCAAGATTTTTTCTGAGCCATAGCAAAGATTTTTTCTAGCTGTTCGGCGGGCAGATTTTCACGCATTTCTTTTTCCAGGTCTTCCTTACGGGTTTCAGTACGGGCCAGTTCCACTCGACGTTCATTTAGCTTATTTACAATATCATTTAGACGCCGTTGAGTATCACGGAATTTTTTCTGCTGGGCAAATAATACTTCTTTTTTCTGCTGTTCTACATCACTAAATTCACTTATCTTTTTGCGTACCGTGGATAGTCGTCCATCGATATCGCCCAGACGCTTACGCAAATCTTCATTAGCCTTTAAAAATTGCTGATAAGCTTCTTCCTTTGATTTCGGTGCATTGTCAGCTTGTTTTATTTGATTGGTTATCTTAAGTTTTTCCGCTTCCAGATTATTAATCTGTTCGGCTAATCGTTTCTCTACATCGGTTTTTACCTCCACCTGTACTCTAATAGTAGCTACTTCATTTACTAAATTATCTTTTGTTTTAAATAGCTCAGCCAGTTGAGATTGCAATTCCAGGTAATCTTTTGGATCAGCTACGGTTTGGCTGGTTTCAATACGCTGTCGAAAATCACTTAAACGACCCTTTAAATTATCTACTTCCCGTTTTAGTTTACCTATCGTCTGTTCGGTTTGATCTGTTTCTAATAATCTTACCAGCGAAGTTTGGATCGCTTCTAGCTTATCGATTTCATAGCGGATGTCTTCTGTTTTAATAATTTGCTGATCTTTCAGCTGTTGACGAATATCGATTATTTTTTGTTCGAAACCCTCAAATTCTTCAATTATTTTATTCTGCTGTACTTCCTTAGCCTTTAACTGGTCAGTCAAGCGAACGATGACCTGCTCGATAACTGCTTGCTCGTCTTTAAGGTCTTTGATCTTTCTTGTTGTTTCATCCTGCTGCTTGTTAAGCCAGACTAGGTCGGCCGCCCCTTCTTGCCGTGCACCGATCTCTAACCGGCTTTTTAGTTCAGCTTGTTCTTCAATGAATTTATTTTTTTCTTCCAGTATCAGATTATATTCGCGTTGCAACTGCTGAAAAGCTTCATTGGTCGTTTTTTCTTTTTCAATTTTTTCAAGTTCGACCTGAATGACTTTCAACTCATTTTCTGTATTTTGTTTTTGATTATTAAATTCATCAACTTCTCCTTCTAGGGCCTGAAAGTGTTCATCAATATCAGACCAATGACGTGAGTAAAATTGTTTTTGGGTATCATATAGCTTATTCTCGATCTCTTCACGCCGTTCTAGTCTTCTGACTTGTCTTGTCAGCGATCTTAGTCGCGGCTCGATCTCCTGCATAAGTGCCCGAGCCTGAACTAGATTATCTTTGGTGTGCTGCAACTTAAGTACCGCTTCTTCCTTTTTCATTTGGTATTGCCTGACACCAGCAGCGTCTTCAAATAAAGTTTTGCGTTCAGCCGGCGAGGAAGACAATACCGAATCAACCATGCCCTGGCCAATAACTGAATACGTCTTTTGCCCGAAGTTGGCCTGAGCTAGTAAGAGTAGAATGTCCTGCAAACGAGCCGGATTCTTATTAATAAAATATTCTCCGTGTCCGTCACGATAAACCCGGCGTGTTATCACCAATTGAGTATAGTCGATGGGAGCTGCTCGATCTTCATTATTTAAATACAACGATGTCTCAGCCATCCCCAGACGAGTTTTTTTATCAGTGCCGGCAAATATAACATCCTGCGATTTTTTACCGCGCAGTGATTTCATGCTTTGTTCGCCCAAGACCCAGCGGACAGCGTCAGCTACATTTGATTTACCCGAACCATTGGGACCGACTATAGAAGTGAGTCCAGGGTTAAATTCTAAAGTAGTTTTGTTGGCAAATGATTTAAAGCCAGTTATTTCAAGCTTCTCAAGATACATATTATTGATTGAAATAAAAACCGTCCTAATCTATCAGTCTCAGCTTATGGACAGTTCTGTCATTGGAAATATTTTACCACTTAGTCTAGCTGGCTACAAGCAAATAATGCCAGTTAACTGTTGACAATTGTGTCTGGTCTGTATAATCTGTCAGCCAGTTGCTAGTGAAGGGAGATTGATATGAAAAAGGTGCCTAGTGCCCGAGCTAATCTCCTGGCAGGCATTGCTACCCGTGTTCTTGACTTCATTACCGCTGCAATAACGGTGGTGGTCGTCATAGTTGTATGTGTGTCATTCTTGGTTAAAATAGTCCTACTTTCGCTCTTTGGAGCTGATGAAAAGCAGCTTCCCGACATCTAAAGCTAAGAATGCGGCCTCGCCTCAAACGAGGCCTTTATATTATATTTATCTAACTAGCTGCCAAAAAAACAGCCCCACCATAGATACGCCAACTATTACCTTGAGAAAAGTGCCGCCAACCAGACCAATAATAACGTATTTTTTCGTTTCATAACTGTATAAAATATCTCGTCCGACAATAGCCTCGCCTACTATGGCACCGATTACTGGCCCAATAACCAGTCCCCACAGTGGTCCAAAAACAAATCCCAGCAGTCCCCCAATCAGTGCACCGGTCAGTCCGAATAAGGATACGCGGTATCTTTTTACACCGTAAGAAGCAATTATGTAGTCGAGAATGATCGTTGCTAAACCGAGAAAAGAAACTAGCATTACAAAATCAACCGTTATCTTTTCAAACCCCGACATGGCAGCGTATATAATGATGCCCAGCCAAATAAATGGAATAGCCGGCACTAGCGGTAGCACAATCGCTGCCAACCCAGTCAGCATTATTAGAATGCTGGCGGTGAGTACAAGTGCTTGAGCCATAAAATAATATTTACCAACCTTTCCGACTAATAGCAGCTTGGGCAGCTGCTACTTGGGCCTCCTGTTTTGATGATCCTTCGCCGACGGCCACTTTAATCTTATCAAAAAATACGCCAACAACAAACCGGCGATTATGATCCGGGCCTTCTTCTTTTAAGACTTTATAAGAAGGAGTGATGCTAAGTTTTTCTTGAGAAATTTCTTGGAGTTTTGATTTGGGATCTTGATATAAGTGTTTTTTTAAGATTTCCGGCAGTTTAACTAAGATGTGTTTAGTAATGACTTTCTTGGCTTCGTTGTAGCCCTTGTCTAAATAGACAGCGCCAATTATCGCTTCAACTGCGTTGGCTAAGATATTGTTTCTGGCTTTTACGCTCGTGTCTTTGGCTTCGCCTTTGGATAAATATAAGTGGTCGTTTACTTTCAATTCAATAGCGATATCGGCCAGCATCTTGGCGTTAACCAAACTAGCTCGCCAATTTGTCAGCTCGCCTTCAGGGTTCGTGTATTTTTTATATAGATGTTCAGTTACTACTAATTCCAAAACGGCATCACCTAAAAACTCCAGGCGTTCATTGTGACTTATCTCAAATCGTGGATGTTCATTCAAATAAGACCGGTGAATTAAGGCGTTGTGTAAGTAACGCTGATCTTTGAATTTTACTCCTAGATTTTTTTCTAGAGCCGTAATGTTCTTAAGCATGATGATTGTCCTATCTTATAGCGGCGGCTCAATCTTCTTCGCTCTCATTCATAAGAACCAAAGCGCACAAGGTTAAACCTGATTATTTTTTCTTGTTTTGTGTGTCGTCTTCTCTTTCTTTGCGTTTGCTTGGTGTAGCCATGGGATCAGCTTCTTCACCGCCCATATCTTTATATATTGCTCCCAATACCCCATTGACGAATTTGCCGGATGATTCGCCGCCAAAGGTTTTTGCTAATTCAATGGCTTCATTTATAGCTACCTTGGGTGGAATTTCCTGATTAAATTTTAATTCGAATATGCCTAAGCGCAAAATGTTACGGTCAACCGTAGTAATCTGTTCTAGCGGCCACTCGGGAGCATACTTGGTAATTAATTTATCAATGTCTTTCTGATTTTCAAGCACTCCTTGAACCATTGATTTTGAAAAGCCCTCATCATCAAAATCAGGTGCAAATTCTTTATGCACGTGATCATAGGCGCTATCAGCTTTGCTCTTATCCAATTTGTTAAAATCCCAACCATACAACGACTGCATAGCAATGGTACGGGAAAGGTGGCGATTGGACATAAGATTAGGCTTTCAAGATTATTCTTTTTGCTGGGCTTCTTCTTTCTCTTTCTGGGCCTGTTCTTTGGCAGCTTTTTTTCTTTCCTTCTTGGTCATCTTGGCTTCTAGATTAAGCACGTCCCGGCCACGGTAATAACCACAGTTTGGACAAGTCTGATGCGGCAAAATTTCAGATTTGCATTTGGCGCACTTAGCCAGTGTTAGTTTAGCCAATTGCTGATGACCGCGACGATGGCCGCGATTCGAACGAGGTGATTTTTTCTTCGGGACTGACATTAATGTGTCTCTTTGATAAATGGAACTAATTTCATCGGCTAAATAATAGCTAATTTATAATTATTATGCAAGTTTATTTTTAAAAATCAACAGTTGTTAATTCAACAGCTTGCCATCTCCAGCATTGACAACTAAGACCATTATGCTAGACTGGGGCGGCTTATTAATTAACGTATTTTGTCAGAGTTGTTTTTGAAATCGACAAGGTTTAAAGGGCATCTTTTAAACAAAATATATAAGCGAAAGGTCATTATAATCAAATGAACGACCAACAAGGCGGCTTTGGCGATCGTAAGATGGTCCAAGGCAAGTGGTCCTGCTCCAACTGTGGAACAGAAATTACCGAACTGCCCTTTGAGCCAGATGGTAATCGACCAATTTTCTGCCGAAATTGTTATCGCGACAAAAAAGGCAGTCGTCAACCAAACGATAGATAACTTATCTATAAACAAAAAGCCCCCAATTGGGGGGTTTTTGTTATTACTTTTTTCCCCTTTGGAATAAAGACCTAAGCGATATTCTGTTGGACAGCTCCATCGAGCCGATTTCAAATAGTTTGAAGGCGACATACAAACCGATCGCCACATAAATAAGCATCGCTATGATCCCAAGTATCGATTCCCACAAGACCAGTTCGCCAATCGTACTGCGGAAAAGCAAGATCAGCGGTGCGGTAAAAGGAAAGAAGCTTATCACTCGCGCTAATAGTCCGGATGGATCAGTAAGGATTAGCGGTGCAAGATACATAGGAAATACGGTAAGCATGATAAATATGCCGGAAAATTGTTGGGCTTCGCGCTGGGTAGGCATGGCCGCTCCAACGCCAACCATTACACTGGCCATAAAAATAAATCCGGTCAGGATGTAAAAGAGAGCGTTTATTGTCGGCCAGAATGAGATCTCTACTGCTGACCAATCGATATCAAATGCCACCAGTGCCGAACTGGAGATCAAAACAGCAATAGCGCCAAAAACGATCAAGGCCAATACCTGAGTTATGGCGACACCGGTCAGTCCGATAATCTTGCCCCAGATCAATTGTTTGGGCGGCATGATCGATAATAACGTTTCGGCTACACGATTCTCTTTCTCTTCGGCCACACTGCTAAGCATGAAATTTCCCGAGAGGATCATGAGCATAAAATATAGAAGCACCGCCACTAAAGGTACGATATAATTTTCCAGGCTATCTGACGATTCCTTACCATCTTCATATAGAGTTTGATCTACTTTAAATTCCGTATTAAATAAGGCGATCTTTTCTGGATCACCAAGATCCAATAATATACTTTGCTTAATGAGACTTGTAGCTAGATCGTTGAAGCGACTCCCAGAAATCAGGTTGGTTCGTTGTGCGTAGATTTCTATAGAATTATTTTCGGATATTGTTATCGGATAAATAATTGCGACATCGGCCGTGCCGTCTCTGACCTCATTCTTGGCAGTATCAAAATTATCTGACCGTACTAATGCTCCGGTAACCAACTGATCATTTATAACCTCGGCCTGGTCAACAATAATAATTTTCTGTGCTTTGGCAGCCTCCTCGGCGACTTTGCGCTCAGCTTCTTCGGCCGACTCACCGACAATAGTTCCAAGAACGAAATATAATATTGGCAAAGCTAAAATAGTCAGCCAGAAGGATTTTTTCTTAACGATCCTTATATATTCTCTTTTAGCAACTTTGAGAATGTTATTGTTCATCTTTTGAAATCATTATAAAAATTTCTTGTAACGACGGTGCGGCGATCTCATATTTTCTTATTTCCGTGCCTTGCTTCAATAAATACTCAAGGATCTTTTCTGTATTCACTCCATCTTGAGGTTCAAGTTCGGCGTAATTTGTTTCCTGATGGCGAATATTATAAAGCTGTTTATTTTCTGGAACTTTTCCTTTAAAAACTAAGTGGACTATGTTTTCACCGAATTGTGTTTTTACGTCATTAACGTTGCCATAGAGTACTTTTTTGCCATCTTTAATCATTAACAGACGGTTGGCCAGTTTTTCTACTTCATCCATCTGGTGAGTGATAAACACGATAGTACTGCCTTTGGCATTCAGTTCTTCCAAACTGTTCATTAGCAGTGAACGATTGACTGGGTCCAGGCCTTTGGTTGGTTCGTCTAATACCAAAATTTTTGGATCATTAATTATAGTTAATCCAAGCTGGATTTTCTGTTGCTGGCCGGAGGAAAGTTTTTTTATTTGTTCCTTGGCCTTATCTCCCAGACCGACTTTTTCAAGATACTGCAGTGTCCAGTTGCTGGCAGATTTATTTGACATGCCTTTTAATTCTCCAAAATAAACCATTGTCTCAAGCACGGTAGAGGTCACATAAAGTCCTCTTTCTTCTGGTAAATACCCAAGTAAATATGACATTTCTGGACCGTATGGTTGGCCGTTTATTAGTAAGTCGCCTTTTGTCGGTTGAAGCACGTTTAGTAGACATCGTACGGTTGTCGTCTTGCCTGAACCATTGGCTCCCAAAAAAGCGAATATTTCGCCTTCATGTACTTCAAAAGAGAGGTCCTTGACCACCCTCTTCTCCCCAAAACTTTTACTGAAGTTTTGAACTTTTATTATCTCTTTAGACATGGCCTTAGACGAAAGTCACATTGGCCACCTTATCACTGGCGGCATCAAGCTTCATCAACCGCACGCCTTGGGTAGCTCGGCCTAGTGTTGAGACGCCTTTTAGTTTCATTCTAATTACTTGTCCTTTTTCCGATATGATTATCAGGTCTTCATTCTCGGCATCTTTATTTACAACGAAAGCTGATACTACTTTGCCTGTTTTGGCAGTAACTTTTAGTGTCTTGATGCCGCTGCCGCCGCGGCCTTGTACTTTATAAGCATTTAACATGGTGCGCTTGCCATGGCCTTTTTCACTGACGATCAGCAGCTGAAGAGGTATTTTCTTTGAATCTTCTTTGTCGACTATATCCATGCCGGAAATTTCATCACCGCCTTTTAGCCTAATCCCGCGAACCCCAGCGGCGTTGCGTCCCATAGTCCTTAATCCCTTTTCTGAAAAGCGAATTGATTGACCGTCAGTAGTCACTAAGACTATGTCATCGTTGCCATCAGTCGGTTTTACCCATTCTAATTCATCGTCTTTTCTCAATCTTATGGCAATCAAGCCAGACCGACGAACGTTGGTAAAATCATTTAATGCCACTTTCTTGGTCACGCCGTGCTTAGTCACCATGGCTAAAAATTTCTCGTCCTTTATCTCTTCCAGTGACAGAGCAGCCGTTACGCTTTCGTTTGGTGACAACTGGAGAAAATTTACAATTGCTTGGCCGCGAGAGGTGCGGGTAGCCGCTGGGATGTCATAAGCCTTAAGTTGAAACACCTTTCCTGAATTGGTGAAGAATAGTAAATCAGCATGAGTGGTGGTGGCAAAAAATTCTTCAACCACATCTTGTTCCTTAGTATTTAGACCAATCACTCCTTTACCGCCGCGACTTTGGGTCTTAAAAGACGTTGGATCAACTCGCTTTATATATCCATCACGCGTCAGCATTACAATAGTTGCTTCGTTGGGAATTAAATCTTCCTGGGTAAATTTGCCAATGGCGTTCGGATTAATATCGGTACGTCGTTCATCGCCAAATTTATCTTTTATTTCTTTAAGTTCATCCTTTATTATGGTAAGTATCTTTTTTGGCGAAGTTAAGATAGATTTAAGCTCCTTGATCAATTTTAATTTTTCCGCTAATTCATCAGTAATCTTTTTTCTTTCTAAATTAGCCAGTTGCTGCAACTTCATTTCCAAAATAGCAATAGCTTGTGTCTCTGTGAATTTGAAACGTTTCATCAGGTTGATCTTGGCCTGATCACGATCTTTGGATTTTTTGATTGTTTTAATTACCGGATCGAGCTGATCTAAGGCTCTCTTTAGGCCTTGTAATATATGCGCCCGTTTTTCGGCCACTTCAAGCTCATAAGAAGTCCGGCGTTTTACTACTTCCTGGCGGTGTTTAATATATTCCTCTAGTGCCGTTTTTAAAGTTAAAATCCGTGGTTGAATTCCATCAACCAACGCCACCATATTAAAATGGAAGGTGTCCTGTAATAAAGTGTGGGTGTATAGGCGATTTAAAACCTTTTTAGGATAAGCGTCTCTTCGTAATTCAATTACAATGCGTACCCCAGTGCGGTCTGACTCATCACGCAGGTCTCTAATGCCTTCTAATTTTTTATCACGCACTAAGTCAGCAATCTTTTCAACTAGAGCGGCTTTGTTTACCTGATAGGGTATTTCAGTAACTATTATTTGAAAACCTTGAGCCTTTTCCTCAATCATGGCCTTGCCGCGTAAAACTACTCCCCCCTTACCAGTAGCGTAAGCCTGTTTGATATCATCCTTATTATAGATAGTACCGCCAGTGGGAAAATCCGGTCCTTTGATAAATTCCATTAGATCATCAACGGTTGATTGCGGTTTTTCAATTAGATGTAAAATACCATCAATAACTTCATTCAAATTATGTGGCGGTATACTAGTTGCCATGCCAACGGCTATGCCAACTGTGCCTGTTAATAACAAATTCGGTAGACGAGCCGGTAATATTGTTGGCTCGGTGTGTGAACCGTCATAGTTAGGTTGGAAATTTACAGTATCTTTTTCAATGTCATATAACAACTCCTCGGCTATACGCTCTAGTTTGGCTTCGGTATAGCGCATAGCTGCCGGATTGTCACCGTCCATCGAGCCAAAATTACCCTGACCATTTACTAGCGGATAACGCAAGGCAAAGTCTTGGGCCATTCGTACCATTGAGTCATAAACAGCTACGTCTCCATGAGGATGATACTTTCCCAGCACTTCACCAACTACAGTAGCTGATTTTCTAAACTTAGCACCTGATTTAAGTCCCAGCTGCCACATAGCGTATAAAATTTTCCGGTGGACTGGTTTCAGCCCATCTCTGACATCCGGTAGAGCCCGAGACACGATAACCGACATAGCATAATCCAGATATGATTCCTGCATTTCATCAACCAGGGAGCGGGTCTCAAGTCGCGCTATCTCTGTAGTTGTTGACGTTTCTGTGGTTACTTCTTTCTTAGGCTTATTGGATTTAGAGATCGGTTTATTTTTTTTGGATTTTTTGGGCATAATTATTGTGTATCATTTTGAGCTGAGGCCGGCAGTGGCGGAAAGACTTTTTCCTCTAATTCATTATATTGATCTTCGGGACGATATGTTTCACCGGTGCTAATTGATTTAAATAAGGTTGATATATTATCGCCGATAGTAGCTACCTGGTCTTTAACGGCTGACCAAAGTGATTCGCCCGAGTCTCGCTTAGTTAGATTGACCTGCAAGGTTAGGGCCCAAAATATCAATACTACAATTGCCGTTATAATTACCAGTCGATTTAACAAACGTCGACGATCATGATTAATGGCAGGTGGTGTTATTTTTTTAGGTGTTTTCGCTAAATTGTGTTTTTTGTTTTTTAATACTCTAACGTTTACTGACTTGGGCGTCTTTTCAGTTTTAACTGGTTTATTATTTTTTGTTTGGCCAGCCATTTTATTGTTTATTGATTATTACTACACGAGCTTCGTCCTGGGGTAAATCTTTCTTTGCTAACTTGAGTTTATCTATCCCCTCAGGGCTCTTTACCCCCATTATTTTGGTGAAATTTATCAGCGAATCATACGTTTTTTTCAAACCAGGTATTTTATACAGCATAGGAATAATAATTCGTGGTTCTATTTCAGTAATTAGCTTAGAAGCCTGATCGGCCGACAATGAGCCATGGCTACCGACCGGTATCATCAAAACATCCACTCCCTCTAGTCGATCAAGGTGTTCTTCGGCCAATGTCTGAGCTAGCTCACCTAAATGGGCAAAGGAAATACCACCTCGTTCAAACATATACATAGTACTTGGCCGAACTTGTTTTTCGTTAACCGGTGTGGCAACTCCGTATACAAACGTTCCGCCAGATTCGTATTCTCCGGGACCAGTTACTACATAGGGATTGCCGACTACTTTATTGCTTTTATCGGCAGCCGGATCAGGATTGGTTAATAATACCAAATTAGCAGAGTACCGGGGCTGTCTCAGGCCGCTACTCTTGTCGTAGGGATCAATTAATAATGTGAATTCGCCGTCAACGAGTTTAAAACAAGTTAATCCGTGCCAAAAAATGTTCATTTTGATAATAAAAAAATAGTCCTATTTCAGGCACTATTTTACCACCAAAATATCGTCTGGTAAAGCGAAACATTCCTGATCAATTTTGGAAAAGACCCCCCAAATTCTTATCAGCCTCCTCAGCGTCGGGTAAATCCTTGTTCTTCTTTTTACTGTCTTTTTCTTTGTCTTTTATCGAAGAAAGTCTTTTGCCTTTTGCGGTTGTTACTCTTATTATGGCATCGTCTGTCTGTATTTCTGCCCCCGGGGTATCTGATGATAAGGAGCCACCGGCAGCTATTTCCGGTGGAGCGGTGTCAGTATTTTCTTTGTCACTAGCTGGATTTTGACCTGGCGTACCTTCACTCTGGGTGTTATCAGTTGGTTGATCTGGCATGGGCTGATCGCTTGAGGAAGCTGAAGTTTGTGCCTGTTGTTGTTCACCGGCCACAGCTGAGGTTTGCGGATCTTGGGGTTGATTGACAGAAGTTCCGGGACGTTGATCATCTGTATTGATACCGCGACGCATTTGCGTCGCTTGATCGCCAATTATTGGCCCATATTTTTTGATATCGTCCTGCCGATTATAAAAACGGCGTATGTTAGCAATGCGTTGCTGTTTAATTTTTTCTCGGGCTGTAATTTGCTCCTTACTTATACTTGGCTGATCTGTTTCCTCTTGCAACTTTTTTATACGCTTATAAGCAACATCTGCACTGGCCTTAGCTTCTTTGGAAGCTCCGATTTCAACTCCTTCAGTTTGGGAAGCAACTTTTTTATACGTTTTCAGAGCCGTCTCCAATTCCTGTTCAGTTAGACTTCCTTTACCCCTAGCTGCTTTTTGTAAAGCATTTTTTTGGTAGGTCGTTAACTTCATCTTTTTTGTTAACGACTTATTTTTAAATAAAGGGTTCTTTTGAGGATTATAAATATTTTTAAATTGTTCTTTAAAAACTTCGCCCCCGTGTTCGGTTATTAGGGCTTTTCTGATATGTTCTTGAGCAAATTTTGCCTGATATTTTCCCATGATTTTATTACAACCGGCTGATTGTTATAATCAGTATTCTACTTAGCAATAATATCATTTTTTTGTATAAAAGTCAATAAAACTGGGCATATTATTAATATTTTTCTTCTAGTCAACCTGAGCCCTTGCCAGAAAATTCATTTTACATTAATATAGGACGAACTTGCAGTACAAGGATATTGAGGTAAAATCCTTATTTATCCAAACCAGGCAAGAGGCCGTACTCGGCCTAGAAGGAGCTAATAAATTAATATGACAATTTCAGATACCAAAGCCACGCCATCGGGCATAGACTCTATGGGCGAGCTTTTAAAACAGACCGACGTAGCTATGGTGCCCAAGGTTGGTGATTTGGTTAAGGGACTGGTCATTAGCGTGGCCAAGAATGAAGTCCACGTTGATATAGACGGTTTAACAACCGGCGTTGTCCGTGGGCGGGAATTAATAGATGAGTCGGGAGATTATTCTGATCTTAAGGTTGATGATGAGATAACTGCCACTCTATTAGAAATTGAAAATGAAAATGGTGAGATGGAATTGTCGTTCCGTTCGGCTGGTCACCAGAAGGCCTGGGATGCTTTAGAAGAATTAGCAAACTCCCAAAAGGTAATAGAAGTTCCAATAACCGATGCTAATCGTGGCGGTCTAATGGCAAAGGTTGGAAGAATTGAAGGTTTCTTGCCCGTTTCTCAATTAACACCAGAGCATTATCCTCGAGTTGAGGGCGGTGATAAGAATAAAATTTTAGAAAGACTCAATTCTCTGATTGGTCAAATGTTTAAGGTGGTTATTATTGATGTCAATGAGTCCCAAAGCAAGTTGATAGTTTCTGAACGAGCCGCTTGGGAAGATAAACAAAAAGACGCAATTTCTCAATTCAAGGTAGGCGATGTAGTTAAGGGGAAAATCACCGGAGTAGTTGATTTTGGAATTTTTGTTGAATTCGGTGACGGCTTAGAGGGCTTGATACATATTTCAGAACTAGCTTGGCAGCGTATAGATGACCCGAAATTAATCTATGAAGTTGGTAATCAAGTAGAAGCTTCAATTATAAGCATTGATGGCACAAAAATATCATTATCAGTAAAGAGATTAAAAGAAGATCCCTGGAAAAAAGCCGTTGAGCGATATCAAATTGGTGAAAAAGTTAAGGGACAAGTGATAAAACTTAATCCCTTTGGCGCCTTCATTGAATTAGACAAAGATATTCACGGCCTGGCTCATATCTCAGAACTTTCCAGTAAGATTATAAATCATCCCAGTGAGGTACTCAAAGAAGGTCAATCATATGATTTTAAAATATTATCAATTGAACCGGATAATCACCGTTTGGGATTATCAATAAAAGCTCTTCACAGTAAAACTGATGAATCCAAGGAATCGACTCCACCAAAATCTGAAAAAGTCGATACCAAAAAAGATGATAAAGACGAAAGTCAGAATCAAGTTGAGTCTTCTATTAAGAATGATGTTAAATAACTTCTTGCCAAGCTGGTTAAATCCTCGTACAATAAGCTGGCTTTAATAAATAAATATGCACGGTTTGCTTAAAAATTTCTTAATATTTTTCGTTGTCTTCCTGCTTATTGCTGGCGCTTTAAGTTTGTTTAGTTCTCCGTTAAACAAACCAGAAGAAATTGGCATCAATAAACTGGTTGAGGATATTAAAAACGAAGAAGTTAAAGCCATAACCGTAACCAACGAAAAGCTAGAGATAGTACGAACTGACGATACAAATTTCACGGCCTATAAAGAAGCTAGTGAATCTTTTTCTGAATTAATGACTAATTATGAAGTGCCTGTTGAAAGGCTAAATAATATTGATATAACGATTAAAGACACATCTCGGTCGGCATTTTGGTCGGGTACTTTACTTACTGTACTGTTGCCCTTTCTTCTGATTGCC
Source organism: Patescibacteria group bacterium (assembly GCA_042570545.1). Classification (GTDB taxonomy): domain Bacteria; phylum Patescibacteriota; class Patescibacteriia; order JBHPGJ01; family JBHPGJ01; genus JBHPGJ01. The sequence continues at coordinate 45,808 of JBHPGJ010000008.1, read as the reverse complement.
GGTTTCATTTGGTTTATATTTCGACAAGCTCAGGGGCAAAATACTCGAGCCATGTCATTTGGCCAGACACAAGCGCGTGAAGCGTCAAAGAAAAGTCAACGTGATAAAGTCACCTTTGCTGATGTGGCCGGTGCCAAGGAAGCTAAAGAAGAGCTTTCTGAAGTAGTTGACTTTCTAAAACATCAGAAAAAATTTACTAATCTAGGTGCAAAAATTCCTAAAGGCGTTTTATTAATCGGTGCTCCCGGGACTGGTAAAACTCTATTGGCCAAGGCAGTGGCTGGCGAAGCCAGTGTTCCGTTTCTTAATATATCTGGATCAGAGTTTGTTGAGATGTTTGTTGGTGTCGGTGCTTCACGAGTTCGTGACCTATTCAAAAAAGCTAAAAAAGAAGCCCCAGCTATCGTTTTCATTGATGAGATAGACGCAGTCGGACGTCAGCGTGGAGCCGGACTGGGCGGCAGTCATGATGAGCGTGAGCAAACATTAAACCAAATCCTAGTCGAGATGGATGGTTTTGATACAAATACTAATGTCATTGTACTAGCAGCTACTAATCGGCCTGATATTTTGGATCCAGCATTACTGCGTCCGGGTAGATTTGATCGTCGCGTAATGATTGATCAACCTGACATCAATGATCGCGAGGCCATACTCAAGGTCCATTCTAAGGGCAAGGTTTTTGCCGACGATGTGGTTCTAAGAAAAATCGCTGAACGCACTCCTGGCTTTTCTGGAGCCGATCTAGCAAATCTGCTCAACGAAGCAGCTATTTTAGCCGCTCGCCGAAATGGTAAAAAAATTGAAATGTCTGATTGTATCGAAGCAGTAGAAAAAGTCATGCTTGGCCCAGAACGTAAAAGTAATGTATTAACTGAGAAGGAAAAGAAAATTACCGCCTACCATGAGGCTGGTCATGCATTAGTTGCTCATACCTTGCCACATACTGATCCCGTACATAAAGTGTCAATAATTTCTCGTGGTCGGGCCGGCGGTTATACTATGAAGCTGCCATCAGAAGATAAGCATCTACATACCAAGGTTGAGTTCGAAGAAGAATTGTCAGTTATGTTGGCCGGTCATGCTACAGAAAAAGAAGTTTTTAAAGTTGTTACTACCGGGGCATCAAACGATTTGGAACAAGCTACCAAGTTGGCAAAATCTTTGGTCACTCAATTTGGCATGAGTGAGGAGATGGGTCCGCGTACCTATGGCCAGCGTGAGGAGATGATTTTTCTGGGTAAGGAAATACACGAACGTCGGGATTATTCCGAGAATACCGCTCAACATATTGATAAGGAAGTTGACCGGCTTATTGCAGCTGCCTATGCCAAGGCCCAGAGGGTCATTAAAAAGCATCGAGTAAAATTAAATCAAATTGCTAAATTACTGATAAAAGAAGAAACCATCGAACAAGAAAGGTTTTTGGCTTTATTTAATAAAGACCAGGTCAAAGAAGCTGAAAAAACTAGTCAAACCGTATAAAATAGGGTACAATTAACACAAATAAATACCAACTCCACTGGGAGGGACCATGACATTTCGCTACAGAGATATATTAAAAAGAGCCGTAACCATAACTTGGCGTCATAAGTTTCTGTGGTTTTTTGGTCTATTTGCGGTACTGACGTCAAACGGTGAGGAATATGATGCCCTCTTCCGCAATACTAATTTTGTTTCTAGCTTACAGGGATACGCCGCCGATCTAAAATCTTTATCAACTGACGGTTCCTTGAGTGAAGTCTGGAGTGGATTTACTACTTACATATCAAATAATACCGGTGAGTCATTCGGTGTTGGTTTAGCAATTTTGGTAATTGCTATTTTTACAGCTTGGCTGATTGTTGTATCTCAAGTAGCACTTATATCTAGTGTCGTTAAGAAACACAATAAACTGCCCATCAGTCTGGTAGAAGGGTTTTGGACTGGTAACAAACTGTTCCTGCCAGTTTTGGTCTTAAACTTGATGGCCCTTTTAATAATCTACGGGCTACTACTCTTAACCAGTGCGCCATTAATTGCTGGCTATTTTTCAAGTGGTGCTTTGTCCTATCTTACCCTACTTACGGTCATAGCATTTATAATATTAGTACCCATAAATCTTATTATTTCCTTTATTGTTAAATATGCCACTGCTTACATAATTATCGAGGGGCAAGCCTTCGGTCTGGCTGTTCGTAATGGTTGGAAACTGTTTATTAAAAATTGGTTGGTTAGTATTGAGACGGCTATAATCTTATTCTTTATAAACTTTGTAGTCAGCTTATTGGTTATCGGCGCCTTGCTGTTTACTGGTTTACCAGTTGCCAGTGATCTTGGTTTTTTTACTTACTTTGCCATCTCAGCTTTACTTGGCGCTATCTTGGCCACTTTCCAATTCAGTACCTGGACCTATCTATTCTTGGAACTTACCAGTCGTGGAGCGGTAAGCAAATTAGCTCGCTGGTTTATTCGCAGTCCAGCCAAATCAGTCTCAAATAATAATAAAAGATTAAAAACCGGTTGAAATATATATCAGCTTTTGCTAAACTCATAACCGCTTCCGTTTCTAGAGGCGGTGCTTTAGGCGCGCCTAGCTCAATGGTTAGAGCAGTCGGCTTATATCCGACCGGTTCCAGGTTCGAATCCTGGGGCGCGCACCAGCTAAAACTATTTCTCATTAGTGGTCAATAAACTTGATCTGCATTATAATATATAAGTAAAGCACTTAAATTATGGCCTTAAAAGACGAACGACTTCAACATTCAGTGGATACTATCGTCGAGAAACTAGATCCTCGATCCATATTTTTATATGGATCACATAGTCGGGCTGAGGCGGAATCAGGCAGCGATTTTGAAGTTGGTGTTATCCGTCGTGTCAAACAACAGTGGCGACGTCAAGAACTTTTTGATATTTTAAATCGTTATCCGACAATCCATGGTTATGTATTTGAAGAGTCCGGACTTAGGGGCGGACACGTAGATGCGCCTTATCCGGAAACTATTTTTATCCATGAATTAATATCAACTGGGCGCACGATTCATGGTGAAAAAGTTATTGAGACCCTCAAGGCACCGGCCATAACCCTGACTCATTTAGCAAATCGAATTCATTTTGATCTCGGCGTAGCTTTAACTGCGCTTGATGCTTGGCGCAGGCGCGAAATGAAAACCGCCAAGGATGCCCTAATTAAATCCTGTTTGTTTGGTACTCGTGCCTATTTAATATATAAAAATAAAAGCTTCACTCCTACTTTTGAGCGGATAGTAATTGAAGCTCGTTCTTCACTTCCCGAAGAACAGCTTAAGGTAGTGGAAAATATCTTTATTCTCAGAAAAAAAATCAACTTTGAAGAGCAATTAATATTTGATAATCTGGAATTGCTTAGTTTTTTTCGAGAAGAGTTAGAAAAGGGCATTGCCAATGACGGCGATAAGCCTGTGCTGACCTAATCTTGCTATTATAAATAAAGTACTCTATACTACTTTACGATTTTTCTTATCAATTTTGGGCGCATAGCTCAGCTGGTTAGAGCGTTTGCTCGACACGCAAAAGGTCAGAGGTTCGAGTCCTCTTGCGCCCACCATAAATTCTGCGTGCTTGTATGTCAATTTTATTTAGCAGTAACTCTGAACAAAAAGATTACGTTTATAGGAGGATGGTCAAATACTATCCTAATTTTATATCTGGAGGGAAAATATATTTAAATACTCTTAATAAAATTATTGCCAATAATAGTATTGTGCTGGATGTTGGCTGCGGCACGGGAGGGCTTATCGAAAAAATCAAAGAAAAACCAAAAGAAATTATTGGCCTTGATATTGATCATCAAGCTTTGTCTAAGAATAATTTTATTACTAAAAAAATATTATCTTCCGCCGAATCCGTGCCATTGCCGGAAAAATCAATTGATGTAGTAACTGCCGAATTTGTTATTGAACACCTGGAAAATCCTAATAAAGTTTTTAAAGAAATATATCGTCTATTAAAAACAAATGGTTCTTTTGTCTTTATAACACCTAATATTAAAAATCCCCTGATGCTGCTAAGCAAATATACGCCGCCGTGGCTTCACCAGGCTTATCGGCAGGGATTATTGAAAAAGAGTGATCAGATTTATCGTACTTATTATCGGGTTAATACCTATAAACAATTGGGGGACTTGGCCTATCAGGCCGGTTTTACAACTAGCCGGCTGGCCTTGGCCGGTAACCCTGAATATCTATCTATTGCCAAGCCCTTAGTAACGCCGGTGATAATTTTTGAAAGAGAGATATTTGGCAAACGTTTAATAAATTCGAGAATGTACCTGATAGGAAGATTTATTAAGTGAATTGTGATAAATTTAGAGTATGACTGATAAAAGTCTGGCTAAATTATTTCTTCCATTTAGAAAAAAAACCTATTTTAACTGGATAAATATCATAAAAAGAGCTGACCGCCGAACAGAAATATTTTTGGTCGGCGGTACTGTCCGGGATGTATTACTAAAAAGAAAAACTAGGGATTTTGATTTTGTCGTTACCCAAATTAAGTTAAATGAATTGTTTTTACTTCTAAAAAAGCTTGGTCAAGTAAATTTAGTCGGTAAGCGCTTTGGGGTATTAAAATTTAAACCCGCCAATGAGGAAATCACATTTGACATTGCCTTACCGCGGAAAGAAATATCCATAAACTTGCGAGGGATTCATACCGATTTTAAAATAGTTCATGACGAAAAATTAACGATCGAAGATGATCTTAAAAGGCGTGATTTCACCATCAACGCTATGGCCTATAAATGGTCGGATAATGCTCTGATCGATCCTGAAAACGGTTTGACCGATTTAATTACGGGCAAGATAAAAACTGTTGGTCAGCCGAGTAAGCGCTTTGCTGAAGACTACATCCGAATGTTAAGAGCGATAAGATTTGCCTGTGAGCTTGATTTTGAGATAGAGAAAAATACCGGTCGGGAGATCATTAAAAATATTAAATATATCAAACGTCCCGATGTTCCCGGTGAGCCGATTGCCAAAGAGATTGTAAAATCTTTATCCGCCAGTCCTTTAAAAGCGTTCGATTATTTTAACCACTATGGAGTCGTAAAAACTCTGTTGCCAAAATCTTTGTCAGCTACTGAAACCTCTTCTAAAACAAGAAAATTTTTAGAGGAAATAAATAATCCTCGTCTAAGTAAAAAATATACTGCACCTACAATAAATTCCTTACTTGCTGCTTGGCTACATAGTGCTGCCCAGACAATATCTGTTAAATCAATAAGGCCGCAGGCTGTTATCGACCTATTTAATGATCTCAAATTATCAAGCGCGGATACTGAAATTGATATCAAACGAGTCAAAAAAATAATCTCAGCATCGGCACTGGTATATGAATTGCCCAAAAGAAAAGCAAAACTAACGACTATCGAGCAAGCGCTGTTTATCAATAAAAAAATTGATGATGAAATATTATTGTATATTTATGCTCTGGCAAAAACCTATAGCACATCTGATAAGACCTGGTCAGATTCCTACAAATTATTGACTCAGTTACTAAAAAAGTATTTCCCAAATAAAAAATTTCCTCCTCAATTATTATCAGGCGGAGAGATTGCTAAAACGGGTATAGCTAAACAAAAAATATCGCCGATACTTAATCGATTACGTGAAGCCCAATTAAACAAATTGATCACTACTAAGATTCAGGCAAAGAAATTAGTTGCTAACTTATTACGGCAGTGGAAAAACTAATTGTATCATCCGCCGAGATTAATATGCGATTAGATACTTTTTTAGTCCAAAAAATTAAATCAGTCACTCGTAGTAAAATACAAAAAAGCATCAAAACTGGTGAGATCACAGTGAATGAAAAAAGCGTATCACCGCACTATAAAGTTAAAGAAGGGCAAGTGGTGATTTTTTCAATTCCCAAAAATAATAAAATTGGTTTAAAGCCAGTTAATCGACAAAGCTATAGGGTCGTTGACGAGGACGATGATTATCTGATAATTGATAAACCAGCTGGCTTACTGGTCCATCCAGACGGTATTCATGACGAAGTGACCCTGATAAATGAATTACTTTATAAATATCCCAAAATAAAGCTGGTTGGCGATAATCAAATAAGGCCGGGAATTGTACATCGTCTTGATCGCGAAGCCTCGGGTGTGATGGTTGTGGCTAAAAATAGCATAACCTATGATCATCTTAAAACTCAATTTCAAAAGAGGTTGGTCAAAAAAGAATATTATGCCGTAGTTTACGGGACACCTGATAAAAACAGTGGTGAAATTACTTTTTCAATAATTCGTTCTCGTCATCACCCGAACAGAATGGCTGCCCGTCCTGATAAAAGCGGCCGTCAAGCATATACCTCCTATGTTGTTGTTAAGAATTTAAACAATAAATCATTATTGCGCATTTCTACAAAGACTGGACGCACCCATCAAGTAAGAGTGCATCTCTTTGCTATAAATCATCCAATTGTTGGAGATAATATATATTACCCCAAGAGTAAAAGGAGAGCAGTAATTGATAGGCTGTTGCTACATGCTCATTATCTTGAATTTAAGGACCATCATGGCGTGGTTAGAAAGTATAGTTGTCCGCCGCCGGCACCAGAGGAACTTTGGCTTAACCCTTGACGCTAGGGTCGGTTTTGGCTATTATGCATTGAGTCTTAATAATAAATTTTATAAAACTTAAATGACGGAAGAAGTAAAAAAGAAAGAAGAACCAAAGCCTAAGCCCAGCTCAGCTAAAGTTCCTGATACAGCGAAAAAGGATAAGAAAAAAACTGTCAGCTTAGAAAAAAAACCTTTACCTTCCCTAAAGAGTGGTTTACGAGTCAAGGTTAGTCAGAAGGTCGTTGAGGGAGATAAAGAAAGGCTGCAGGCATTTGAGGGACACATAATTGCTATCAAAGGCAAGACTGAAGCCGATCGTACTATTACCGTCCGGCGCTTACAACAAGGGTATGGCGTTGAAAGAATATTCCCCTTGGCCAATCCCAACGTGGTAGAAGTTGAAGTACTCAAAAGCGCAAAAGTAAGGCGCTCTAAACTTTATTATCTACGCCAGCCTAAGGCCAAGCAACTTAAGGATAAAGCGGTAAAATAATATTCTTTATAACCAATGAATAATTATAGGCCGCGATGGTGGAATTGGTATACACACTAGGTTGAGGGCCTAGGCACATTATTGTGCGTGAGGGTTCGAGTCCCTCTCGCGGCACCAAGTGGGGCGATTGGCTCAGCTGGTTAGAGCGTCTCGTTTACACCGAGAAGGTCGGGGGTTCGAATCCCTCATCGCCCACCAGAAAATTTATGAAATATGTAATTGGTATTATCGTCATTGCTGTGGGATTCCTCCTTATATGGAGATCTAATTGGTTGGTCAATAATATTGGTCGCATTGGCTGGGCTGATGAACATCTAGGCTCTGAAGGTGGATCAAATCTCTTGTATAAGATCATTGGACTAATTTTAATAATCGGCACGTTTGCTACGCTGTCCGGATGTACGCAAAGTTTGTTGTTAAATATCTTTGGTGCTGGTTTCGACACCTCTCAATAGGGCCCGTAGTTCAGTTGGTCAGAACGCCTCATTTGCAATGAGGAGGTCAGCGGTTCGAATCCGCTCGGGTCCACCAGAATAATAATTATTTGTTTATTTTCTTTTATCTTTTTTCACAATAAGAATCGTTCGTTTTGAATCAAACGAATATTTCTTACCGTTATAATCACCATAGGCTTCAACAAAACTGAGACCAACTTTTTTACACATTTGAATTAGCTCAGTTAGTGTATAAAGTCGTAAATATATGTCTAACGATTTTCTTTTTTTATCCTTAAAGATAATAATTCTATGTTCGTGATGCCGACTTTTCTCAAGATCAAATTCACGATAGTGGGTAACGGTTATTCCGTTTGGTAGCTTTTCTTTTTTTGTTGCTTCAAAATTTCTGATAATCCATTCACGGTTGATAATATCGAGAAAAAATTTACCACCAGGCTTCAGTGCCTTTGCTACTTGCTGTAATACTTTTAGGTCCTCGGCGTCATTTTCCAAATATCCAAAAGCTGTAAATAGATCTAATACGATATCAAACTCGTTTCTAAATATTATCTTTCTCATATCACCCTTTATCCATTTTATCTTAACGTTATTTCTCAGAGCTTCTTTTTCGGCTTTTTTCAGGAAGAAGGAATTTAAATCCTGACCGGTAATCTTATATCCACGATGAGCTAATAATATTGCATGACGTCCATGGCCACAGGCAAGATCCAGCACTGATAACCCGTTCTTTAATTTCAAAACTTTTTCAATAAAATTTACTTCTTCTATTGTACGAGTCTTTGTAAATAAATGTTTATACGTATCTAAATATGTTTGACCAAAGAAACCGCTTTGTTCGGCGTACCATTTACTTTGTTTAGATTGTTTTTTTGGTTTCATAAAATAATTATAACATAGGTTGATAGCAATTCTTTTAATGTGATTGTTTTTTTATTTTATAAAATAGTGTATAATGTATCTACTAATTAATAAATACTCTAAAAAACAAAAGAAGGGAGGTGGCACAGTTAATGGCAAAAAGAAAGAAAGCAAAAAAGACTGTTAAAAAGACTGTAAAGAAGAGAAAGACCACTAAGAAAAAAGTTGCTAAGAAAAAGACAACGAAGCGCCGAAAGAAAAAGCGATAGTTTTATTTAATATTACAGCAAAAGCCCTTGGATTGTTATTTAGGGGTTTTTGTGTCGTCTAAAATTTGAATTTCTAACAAACGCTTAAGAATAATACTTAGCCCTACTATTAACCAAAATAGTATTGCCAGATCGTTTTTAAAATATGGCACATCTACCAAGCCATGTATTAATAATGCTATCATTGCCGCGGCTAGACCTAAGCGCAGACTGACCATTGATTCTAATCCTTGTTTTAGTTTAAAAAATATTAGTTGAAAGAATTTTGCCACTATTACGATAAAGGCGGCCAAGCCTGCCAGGCCTGTTGTTACCCAAAAATTCAATACAACATTGTGAGGATATAAAAGTAATTCAGTGTGGGCAGCGTCACGGTAACTGTCATATAGCCAGGGAAAGCCGGAGAGCCCAGCGCCTATAATCGGATGGTCTCTTAGTAAATCAATTGTCCCCTGCCATAATCGCAATCTAACATCTCCAGAAGTATCCCGAAAAGTCACGGTCTCAACAACATTACTTCTGGTACCTGGAATAATTAATAAAATAATCATCAACAGGGCCAAGCTTATGAAAATAAATTTACGCCAACGACTGAATAGCGAGACAAATATTAAAGCCGCCAAAATACCTAGCCAGGCACCTTGAGAAACAGCTAACACAGTTGCCAGGATTCCAAAAACCACAGTTCCAGCGGCAAACAGATTTTTCTTAGTACTGCTTTGGTTCTTTCTTTTAATAACTAAAGATAAAAATAATCCAACTATCGGCGCCACAAATAAACCAACGGCATTGGGATATTCAAAGATTGACGATACGCGGGCTGGCACCTGACTGATCCATGGCTCGGGGCTTTCCTTTAGTCCAAGGGCTTGCCAGATAGCAACCAATGAAATCAGCAGAACAGCCGATCCAAGAAGCCACAATACCCGCCATACCTGATGTAAGCTCTTAATAACCGTTACTAAAACCACAAAGTACAAAGCGGCATCAAGAAAGTAAGCTTTCCACAGACCTAAACCAGCTGCTTTGTCATCAGCGACTATGGCTGATGAGAATCCAATAACTAACCAGAGTGCTATGATAATCCACCAAAACTTAGGTACTAATTTTAAATCAATCTTTCTTTGTACCAGTCTTATAAGCCAGATAGCAAAAACAACGTATATTCCCATCTCTAATAGAGTTGTGGGAATAGTAAACAGCTCAAAGCGCAGCAAGTAAGTAGGCATAATTAGAACTATAGCGGCCGTACCCCACCACAATCGCCACCAACTTACTACAGCTAAGCCCATTAAACTAACTACTATCAGCAAAGCAATCATTGGTTAATTCTTTTAGTAAAAGCAAGGTTTTGTAATGCTATTAACCAGCCAAACAAGAACCAGATATGCATAATAAAGAGGATGGAAAAAGTTTGATATTGGACCATCACGCCCGCTAAAGCAGCTAAGCTGCCGATAAGAGCTGCCCTCAGCCAGGACGATGTAGTAATGTTAATTGCCTTAATTGATCTGATAAATAATATTCCTAATATCAAGATAAAAACGGCTAAACCAAAAATGCCAGTTTCAACAGCAATCTCAAGAAATATATTATTCACAATAAGCCATCCGCCAACGGGTTCAATGGCGGGAAACAAAGCTACTATCGGACCAAAGTTGCCGGTGCCAATACCTAGCCAGGGATTCATCTTAAAAGAAACCCAGGCGTCGGTAAAAGTTGATACCCGGTCGGTAAATGAAGCACCTTCAAAAAAGGCTAACGATTGACGGCCAAAAGCGGCAAAGCTTTCTTCGACATCTTCGGTCAAGCCAAACACTCTAATAAAAACATAGGCGGTTATCAATACTATCAGCAGACCAATTATGAACTGTCGTGGTGTGATTAGTTTACGAAAATAATAAATACCTACAATTACCAAACTTACCGCCAGCGCCACCCAGCCCGCCCGCGATAAAGCCAAGACCACATTAATAACACCTAGAAGCAAGAGCGCCGCCAGCAGCAGAATATTCATGACTTTTTCTCGACTTATTAAAAAAGCAAAAGCTAATGTAATGGGTAAGATTAAAAAATTTACGAAGTATAATGGCTCCAATGCGGTTCCCTGAATTCTCGGAAAGCCAAAAACGTCCTTAGTGTATAGGTCCCGTAAGCCGGTCAAACTTTGCGGCAATCCTATCAGATCACCAATAAATTGGTAGATACCAAACAGTGTTACAATTATGGTGATTACAAATAATACTCGTAAAACCAGCTTGGCTTTTTTGAGACTGTCAATCAATTGAGGGATTAAACCAGCCAACAACATGGTTAAGATTGTAGCCGCCAACACAACTGCGGCTCTTTTAAGATTTACTGCCTGGGTAAATGACAACAAATTTATTATTACAAACACTATCAACGGGTAAAAAATTGGATTGCTCTTAAATTCAAGTCTTTTGTTAATCAGGCCATTTAGCAGCCAAGCCGTAGCGGTGATGATTAACAGCACTTGTGATATTCGTAGCGTGAGTCCAGAAATATCAATCGAGCCAACCCACTCGAAAGGCAGAGCAACCACAATAGCCAACAGACCAATGAAAGGATTTCTCATGATGGCACCGGTTAATACAACCATAATAGCCAAAACAATAACAGCTAGTCCGCCTAGCCACTCCAAGAAATAAAAACCGCCAACTAAAGCCACAATAAAAATAATGCCGATAATTACCCAATTATGTGGTTTCAATTTTATTGCCGTAGCCTGATACATTATGCCTTTTTTAGATAACTCTTAATGCCCTGAATAAATCCTCTGGCCGGAGTTAGCCAGGCCATTGGCCGGCCTTTGCCGTAATAAAACGTGCACGCTAGCGCTGGTCTTATTTTTCTTATCAGCAGTATTGGCAAATATATTTTGGGAAAGTGTTTTAGAAAAAAAAGCATTTCGTTATGGAAAAAATGATAGTACCATTCTTGCTTGGTTTCGTCACGGCTACCACCAAAAGGCAACCCCAAATGCACGGCCTCGGCTTGGGGATCAAAGGTTATGAAATAACCTTTCTTTACAACGCGTAATGAAAAATCAGTTTCTTCGCGCATGGCGTTACCGCTAAACCGCTCATCAAAACCGCCAGCTACCCTAATAACCGATCGGCGGAATGACATATTACCTCCACGCGGCGCATTGATATTAACCCTTTCTGTAGCACTGGCGTTGGCATATATTTTTCCAGTTTTGGTTACCCAACACACTTTACCTGATTGCTGACGATTTAACTTAACATTTTCATCTACAATTCGGCCGCCAACACCGCCAATTTTGGAATCAGTATAATTGCTAACATGCTGGGTTGTAAAATCATCGCCATCTACTCGGCAATCGTCATCTAGAAAAATTATTATTTCACCACGAGATTTGGCTATGCCCACATTCCTCGCTCCGGTAGTGCCGGTTTTTTTTAAAGTATAATAACGTAATTTCTTCTTATATTGATCAGTCATTCGCCACATGGCTCGATTGGTGACAGCTGATTGATCAACCACAACAATTTCGTAGTTCGGATAATTTTGACCTAATAGTTGATAAGATAATTCAACTATTGATTCCGGCCGATTTAAGGTGGGAATTACGTATGAAACAATAGGCTGGTTATTTTTTCTATTCATTATCCTGTTGTTTGGCTGTTAATACCTCTTTAAGAAAGTTCAGCGACACTCCACGCAGCAAGACCAGTGAGACAAAATATATTAGTCCGCCAAACAATAGAGCAATAATAGTGGCTATTATTCGCCCGTAAACCAGCTCTCCAAAAATTGATTCTAATTTATATATAAATGGAAATACCTGCCACAACGTAACGCCCATCACCACGGTGGCTAATAGACTTTTGGTAATAATATTAATCTTTAGTTTAAATTGCATAGTACGCAAGATTATGACAAATCCCACCAAGGCAATCAAGCCTTCGGTTATTATTGTGCCAATAGCAGCGCCATAATATGAATAAGCCGGAATTAGCAGTAAATATAGAGCCAGTCCCACAACGGCAACTGCTAAGTAGCCCCACACCATTTTTCTTTGTTTATTAATAGCCACAATGGCGTGTCCCGATAGAGCGCCCATGAACAAAAAGCCAACCGCAATCAATAGCAGCTGAAATATTATAGCTGCATCAACAAAAGCTTCTCCACCGACTAATAATATTATTGGTCGAGCCAATATTATCCCCCCCACCACTAATGGCAGGGCGCCAATTACTAGAAAATCGAAGCTTTTTTGAAATATTTCTATAAATTTCTCCCTGTTGGTTATTGCTTGATAGCTCAATATTGGCAAAATTAAGCCGATAAACATATTAGGAAAGGTTATTAATATTTCCAGCACCTTGTAGGCCGCGCCATAAAGACCAACATCATGGCTACTCTGAAAGACAGACAAAAAGACAGTATCAAGTCTAAAATAAATTAGATTGAGCACTACGGAAATCGCTAACGGCCAGGTTAGAATTAATATTTGTCGCCAGTAAGGAAAATTAAAGCGTAAGCTTAGACGTACATATTTTCTGGCAAATAAAATTACAATGATCAAATTTACAAAGCTGCCAAATATTATAGCTCCGATAATTGACAACAGACCCATGCTGGCTGCCACCATCCACACCACCAGACTCAATAACGCAACACGACCTAGTACTTCGCCTATTACCACCTTCCACATTGTTAGATGTTTTTGAAATAGACCGATCAACAATTGATTTACTGCCACAAATAAAAAAGATAACGTGCCGAGTAAAATTCCGGCTTTGACAATCGCCGGATAGGGCATGACAAATCCAACTACCGCGGCTACTGCTAAAATACCAACAGCAAAGACAAGTCGCAGGCTTAATATATTACCAACGACATACTCCTCATCGGCTCCTGGTTTTGATATTTCTCTTACCAATATCAAATAAAGGCCCAGGTCAGCAATAACTGAGAAAAATCCTAAATAAGCTAAGACGGTCGTATATTGGCCATATCCTTCTGTACCTAAATATCGGGTTAGCAAAATGACAACAGCGAAACCTAAGGCTGTCCCCAATACTTTTCCGATAATTTGAATAATGGTATTGCGCGCTACGCGGACCGCTAGCGACATCTAAATTGTATCCTCATACATAGTAAAAACCGCCTCAATCATACCAGGATTAACCGATCTGGGTCAATTATAAATTGACAGTCGGCAAAAAATGTGATACAATTCTTAGAGTAAAAACAAAAACCAGCTAAATAATTCTTGTCATGCGGTCACTGGTTTTTGGTGAACCGTTTTTGTTTAATTTGTTAACAGGCCAATATATTCGGCTTGGCATCTTTTTAATAATACCAAAATGACAAAGAATAAAATAAAAAATAATTATCATTTTTACAGGTTAGCCGAAATTATAGGTGAACTTTTTGTGCTTGTCCTGCTAATTACTGCCCTAACCGGGGGCTTAAGACTAGTTGGTTATATGTTGCCAGAACAAGCCGTAATTATTAATCAGGTTAACGGCCAAGAGCAAACAATAAAATCAGTATCTGATTACCTTAAACGAGGTTATATCGAAGCTCGAATTGAGATGTTGCCTCTAGATAAATTTGAAACGGTAAGTGTTGATCTCAAACATATCAATACTGAACCAGATTTAATTTAATTTTACCTTCCACCAAAAATGAAGACGGGGGGAAATAACGATAATTTAACAATAATAAAAGCCTTTGCCATTCTGTTTCTGTTGGTGGTGACATTAGTTGGTGGTACTTTATTTGCCTACGGGCGGACTTTGGAAAACAAGATATATCCCGGGGTAACTGCTGGTCAACAAACTCTTGGCGGCCTAACGGTCGATCAGGCTTGGTTGGTATTAGATCAAGCGGCTGCGCAATATAATCTTGCCGGTATAAAAATATCCATAGGAACAAATGTAATATCTCCGGCTGTTTCTGATTTGGGCATACAAGTTAATATTGAAAAAACATTAGAGCAAGCTTATCGGGTAGGACGAGAAAACAAAATAACAGAACAATTTGGCGTGCCCTCGCTCGGCCGCACGATTAATGTTCCCTATATCTACGACATCAATTATAATCAGTTCACTGACTACTTATATCAGCTAGACTATCATTATGGCACCCCGGTTGAGAATCCTTCGTTAGAGATTATTAAAGGTCAGGTAGCAATTGCCGAGGGGCACAATGGTGCACGGGTAAAATTTAAGGACTTTTCGTCAATTCTGTTGGCCACTGCGGCCGAGCATAAGTATTTTTCGATTGATTTGGATACTGAGACCATCCCTAAGAACCCAATTGATGACGATCTATTCGCTGCTCAGGAACAAATGCAAAAAATGATCACCAAACCAATAAAGTTAACTTATGATGATCGCCTTTATGAACTTAATCAAGAAATTCTGGCCGACTGGCTAGTTTATCAGCCAGATCATGTCCCTCAAATCTATTTTAGTGAAACAAAAGCGGCTGATTTTTTTATCGATATAAATAATGAAGTTGGCAACGAGCCTAAAAATACTTTTGGCTATCAAGCTAAAAATCTGGGGGAATACGCTTACAAAAACAGTCAAGGTCAGAAGGCAGATATTGGTCAAACTCTAAAACAACTAACTGAGATAGCAGCTGCCGAAACTGAAAAAACTGTTTCTATCGCTATGACTACGATTGATCCGGATATTGAATACCTAACGGCTGATGTCCCCCTGAGTGAGGGCAAGGTTATTAGCGTGAATTTAAGTCGACAATCTTTGTTTGCCCATGAAAATGGTGAACTGCTTTTTTGGACAAGGGTTTCTACTGGCATCAATGATTGGACACCAACTGGGGAATGGAAAGTTAACACCAAGACGCCAATTCAAAAAATGAGCGGTCCCGGTTATTACCTGCCGGGCGTAAAGTGGGTCATGCCTTACAATGGTGATTATACTCTTCACACGGCTTACTGGCATGATAATTTTGGCAATCCCATGAGCCACGGCTGTATCAATATGTATGAAGCTGATGCCAAGTGGTTGTTTGATTGGACTGAGGTTGGTACGCCGGTGATTATATATAAAGATATTGAGCCCGACACTGTTTAAAAAATTCACCTAAAATAAGGCCGCCGGTCTAGAGATACCAGCGGCTTGGTCGATCGTGGAGGTTAGTTGCCCTGTCTTTTTTCTTCTGGCGATTTTCTTCTTGAAAATCGCGAATTCTCTGACGCAACTTTTTAACGACTAGGTCGCCAGTCTTATAACCATTAGCTTTGAGAAGTCCTAATAAGAACTCGGCTTGGGCTTGGTTGGTTACGCCGCCATTGGTATGGGCAGCTATGGCTTGCTGTCTGCGGTTTATGCACCTGGGTCGGTTAGGATGAAGAAAAGGCAGGGCCTCAAGGATTTCAATCAACAATTTATCTGGACCAGGGTCGTCTGACAAGGTAATTCATACCTCCCAGGGTTCGAGTGGAAATGGACGGAAGTAATTTACCAAAACATAACACAGTACTAAATATCAGTAAATTGGTCAATTAGTATTATAGATATTTTTTACACCAGCTTGTTGCTTCAGTAATAGCTTTTTCTAATCCCTTAATCTGTCTAAACCAGTGATCTGTCTCAGGGATAATAATAAATCTTTTCTTATCCCCGATTAAGGTAATTGCTTTTTTTGCCTCACTATGTCTTATGACTTTATCGCTATTGCCTAATATTATTTCAGTCGGAGCGTTGATTGATTTAGCATTTTTTAGAATATTCACTTGAGATAAATTTTCAATAAATCTTTTAGAGAACTTCCAAATAATATCTCTTGCTTGATCACGATATAATGCAAATCCTATTTTATTTGCTTTTTTTATTGCTGATTGGCTAAAAGTGGTGTTTACAAATCGTTTACCCGAAATCATTGGGGCAAAAGCTATTAACACTTTTGGTGTGTAGTGTTTACCGGCTACTTGCATTACTACACCACCTCCCATACTAAGACCGGACAAACCAATACGTTTATTATTAACTACTTTAAGTTTTTTTAAATACTTAATCGCTGCTAAAGCATCATTAACTTTGTTAGTAAAATTAGTATCAGTATATCGACCTTGGCTTCTGCCCCAACCAGAAAAACTAAAACGCAATGCAACGACTCCGTTTACTTGCAAATTGCGACAAAGCGCTATTCCTAACACCTGGTCTTTATCACGTTTAAATCCATGACAATGAATAATTGCCGGAAACGGACCCTTACCGCGTGGTAGATGTAACATTCCTGCTAATTTTAATCCTCTATTATTAGTAAAAATAACTTCCTTTTCAATTAGCCTAGGAATGTTTATTTGGGGTTTCGTTATTTTAATCTTTGACATACTACACGAACCGTTGTTGCGTGGCGGGTGGTTTCTTATTCAAATGTTTATAACCGACATCGGTTACCACCCGTCCTCTAGGTGTGCGGGCCAGAAAACCTCGTTGTAGTAAAAACGGCTCATAGATATCGGTAATAGTCTCTATCTCTTCTGAAATAGCAGCGGCGATAGTATTAATGCCAACCGGGCCACCTTTGAACTTATCAATAATAGTTTCAATAATTTTTCTATCTAATGCGTCTAGACCCTGATGATCAATATCTAGCATTTTTAAAGCATCATCAGCAATGATGTCGGTTACTTGACCGCTACCTTTGACTTGAGCATAGTCGCGTACCCGTTTTAGCAAGCGATTGGCGACTCGGGGAGTTTGTCGGGCCCGATTTGCAATTTTTATCTTGGCATCTGGTTTGATATCCACGCTCAATATCTTCGACGAACGATCGACTATTTTTTCAATATCATCGTCGGAATAATAATTAATGCGGTAAGTCATACCAAACCTATCTCTCAAAGGTGACGATAATAGGGACATTCTGGTTGTGGCGCCGATAATGGTAAAACGAGGCAAGTCTAATTGTAAAGTTTGGGCTGATGGTCCTTTGCCAACCACAATATCCAAGCGATATTCTTCCATGGCGGGGTACAGCATCTCCTCAATGGTTCTATTCAACCGATGAATCTCATCTATAAACAGAATGTCGCCTTCTTGTAAGTTTGTTAATATTGCTGCTAAATCACCAGCGCGTTCAACAGCCGGCCCGGAAGTAACCCTTATCTTCGTGCCGATCTCATTGGCAATTATATAGGCTAAGGTGGTCTTGCCTAAACCAGGTGCGCCGTGTAGCAAAACGTGTTCAAGTGATTCTTTTCTTTTTTGAGCGGCACCAATAAAAATATTAAGATGTTCTTTTATTTTCTGCTGACCAACATATTCGCTTAATTTGCTGGGCCTTAATGTAGCATCAAGATTTCGGTCTTCAGCCTTTTCGTTAGTAGTTATTATGCGCTCTGTTACTGACATTATGATTATTCCAAATTACGAATTGCTTCAACCACTACCCGTAAACCAGCCCCGGTTGCTCCCTTAGAGATATACTGTCCGTCGATCGACGTCATGGTTGAGGCAATGTCTAAATGGACCCAGGGATATTTACGAGCAAACTGCTTTAAAAATATGGCAGCTGTTATGGCTCCGCCCTTGCCTTTAAGTTTCCCAATATTAGCTACGTCGGCGAAAGTTCCTTTTACTTCACCCTCATATTCTTCCCACAGCGGCAGCGGCCAGACGTAATCTCCGGTTGCCTCGCCACTTTCTCGAAATAATTTCTCTATGTTTTCTTTATCAGTAAATAATGCCGTTGCCCAACCGCCAAGCGCTACCATAGCGGCGCCGGTCAGAGTTGCTAGATCGATAACTAATTTTGGTTTATATCGTTCGGCATAAGTAAGGGCATCTGCTAATATCAACCTACCCTCGGCATCAGTGTTTATGACTTCCATTGTTTTACCTGATAAAGATCTTAACACATCGCCGGGACGATAGCCTGATCCGGAGGGCATATTCTCGACCGCTGGTACTAATACAACTACTCGTTGTTCTATTTTAAGACGGGCTATGGCCGCAATTGCGTGAATGGCCGAAGCAGCACCGGCCATGTCCATATGCATTTCATACATCGAATCTTCCGGCTTCACATTAAGTCCGCCGGTATCAAAAGTAACGCCCTTGCCAACTATTATAATTGGTTTGGCTTTTTTGTCGGCGGAACCATTGTATTCTAAGATGATAAAACGCGGTTCTTCGTCGCTGCCTCGTGACACTCCGACTATGCCCCCCATACCAATCGCTTCTATTTGCTTCGGTTTTAATATCTCGGCTTTTAGTTTATATTTCTTAGCCACCGCCAGGGCTTCGTTGGTCAGTGTAGTTGGGGTCATTTCACCGCCAGGCATATTTGATAGTTCCCGGGCATTGTTTGCTTCTTCGGCAATGATTTGTCCAAAGTGAACAGCTTGTTTCAAATCGCTAGTTACCTTATCGGAGATTGCTAGGACTAATTGTTGAATATTTGGCCAACCGTTGGTTGGCTTTTTTTTGTACTTATTAAAATCATAATCGGCATATTGGGCCTGATTGCACACGATTTCAATAAGTTTGGCCGCTACTTGGTTTTTTATATTAAGATCATCCAACCATATCATTAATTGGGAAATCCTTGATTTTTTTGCTAACTGAACAATTCTGCGTATGCTCAATACCTGACGATGTTGATTCCAGCCACCTTTATTGCCAAGCCCCAGAAGTAAAACCGCCTCTCTGCCCCGTCCAGTCAATGAAACTTGCTCTTGCCCAGATTGACCGGAAAAGTTTTCTTTGAAATAAGCAGTCACTATTTTCTTGCCTGCCGGACTTAGGCGTTGCCAACCAGCCGCTGAATTTGGATTTTCACCCTGAAAATATGATAGAACATAAGTTCTGACAGCTGATTTTTTATTTATTGGTATTAATGATATTTTCATAAACAATCCTTACTAAGTGAGCAAATATTAGCATTATTATTGCTTGTTTTCAAGATTTTTCTCTTGTATTTGCTGATACTATTGACATAATCTTTATTATATGATAATCTTTTTTGTTCCATAAAAACTGGATATATTTATTTGAAACTACTACTCACTGGTATTCTGTGGACACGACAAGCATGGGAGCCCTTTAGAGGATAAGGCAGGTTTACCTTCCTTCTTCCTTTGAATAGTTCTCTTGTCCACAGAGTAGCGCTGAGTAGTTTTTTATCTTTATAAAAATAATGCCTCGTCCCATGTTTCAGAGACGAGGCGCCGACCACTTGAACGATACAGCCCTTTGATGAGCTGTCCTTGATACCGTGAGACAGGTAGCTATGTGTCACATTATGCTTAAGCTAGCTTTGAAAAACCCGTCAAAGCACGTGTACCAAAGATTTAGGTCGGAAGAATCATTATATACATATAATTTTCAGTGTCAAGTAAATTAAATAATTAGGCGCTGTCTTGCAGTCGACAGCGCCCGTAACTAAATCTTCTTTTGCTACCAGACTCAACGTATGGTGATTAACTATCCCCGGCTATTAAGCTGAGACGCAATTTGAGGAAGTCTGTCACCGACTACGACAAAGCCTGATCACAGGAAGAGGGAAGATTCAGCTGGGTAATAATAGCCGATTTTATATGGTTGTCAAATACTAATCAGCTTCGGCTGCGCTTTCTGGAGCCACGCCGACCAAGCAGACTTCTTGCCATGGTTTATAGCGGCTGGAAAAGGTGTTGTTCAAGGCCGTACCATCAGCGTATGTTACGCTATAATTAAAACTAGCCGTGACGCCACTGTGGGCTCTCTCAGTACACTTAACTTCACCCGGCGGCAAATCGGTTGTTTCAACTTCTTTCCGTGGCGGTGGTTCAGTCCAGTTGGTTAGCACTGGTTTAGTCTGAGTGGTAACTCGACCGTCATTAGTACCCCAAAATTCAAAGATTAATTTGTTACCTTCGATGCGCGTCTGGAGTAATATATGATGTCCGGTGTCATTCTTAAAGCGCATATCCGGTGCTGGATCATAAATAGTAGCATCGGTACCAATGGGATAATAGTAACTCACCGTATATGAGTGGTTACGACGGGCGGTGATGGGTAAACCTGTATCAAGGGCGCCACGAAACATGGTAGTGCCAAATTGACAGGCGCCACCGCCAATTTCCGGTATTGTCTTGTTGCCCTTTATGACCAGCTCGGGTAACCAGCCGTCGGCCGGATCGAAGCGGCCCAGGGCAGCAACTAGAGAAAAATCTTCATCAGGTTTGATTAGTTGCCCGTGCAGCATGGCCGCGCCTAGAGCAATATTTTTACGCCGGTTAGTTGGGCTACCGGAAAAATCAGATTCGCCAACCCCAATAATTTCATTTATGCCCAGATCATTTACATCGCCGGTTTGTTGCACTGGGTCATTTATTGCTATAGCTAATAGACTTTCATTGCTGCCATTTTTAATTACTTCAATTTCAATATTATTAATTGATTCATCAATCACAATTTCCCGACCGGTTTGACTGGGTTGAAATTCGGTCACTTTGCCGTTGGCCAGTTCGAGCTTACCCTCCTTCATTTCAATATCATATTCTGTTTTCTTATCTTGCAAGAATTCCGACACTAAGTTTGTCTTTAGGGCTAGGGTCGTTTGTTGATTATCACTCCTTACCGTCAGCCACCGTCCAAAGGTTTCTTTATTCACCTCCCATGACACTTCTTCCTCGGCCCTAAGGGTCAGCGGGGCTTGTTGGACAATCCCCTGGGCTTCATCTAAGAGTTGCTGAGCGTCGGAGTATGACACCGTTGGTTCTTCCATGATTAACTCTAGATTGATGCTTTCTAAAGATAAATTTCTTATCCGGCTGCTCAGGTCAAATATAGCTTTTTCATAATCAATTACCTGGCCACTGTTTTCTCCGGTGACGGTAAACACTTCATTATTATATTCAAAGTCGGCATTAGTGGCCGGTTTATCTACTTCTTGATAATTCTCTTTTAAATAATCGTAGACGGCTTGACTATCTATTGAATAGGCAACCACTACTTCATGACCGCTTACTAAAGCCAAGACGTGATCTTTAATATCGTTTACAAATGATTGCTGATGGCCAATACCAAGAGCGTTACTGGTCGTAGTTTCAGGATCGACGGTAAATAATTCATACGTTAAATCAGGATCATCGGCAGCCGAAACGGTTGGTTGTAGGGTCACTTGACGACCGCCATAATTATAAGAAATACCATCAACAGCCAGCTGATCGGCATACTCTTGGACGATATCAGCGACTTGTTGTTCTATCAGTCCCCCGACATAAGTATCCGCTATTTTTGTACGTGGTAGTACTTTATCAGCATAAGCCGTTTTAAAAATTGCAATGCCGGTTATAGCCAAAACGACAATAATGCCGGCGGCAATGCCAATGCTTATTGCCGGACGACGCTTTGTGGAGCTCTTGCCTTTTATCTCTTTTGGCTCCTTATTATCACTGTTTTTAGACATAAAAACTGACTTGATTCTAATAATAAGCAGCCCTTACCGTATTAAATCAAATTTTACTTTACTCAGTTTCGTCGAGGTCTTCGACTTCAACGTTTTTTACTGAACCGCTTTTTGCTTTAGGCAATGTTACTGTCAGTACACCATTTTTGATTGAGGCGGCAACTTTATCAGAATCCACCTCCACCGGCAGTACTACTGAGCGGGAGAAGCCTCCCCAGTAACATTCCTGAAAATAAAAATCCCTCGCTTCGATATCGTCATCTTGATGACGCACGCCTCTTATGGTCACCATATCATTATTTACCGTTATATCGATATCATCTGGTTGGACGCCGGCAATGGCCGATTTGATAACTATATTATCGCCTGACTGATAAACATCGATGGCTAATTGACCATCAAAATTTTCGTTGAGCCAATCAACTCGGGCTTCGTCTTGTTGAGTAATGGTTGGCTTGGTTTTTTCTTTTTTGGGCATGGATAAATAAACTCCTTAACAATAGTATACGTAATTAAGCAATAATTTTCAACAAAAGGGGTTGACCAATCGTCAGTGATAAAGTAGTATGTGGTTTGATTCATATGCGGCGCCTTCGTCTAGTCCGGCCTAGGACGCCAGGTTTTCATCCTGGTAACACGGGTTCGAATCCCGTAGGCGCTACCAACATTACTATGAGCATCACTAAGCCAAAAATTTCTCGAAGAAGAACAAGTCCAAAGCGACCACCCAAGAAGATGGGGTTACAAAAAAGAGCAGCTTGGTGGAAAAAAAGAAAAAGGAAGGTTCCCAGTACGGTTATTCCATATGCCATGCGAGAATATATACGTAAGAACAAAGATTAAAAACTTATAAATGACCATCCTTGCTATCGAAACATCTTGTGACGAAACCGGTGTGGCCGTGCTTGAGATTAATAAGCGCCGAGCCAAGTTTCTGTCAAATATTTTGGTATCGCAAATAAAATTACATGCCAAATACGGTGGCGTGGTGCCTGAGTTAGCCGCCCGCCAACACATCCAAACCCTGCCACCAACATTGATTGAGGCAGTTAAGCAGGCAAGGATCGACATTAAAGACATTGATTACGTTGCCGTAACGGCTGGTCCGGGCCTAGTAACTTCCCTAATTAGTGGCGTGGAAACAGCTAGGACGCTAGCGGTGGTATTGAAGAAAAAAATTATTGCCATAAACCACATGGAAGCCCACATATTATCAAACTGGCTGCCGCGAAAAGATGGCAAGTTAATTGATATCAAATTACCGGCTGTTTGTTTAACTGTCTCCGGGGGACACACCGAACTAGTGCTAATAAATAATATTGGCAACTACCATTTGATTGGTCGTACCAGGGACGACGCGGCTGGTGAGGCCTTTGATAAAGTTGCTAATCATCTAAAGCTTGGTTATCCCGGCGGACCAATTGTAAGTAAGCGAGCCACTGCTGGCAAACTCGGAAAATTTAATCTACCGCGTCCAATGATAGGACAAAAGAATTTTGACTTTAGTTTTGCTGGATTAAAAACCGCGGTGGTGTATGAAACCATAAATAAAAAACTCAATCTAAAACAAGTTGATAATTTGTGTGCTGAATTTCAACAGGCAGTAATTGATGTTTTAATATTAAAAACTATTAAAGCCGTTGAAAAATTTAAACCAAAATCTGTATTATTAGCTGGCGGTGTTGCTGCTAATAAAGAGCTGCGTCGTCAATTAGCACAGGCGGTCAAAAAATTCTCTCCGATCAAATATTATCAACCAAACTTAGAGCATTGCACTGATAACGCCGCTATGATCGCCATGACCGGCTATTTTAAAGCCAAAAAAAAGCAGTTTATTCGCTGGCAGGATATAGAAGCCGATCCCAATTGGGAACTGGTATAAAAACAGCGTTGCTAAGTATTTATCAGCAAGGTAAGATAACTTAATCTTAGTTTATTATTCGTATTGTTCTGATGTCCCCGGCAATTGGTCAAAAGCGTTGACCGGCTTGTGCCAGCCTAACCAGCCAACCAGTCAACCACCTCCAAAAGGCTCTGTTGAGCAACCCTGACACCTTGTTACTCGACCAAGGTGAGCAACGTTCGACGGAGTTCGGCCCTTTGCCGGGCTTTATTTTAATCGCCACTCGGCTAGTATTTTCCGGCAGGAATTATAATCACCCAGATGACAAATAGTGAGCCTGTCAGCTATAAAGTCTTTTTTTTCTTTTTTATCTGTCCCCTTGCCGGCAAAGATGGTTATATGTGGATCATAGTTTTTATCACTATGATTAATTAAAAATTCTTTCGTATAATTTACCGAACCCTCTCTTATCTTTTCATTACTGTTTCGAAAAAAGGAATCGTCTGTACCGTCGAACTTATTATAATCTCTAAGTTCATTTAGCAGCGTCCGATGAAGCTTTAATAATAAGTCTCGCGGCTGAAGGGAAAGGGCCGTATATTCAAATGACTCATTTTCACCGTATTTAACCTCACCCGACATAAGTGAGGCGATTAGTGGTATGGGGCTGTATTTGTCAGCAATCTTGTTTATCAGGCCATTGATTGATGTTAAATCATCTCTATCTACAAATAGCATTAACAAAGAGATATGAGGAAGATGAGTTTCGTCAAATTTATAACCTTCATGCCACTTGTTCCAAAGTTCATGGTTTATTGAAACGGCCCAGTCATATATTTCCTGGGGCGGAATAATTACGATATCAATAGCAATTAATTTATTCATGTTAAAATTTTATCATCTTTATTAATTATTATTGATAGAGCTTTATCTATCTTGTCCATTTTTTATATTTTCCATCATATCCACGGTCATTTTTTCTAGATCAAATTCTGGTTGCCAGCCCCAGTTAGCCTTGGCCTGGCTGTCATCAATTGATCGCGGCCAGGAATCAGCAATGGCTTGGCGATCATCGGGTTTATAGGTACAGCTGAATCCTGGTACGTGCTTGGCAATTGAGTTGGCCAATTCTTCAGCGGAAAAACTCATGGCAGTTATATTGTAGCTGGTGCGAATTATAACTTTTTCGCTTGGCGCCTCCATCAATTCCATTGTGGCGCGAATCGCATCAGGCATATACATCATTGGCAAGACCGTTTCTGGGCTGACAAAACATTCGTACTTTTTATTTTTCAAAGCCTCAATGAAAATTGCCACCGCATAATCAGTTGTTCCACCGCCGGGCAGTGTCTTGTAGCTAATTAATCCTGGATAGCGGAGACTGCGGATGTCTAGGCCAAATTTTTTCCAGTAGTATTGACACAACAGTTCGCCAGCAACTTTTGTGGTACCGTACATAGTCGTGGGTTCTGATATTGTGCGCTGGGGGGTATTATCAGGCGGAGTAGTTGGCCCGAAGACAGCGATCGAGCTGGGCCAAAAGATATTTTTAACCTTACTTTTACGGGCGATATCTAGAACATTCTTTAGGCCTTCGATATTTACGCGCCATGCTAGTTCGGGATCATTTTCGCCCTTAGCCGACAATATCCCAACTAGATGAAATATCGTATCGGCTTGATGTTTAGCGATTAATATACTTAAAGCTTCTTTATCGGTTACATCAACGACGGCAAACGGACCATCGGCTAAATCACCAGCCGGCTTGGAATGACCGATTGCAATTACGTTATTTTTACCGTATTTTTTTCTTAGCGCTATTACTAGCTCCGAACCAATTTGTCCGGTTGCGCCAGTGACAATAATTTTGTTCATGTTTGCTATTTTTTAGTTTGACTAATGGTCTTATATTAGCTACTATTGCTCCACCTAACAAGCTTAAATGCCATGATCCAGAATTAGTGTCATCTGGATAGCAGCCGGCAGAACCCTTCAATATAAGCCAGAACATAGGCGCTCAGGTAGTAGAGCCGGCCGGGTCAGCCCGTAACAGCAATGTAATAAGTATAATGTAAGGTGGTACCGCCTTAAATAATATCCTAAGGCCCTTCACAGAAGGGTTTGTTTTATATGGATCCAAAAGACCTACCAAAAGCATACGAACCAAATAAATACGAATCAAGTATTTATAAGAAATGGGAAGATTCGGGATTTTTTAATCCCGACAACTTACCGGGTCGAAGAACCAAACTTTTTTCGATTGCTATGCCTCCGCCCAACGCCACCGGTACGCTACATATCGGTCACGCGGTAACTTTAGCTATTGAAGACATTATGACCCGCTATGCGAGGATGAGAGGCTATAAAACGCTGTGGCTACCGGGTACCGATCATGCGGCCATTGCTACACAAAATGTAATTGAGAAACAGCTCAAAGAAAAAGGACAGACTAAGCACGATCTTGGCCGAGAGGTCTTTGAAAAACGAGTTGAAGACTTTGTCGAAGATTCCAAATCACGTATCCGACAGCAAATTCGGGCCCTGGGAGCCAGCTGCGATTGGTCGCGTGAAAGATATACTATGGACCAAGGACTAACTAGGGCCGTCCAGGAAACATTTGTTAAGATGTATAACGATGGCTTGATCTATCGTGGCAACCGAATTGTTAATTGGTGCCCACGCTGTCAGTCAACACTGGCCGATGATGAGGTAGAATATAAAGAACAAATTACATCTTTTTATTATTTTAAGTATGGCCCAGTAACTATCGGGACTGCTCGTCCAGAAACAAAATTTAGTGATAAGATAATAATTGTACATCCTGATGATAAACGTTATAAACACTTGGTTGGTCGAGAGTTTGATGTTGAATGGATTGATGGAAAGGTAAAGGCCCGGGTGATTGCCGATAAAGCGGCCAATCCTCAGGAAGGCAGTGGGGCTATGACCATTACGCCGGGTCATAGTTTTGTTGATTTTGATTTAGCAAAAAAACACAATTTACCCATTGAAAAAATAATAGATGAGGACGGTAAGCTGACAGCAGCGGCTGGTGAACTGGCCGGATCGTTGGCGCGTGAGTCACGAGTAAAAATAGTATCCAAACTTGAGCAAAAAGGGCTGGTTGACCACATTGATGAAAACTATAAACATAATTTATCAATTTGTTATCGTTGTCATACCCCAATCGAGCCCTTGGTATCTAATCAGTGGTTCATCAGCGTTGAAAAACCAGTCATAAAAAGCGGTAATAAAAAAGTATCGCTTAAGCATCAGGCTCTCCGGGTAGTCAAATCGGGAGAGATAAATATAATTCCTAAACAATTTATTAAGGTTTATTTTCACTGGCTAAATAACCTTCATGACTGGAACATCTCTCGTCAGCTGTGGTTTGGTCATCGTATCCCCGTTTGGTACTGTGGCGGCTTAAAGGCTGGTCGTCTGCCACGCCTGGGCTTTCACGAAAGCGTGTTACCACAACTTTTTGCTGGCAAGACAAAGACTTATCGTCTGCGTGATCATGGATTTGCCGTTGGTGATATTGTGGCCTTTGACAACAGCCAGCAGAACACAGTCATCGGACACGGGACCATCACCGCTGTTGAGCAAACAACGATTGATAAAATTCGTTTAGCTGACCCCGAGCACGGGGCAACATATAAGAAACTTACTGAACTTGTTGCTGCTTTTAAGCGTCATCATCCCGATAAAAAAATTACTGCTACCACACCGGCCTGGATTTACAAATATAAATTCGTATCAACCAAGAAAATAAATGGTTGCGGTCAGGTTTTTGTCGGGGCCAAACCACCGGACAAATGTCCCGCCTGTTCGCATAAGAGATTTGAACAAGACACTGATGTGCTTGATACCTGGTTTTCGTCTGCTTTATGGACCTTTTCAACACTCGGTTGGCCAGATAAGACCAAGGATCTCAAAACTTTTCATCCAACCACGGTTATGGAGACGGGTTATGATATATTATTTTTCTGGGTGGCTCGGATGATCTTGATGACCACTTATATCATGGACGAAATACCATTTGAAACAGTCTATCTTCACGGCTTAGTGCGCGACAAGCAGGGCCGTAAAATGTCAAAATCTCTCGGTAATGGCATTGATCCTCTCGAAATGAGCAAAAAATATAGTGCTGATGCGGTTAGATTAAGCTTGGTAATCGGTACTTCGCCCGGAAATGATATGCGGTTGTACGAAGAGAAAATTGCCGCTTATAGAAATTTCGGCAACAAAATTTGGAACATTGCCCGCTACGCAATGCTGACTCAGGATTTATCAAGAACTAATAAAATTGATTTTAAATATCTCACCATTGAGGAAAAATCGATCATTCATAAACTTAACGAATTAATAAAAACCGTCACTCGGGCAATGGATAACTACAGCTACGGAACAACTGGTGAGCTTATATATAATTTTATTTGGCATGATTTTGCTGATGTCTATCTTGAAGAAACCAAGGCTCGCCGGACTAAAAATACTTCCGCTGTTATATCCTTGACCCTAAGGACCTCACTCAAATTGCTACATCCTTTTATGCCCTTTGTTACCGAGCATATCTGGGAAAAGCTTGGTGATAACAACTTGTTAATGATTTCCGATTGGCCTAAAGTGGAAAAAATAAATTACTCACCGACCGATAAGGAGCACGCGCGAATTGTTAATCTGGTGTCCAAAATAAGAAATACCCGCGCCCTGATGGCCATACCGGCCAATAAGAAGATTGATATGTTATTGGCCAGCAGCTTGTATCGGAAAATATTAATCGATTTCCAACCTATTATTAAACAGTTGGCCCAGGCCTCAAGGATAGAAATTGTCAGTCCCGATGCTATCAAATCAGTTGGTTCGGTCGGTGGAATTAGTTATGGCTGGACAGTATCTTCTGACATCAAAAAGCATCTCCGTTCTGATCTGATAAAATTACAGAAATATATTACCACCCAGAAGAACAAACTTGGTAATAAGAACTTTGCTGAGCGAGCACCTAAGGAAATTGTAAGCCAAGAAAACCAAAAGTTAGCTGCGACTCAAGAACAGCTTGATGATTTAAATAAAATTATTAACCAGCTCGGCTAATAGGTCTATTCAGAGACGGTAAACACTTCCTCAACGGTAGTCAGGCCGTCAAGGGCCTTTAGCAACCCGTCCTGGATCATTGTTATCATGCTCTGCTTTTGTGCTAATTCACGCATTTTATATTCCGATACCTGACCGGATAATATTTCTTTCTCAACATCTTTATTCATCACTATAATTTCAAATATTCCTATACGTCCTCGGTAACCGATATCATTACACTTTTGACATCCTTTGCCTTTATAAAAAGTGAGGGGCTTGGTCAGGTCTAGCTTTTTTCTAGCCTGCTCAGGTAGGGCGCTTAGAAGATTCTTTACTCTTTCCATCTTTTCCTGGTCAAGATCGTCTTTTTCTTTGCAGTGTTCACATATTAATCGCACTAATCGCTGGGCCATGGCCGCATTAATTGCCGGAGCTAGTAAAAAGGGCTTTATCTCCATAGCCAATAAGCGGGGAATTACACCGGCGGCATCATTAGTGTGTAGAGTAGATAGCACTAAGTGGCCGGTGAGCGCTGCCTGGATAGCCGTCTGGGCCGTTTCTTTGTCTCGTATCTCACCAACCATAATAATATCAGGATTTTGGCGCATTATTGACTTTAAGCCCGTAGCAAAATCATAATTTTTCTTTTTATTCACTTGACTTTGGTTGATGCCGGATAATTCATATTCCACAGGATCTTCTAAAGTAATAATCTTGGTTTCAGTATCGTTAAGTTTTGTTAGAATAGCATATAAGGTGGTGGTCTTACCCGAACCAGTCGGTCCGGTGTTTAGAATTAAACCGTTCGGTCTTATGATTTGTTGATTTAATTTCTCAAAAACATCTCCTCTGAGTCCCAGCGCATCAAAAACTAGCCCCTGTTTTGAAGATCGTAATAACCTCATAACTACGCTCTCGCCGTAAGCAGTTGGCAGGGTGGATACCCTAACGTCAATCTTGTCATCCTCAAGCTCTAACTTAACGCGACCATCTTGTGGCTCTTTATCAATGTTTATTTTTAATCCAGAAAGTAGTTTAATTCGATTAATAATTTTAGACCAATAATCATGCGGTAGGGTAGCCACGTCTTGCAACACACCATCTATACGAAAACGCACTTTTACGTCCTTTTCTTCGGCTTCAATATGTACATCTGAGGCATCAGAGTTGACGGCACCGGCAATCAGCATAGACACCAGCTGGGTAAGCGGTACTGAGTTTATTTTGGCTTTTAAATCTCTAAATCCCGTCCCGAGCTGTTTTTTATATTGGTTAACATCTGCCGAGGTAAGCGTGATTCCGGATATTATCGGCTTATACTTAGGTATACGATCGTACAGTTTTATCGCTTGTTCAAAGCTATGATCAGAAATCAAATATAATTCAACATTGGCTGTGTATTTGTTCTGAATTTTTTCGATAACTTTGGGTAACTGTGGATGCTGTGGTTGGGTAGTGCCAATCCGTATTTCTCGTCCCGATCTTAAAAAACAGATCGACTTTGAGGTTTGGGCGTCTTTGTGTTCAATTATAGAAATTGTTTCCGGGCCAATTGGAAAACCAGTTAGATTGATATAGCCAAGACCGAGAGCGGAGGCCTCTTGTTGTGTTTGCCGCTCTTCTTCTTTGATATGAATTTCTCCCATCTTCTCGGTAAATTTATCCTCAGTATCTTTCGTGGCTACCTTGAAATCGGAGATAGATGAGTAACTTTGGTCCTTGGTGTCGTCTGCTGGGTTCATAAAGATTGGTTATTACTTAATTACATTATAACAGGTACTATAGATAAAATCATCGTCAGTAGGCGATTATTTGATCGTGATTATTGTTGTCTTTATTTCTTAGCCAGAATCGTACGAGCGTGTTTTATTAGTTCGCTTTCTACTTCTTCTAATTTTTTGTTTGGAAAATCTAAAGTAATAAAATGTTTACTGCCGCTAGGTTTGTATTTTTTAAATTCTTGTAGAGCATTTACGGTGCGGTGTGAGCTAATCAAGGCTTTCGTTTGGGACGGCGTTTGACCATAAATTAAGACAATTAATTCAGCTTCGGGTGTGTTAACCATTAGATCATCAATAACCCCAGCTATATCATCGGTGGTCCCTCCAGATTGTTCAAAATCATTATTATTTACTAGTGACCAGACCAGCCGTTTGTTCATGTCTTCTTTTAATCTGGCTAAAGCGCGTCCCCATAATTTTAAAGTGCTAAGTGAATGATTTTGATACAAGTGACGCACGATATCATCGCGTCGTGCTCCTGACGATACCAAATGACTGGCAATTGACAAAGATTTTGGTGTTACTGACGACGATTTAAAGCTTTTGGTCTTGCTGATAATACCAGCCAACAAACTGGTGGCAATATATTCGTCCAATTTTTTACTCTCCCAATCTTGGATCAATTCAAAAATTATTTCTGACACCGATGTAGCAGTAAGATCAACAAAATCTATCTGGCCGTAGTACTCATTGCTTGGATTGTGATCTATATTTATTATCGGCGTGCGATAGAAAAATTCCGTGTTCTTATCATAAAGCAAACCGAGAGCCTCAAGATTAGCTGCATCGAGAGTAATAATCAAATCATATTCATATCCGCTAGCCGAGGTAGTAATATCGCTTTCATTAAAGTAGCCCTGCCCCCTTGGCGTAATAAAAATATCGAGTCGATCATCATTCATTTCATAGCTCAATTCTTCAGCTTTGGTTTTGCTGGTGTTTAAAGTTATTACAAACTTTCTCAAAGCAACAAGGTCTGAAGAAATAACTTTGCTCTTTGGTAAAAACATATGCTGCGGCGGCATGGAAAGTTTATTGCATACAACTTTTACCTTCTTACCAGCTTGCTCAAGGGTCATATAAAGTCCGAGACCCGCGGCGATAGCATCGGTGCTAGGTAAATTTGGTAATACAATTAAGATTTGCTTACTGTGATCAATCGTCTGTTTTACTTGTTGCGTTATTGATTGTTCCATAAATACTATATGACAAAATAAAGAGAATAGATTAGTATAGGCGTGACCTTGCCAGCTGTCAAGGATAGAGACCAGAACAACAATCAAACTACATCAATGCGTCTTAAGACACTAATTGACACAAAAACATTTGCTCTAACCTTAGTAAAAAAACTACCAAAGCCGCCCATCATTGGCTTGATTGGACCATTGGGTGCGGGCAAAACTACTTTAGTAAAATATATTATAAAATTTCTTAGCAATCAGACTAAGGCAACCAGTCCAACTTTTGTTTGGTTAAAAACTTATCCCATCAGTAAGCAGGGCTTTAAGCGGCTGCATCATGTTGATTGTTACCGAATTAACAAACCCGATCCGGAGCTTATTAACACTATTAATATGTGTCAGCAAGACAAGAAAGCCATTACAATTATCGAGTGGGCCAATCGTATACGTCCCTGGCTTTACCCCAAAACTACCATATTAAATATTAAAATAAATCCCGATAAAAGCCGGTCGTTGACGCGCTCTAAGCTAAAAAACTAGGTTGATGGCTGGGTAGCTGTTTCAAGTTCCTGATCTTTAATCACCATATCGTCTACTATCATTTGTTCAGCTGTTACTGATATCACCTGCTTTGGTCTTACTATTAACTCTTCGGAGATAAATCCCGGAATAATCTTTGATTTTTTTACCAAATAACCAACAATTGTGTGTTGTTCTGGATCTAGTTCAAAATCACAGATTACGCCTAGTTCTTGTTCGCTTTTAGTTAGTACCTTAAGTCCGATTAATTGTTTTTTATTTACTAACATTATCTTGTTCGGTAGTTGGCTGTTCGTTTGCTCTGTCTTGTCGCCGAAAGTATATTAACTGCTGTATCCATTGAAACATAGTAGAGACCACCCAATACAAAGCTAGTCCGGCAGGAAATAGGTAAGCAAAATATACAGTTACTAAAGGAAATATATAAGTCATCGTTTGTGAACTGCGAGCTACAACTCCTTCATCAGCAGATCCTTTTACTTTTGGTGGTCGGCGTGACATCAACATTCGTGACTGTAAAAATTGAAACACGCCGGCTATTAACGCTAAAATTACGTTGTTATTTTTCGCTAAATCTACAAACCCCAAAAACATCGTGTTAAGTGACTCGACACTATAGACATCTCGAAGTGGACCATATAAATGTTCTAATTGATCAGCGACAATAATTCCGGTTGCTGCGTCTGTCTGTAGCCCACCAAAGAATACTCGATAAAGTGCAAATAAAATCGGTAGCTGAATCAACAACGGCAGGCACGATGATAATGGATTAACCTTATTCTGTTTATAGAACAATACCAGTTGTTTACTAAGCTCTTCTCGATTGTCTTTATATTTCTTTTTGAGGGCTGCTAGCTTTGGCTGCATGTCTTGTACTATTTTTTGCTGCCTGATAGCTGACAGCGACGGTGCGTACAAGACAAACTTAATTACTAAAGTTAATAATATTATTGCTACACCCAGGTCTCGACCCGGAATATAATTGTGCAAAAACATCAGTGCATTGAACAGCGGCTCATAGAGTACGGTATTAAAAAATTCTATCATATAATTAGTTTTGATCTATTTGTTGATTTGACTTTGGGACGGGATCATAGCCACCACGACTCCAGGGATGACATCGAAATATTCTTTTAGCAGAAAAAATGATTCCTCGACCAGCGCCGTATCTTTTTATGGCCTGCAGTGAATAAGACGAGCAGGTAGGATGAAATTGACACCAACCGTCTGGATGACGCCAAGAAAAAAAACCATGATCGGGCGATATGGTAATCTGGTAAAGGCGAATTATTTTAACTAAGAATTTTTGTAACAATTTATAAATATTATTTTAACAATTTTGCTTTCTGCAGAATCAGGTGCATATCCTGAAGCAGTTCTTTGTGCTTGGCCTCAATGATGGGCGGCCTGGCAATTATGATTATACTATTTCCTGTTTTAATTTTCTTAAAAAATTTATTAATAATTGATCGCAGGCGTCTTTTAGCTCTGTTACGAATAACTGCTTTTTTAGAAATTTTTTGACTGGCTACGATCGCCACTGCCGTATTGTTTTTATCTAGCTGTGCCCAACGTAAAGTTATTAGTCTTGAGGTGGCAGTTCGACCACGTTTTCGTATCTGAGTAAAGTCGGTCTGCTTTTTAAGTCTGGAAAATTTTCCGGACATATTTACGCCAGTTTAGGGTGTTAATCTGAGTCTTTTTTTGCGTCGGCGACGTTTTATTACGTTTTTTCCGCCAGCCTTTCTTGCCCTTGCACGAAAACCATGCACTCGTGCACGCTTCTTTTTTTTCGGTTGGTAAGTTCTTTTAGGCATAGAAAAATGCTTAATTAGTCTAACAGACAGCTTGAGCCTGGTCAACCAAAAATTGATGGTTATCCACTTTTCCACATATTATGCACAATTTATTCACGAAAGTCCATTTTTTGGCTTATTTATTATATTATTTATATATGCTATATTCACCATTGCGGTAAAAAAAGGCAATTTTTCACATAATTTATGACCAACGAGCAGGTTTGGCAGGCTGTTCTAGGAGAGCTGGAACTCTCTATCAGCAAAGCGAATTTCACTACCTGGTTTGCAAAAACTTTTATCATTTCATTGGACAACAATGAGGTGGTGGTTGGTGTGCCAAACGATTTCACCAAGGCTTGGTTGGAAAATAAATACCAAAAAGACATAATCAAGGCCGTTCAGCGGGTATCAAACAATCCGATCAGCAACCTTTTGTATAAGGTTGAAACCAAACGACAAGCGGCCAAAGAAAAAGATGATCCGGTTGTCGGTCAGTCTCAGAAAATTATGGACAAGCCAGACGTTCCAGCCACTAGTAGCGAAAGCATTGGGCTTGTTTCGCGTTATACCTTTGATAGTTTTATTGTTGGCAAAAGCAGCGAATTAGCTTATGCCGCCTGCCAGGCAGTTTCTAAGAAGCCGGGCATTACTTACAATCCATTATTCATATATGGTGGTACCGGACTTGGCAAAACACACTTAATGCACGCCATCGGGCATGCCCACCAAGAATTATTTAAACAAAAAAATGTTTTATATGTTACCTGTGAAAAATTTACCAACGATTTTATACAAGCAGTTTCAAGTGGGCGTCCGGGTGATTTTAAAAGACGATATCGCTCAGCCGACATTTTACTAATTGATGATATTCAATTCTTAGCCGGTAAAGAAGGTACTCAAGAAGAGTTTTTTCATACTTTCAACACTCTGCACCAAGCGAAGAAGCAGATTATTGTCAGTTGTGATCGTCCGCCGAAGTCAATACCATCATTAGAAAATCGTTTAATATCTCGATTTGAGTGGGGCTTAATAGTTGACATTAATAAGCCCGATTTTGAAACACGACGAGCCATTTTACTTGCAAAATGTAATGAAAATAGTTTAATTCTGACAGATGAAGCCCTAAATTTCATTGCCAATACCATCCAATCAAACATACGAGAGCTAGAGGGGGCCCTAAATCGAGTGATTGCCTACTCACAATTGAATCAAACCGAAGCCACCCTTGAATCAGTTAAAAAGATACTAGCCAATGTAATTAATCAGCCTGACCGATCGGTTCTTACTCCCCAACAACTGCTTGAAATGGTGGCTCAGTTTTATGAAATCTCTAAAGATGACATTCGCGGTAATAGCCGGAAAAAAGAGCTGGTTGTGCCAAGACAAATTGCAATGTATCTAATGCGTGAAGAGCTAAAAAGCTCTTACCCCAACATCGGACAGGTTCTTGGTGGACGTGATCATACAACTGCTATGCACGCTTATACAAAGATTTCACGCGTATTAACGGTCGACGAAAAGGTCCGTCAGGATATTGAGTTTTTAAGACAGCGTCTTCACGCTTAATTGTTCATAACATCTGAATAACCACATTAAAAGCTGAGTATAAGCTTGTTGATTGTCTGTATGTAATTTATGGACAAGTTGTAGTCTGTTATTTATAGAATAATTATTCACAAACCATGCCCAGCTTAATCGCTTGATCTACACAATTACATTTTAAAATAATTTTCTATAAAAGTCTTTGTCTGTACACTAAAAATTCTATCAAGTAGTGGTTATCAACTTATTAACACGACTTATTATTAATATTAATATTAGTTAAGTAATTAAATAATAAATAATGAAGTTTACCTGCACTCAAGAAAATTTAAATTATGGTTTGGATTTAGTAAGCCACGTAGCTAGCAAAAACGTGACTTTACCAATTTTGAATAATATTTTAATAAAAGCTTTGTCTGATCGCATAGAATTTATGGCTACGAATTTAGAGATTGGAATAACCTCGTCAATTCGGGGGAAAACAACAAAAGAGGGAACCTACACAGTTCCAGCCAGGATATTACACGATTTTATAGGCTTATTACCACATGATAATGTTGAACTTGAACTATCAGACAAGGGACTTGCTGTGGTGAGTTCAAATTCAAAAACCTTGGTAAAAGGCGTGGCAGCTGAAGAGTTTCCCCTGATCCCAAAAATTGAAAAAAAAGACGGTATTCGCTGTCAGGCCGGCGAACTAAGACAGGCCCTAGGACAAGTTATTTTCGCGGCTGCTATTGATGAAATGCGACCGGAGATAAGCGGTGTATTTTTTAATATTGAAAACGATAAATTAACTCTTGTTGCCACCGATAGTTATCGTTTAGCGGAAAAAACATTGAAATGTAAAAACGAAAAGAAAGAAACCTACTCGGTGATAATACCCCTAAATGCCCTGCATGAGCTGATGAGGATTTTGAACGAAGAAGAAAGAGAGGTTGAGATATATCGCGGCGAGAACCAAATTTTGTTTATTTATAATGACGTTGAATTAATATCTCGTCTGGTTGAGGGCAACTACCCTGATTACAAACAAATTATTCCTAAGACAAGCGACGCCAAAGCCGAATTTGAAGTAATTGAAGCAACGAACACCGTAAAAGCCGCAAGTCTGTTTTGTAAACCCGGGATTAACGACGTTTCAATAGAACTTAAAAGCAGTGATAAGAAAATCGAAGTATCGGCATCGAATAGCCAGGCTGGTGAAAGCCAATCAACAATAGCGGCTAATATATCGGGTAAAGACAGCTCGATTGTATTTAATTTTCGATATTTACTTGATGGACTAGCGGCCCTAAATAGTGAGAGCGCAATTATTGAATTAACTTCTAGTACTAGCCCCGGATTGTTGCGATCAGCAAAAAAAGACGATTACGTCTATATAATAATGCCGATCAGGCAATAGGAGTATTTTTGAAAAAAGCACAATCACTACTGGGTCGGGCCATCAGAAGGGCGGGTATTACTGATCAAGTAGCTGGTTTTCAAGCGATGTCAGCCTATTCATCAGTGATAAAAGAAGTGCTCGGTGATGAAGCGGTTAAGCAAACTAGTCCCAAGCATCTAAAACAAGGCACGTTGACTATCGGGGTAAAAGGCTCTGTCTTGGCTAATGAAATAAGACTAAATCAAGAAAAAATAATAAAAAAAATTAATCAGAAACTTAGTTCGACCCTGGTAAAACAGATTCGTTTAGTCAGTTGAGTCGGTTACAACAACATTGATTGAGCTGGACGAAACCGTGGCTCCTTTATTGTTTTTTATTCGGCTTCTCAAACTATAACTACCAGCTTCGTCTGGCTGCCATTTAAACTTTACAATTTGGTTAGTTGGATTGTTTGACAAAGCTACTTGAGAACCGTCAACTGACAGCGCAACCTGGCTAATACCACTCGGGTCGGCAGCAAAAACTGATACCGTAAACGGCGCACTGGACATAGTCAACTTATCACCAGAGACAGGACTGATGATATAAGTTGTTGGCTTGGTATAATTTAAGAGCAGATTAAACTTGGTCGTAGCTTGACCGGTGTTACCTAAAGAATCGGTGGCCACGGCTTTGAGTTCATGAAAGCCATTAGCAAAACCGACAAAACTATAACCTTGGCTGAATGGAGAACGAGTGTCAGTTGCAACCGATTCATTATCAATGAAAAATTGAACCTCAGTGATAGGATTGGGACTGGAAGCATTGGCGGTAAACGAGAACGGAGAACTGGTGATGGTCTGATTTTTATCTGGACTGGTAATATTAATCTTGGGTCGATTTTTAGGATCCCTCAAAGCACAATCTTCATAGCCAGGCTTGGTTTCAGTATAGCCCTGTTCGTCTGCCCAGCGTCGCACTGGTTCTTCCCAGTGGCTATATTGTGGATCATCTTCAGGATTAGTTGGAATAGGACCATCAGGATCGCTGCGATTAATATAGTAAAGAATTGCATGGACTTCTCTAAATATCTGTTCATCAATAAATTCTTCCGGATATTCGTCCAAACATTCGTTGGGAATTAAATTGCCAGTAATGGCATCTACTAGTACCGGCTCCTCGCCTTCCAACTTGCCCTGCAGGATCGGTTTGTCGGCGGTATTGCTTGGAGGCGGAGAAAAATTTTCTACCGTTGCTCCCGCCACGGCTTCGCGCATGAAATCATGCCAGATAGGAGCCGCTACAACAGCGCCGGCCGCGCCGCGTCGCATTTCAGAGTTATCATTATTACCCACCCAAACACCAGCCGCTAGTGATGGAGTAAAGCCCAGGGTCCAAGCATCACGATAATCGTTGGTGGTGCCGGTTTTAGCAGCTACCGGCCTGCCAGGCAGGGTTAGCTTACTGCCGCCCCCAAAGACATAAGCTCGCGCACCATCATCTGATAGTATGCTATTTATCTGCTTAGCTACGTCTTCGTCCAGGGCCCGACGCTCAGTGGCTTTCCATTCCTCTAAAATTTTTCCACTACGATCCTCCACTTTTAATATGGCTGAAGTTGGATGATATACACCATTATTAGCCAAGGCGGCAAAAGCATTGGTGTGGTCCAGGAGCTTGACTTCGCCACCGCCTAACACCAGCGACAGACCAAAACGTGAGCGGTCGCCCAAGGTAGAATAACCAAGGTTTTCGGCTTGATCCAATACATTATCTATGCCGGCCAAGTAAAGAGTTTTAACAGCCGGGATATTTAACGAACCAGCCAGCGCTTGTCTCATGGATACTGGTCCACGCTCTTGGAGGTCATAATTTTTTGGTTCATAATCTTTTGTATCAGTTTGAAATTTAGTTACTAAATCAAATATAATAGTTTCGGGAGTAAAACCATTTTTAAAAGCGGTGGCGTAGGCTATGGGCTTGAACGAAGAGCCGGGCTGGCGATTTCTTAGGGCGACGTTTACGTTGCCGTCTATATCGGTATTGAAATAGTCTTTTGAGCCCACCATAGCCAATATTTGACCGGTGTGGGGATTTATTGACACCAGAGAAGCGTTAGTGGCATTATATGACGTTTCATTACGCTCAGCGTGGTTGGCAATGGCGTTTTCAGCAAATCGTTGTAAGTTTGGTTCCAGAGTAGTAACAACTTTTAGTCCCTCCTGTTCAACCACGGCTTCACCATATTTTTGCGTTAAATATTCACGTACATAAAAGATGAAATGCGGAGCAGTGATAGCTTCGCTCTGCGGTACAATACTTTCTAAAGTATCTATAGACTTTGCTTCCTCGGCTTCTGGTCCGTCTATATATCCTTGCACAACCATTTGATCAAGTATATAATGCTGCCGGCCAACCAAATCATCGGTATGGGATCCACGAGGCGAATAATAGGTTGGTGCCTGAGGCATAGCAGCCAACAGCGCGCTCTCGTCTAGCGTCAAATCTCTAGCTGATTTACCAAAATAAGATTGAGCAGCTGCTTCGATGCCGTAATTGGTTGAGCCGTATGGAATCTCATTGAAATAAAGTTTCAAGATTTGTTCCTTGGTAAATTTGCGCTCTAATTGATAAGACAAAACCAACTCCTTTATTTTCCTGGTAATACTTTTTTCGGTTGTTAGGATGGCATTTTTTACGAATTGCTGGGTTATGGTTGAGCCACCCTGACTCTTGCCCTGGGTGATGTCGACAAAAGCGGCTCGCATAATTCCCCACAAACTGAAGCCTTTGTGGGTATAGAAATCTTTATCCTCAATGGCAATTGTGGCGTTGATGGCGTAATCAGGAATATCATCAAGCTCGATAAGAGTTCTTTTTTGCTCACCATGCAGATCGAATAGCAATGTTTCACCATCACGAGCATAAATGCGAGTACTCTGCGAAACCGACCGGTCAATTATCTGGTTGGGATCAGGCAA
This sequence comes from Patescibacteria group bacterium, assembly GCA_042570545.1. GTDB lineage: Bacteria > Patescibacteriota > Patescibacteriia > JBHPGJ01 > JBHPGJ01 > JBHPGJ01. The sequence continues at coordinate 5,601 of JBHPGJ010000008.1, read as the reverse complement.
GTCCTTGGATAGCCAGGCAAATACAGCAATGCCGCTCAGTCCAAAGATCAGTAAGACAACAAGTAGAATTGGCAACCAGGTTTTTTTAAAATTTCCTCGAAACGACAAACGCGAAAACCGCTGCCGTGGCTGACGATTAGAAGTTGACTTATGTTTACTTTCACGCCAACTTTTTGAAAACCTACTTTTGGGTCTTATTTGAGGAATTGGCATATTTTTTAGGAAAATTGACTATACCCTATCAGTATTTTTTGTAAAGTGTTAATAGTCTCGATTATTGACCATATAAGCAGCGCCAACAATATTAGCATATTCTCCAAGCTTGGCTCTGATAATGGGTATAGAACCAATCTGGGGGGCATAAACATTAATTTTGAATGTCTTTTTCGCGATTTCTAACAGACCTCTTACATATGATAACCCCCCGCCGACAATTATAGCTTCTGGATTTATAGTATTGGCCACCGAAACCATCACCAACCCAAAATTATTAGCCATATTTTCTACGGCTCGAGTAGCCTGATTGTCTCCCCGACGCCATAGTCTGATCACTTCTTTATTATTAATTGTGCGCCCACTAATTTTTTTATAAAATTTTGACATCGCCTTACCCGCCGCCCCATCTTCGGCCCGTGGCGCCTTTTTGCCCGCTGTATTAGACTTGGTATAAGATAATATCGTGTGACCAAACTCTCCGGCGGTATTATGCTTGCCGGAAAATATTTTTTTATTAATAATAATTGATCCGCCTATACCCGTTCCCCAGGTTAAAGAAACATAGTTGGTAAATTTTTTACCAGCACCATATTTATTTTCAGCTATGGCAAAGCACTTGGCATCATTGTTAATAGCTACTGGCACGCGGTGCTTTAAGCTGATTATTTTTTTAAGCGGAACATTTTTCCAGTCAGATGGAAAATTAGGACTATATGTACCTAGCCCTTCTTTGGGCAGCACTTGTCCGGCTACACCAACACCAACTGCCAGACCAGCCGGGTAGCTGGCAATAATTTTATAAAGGGCATTAATTATGCCTCTAGTAGACCTAGGAGTTCGGCGAATATTTAGATCAGAAAGCTGACCCCGAGAGGTGACCAGCCCAGCGGCGATCTTGGTACCGCCAATGTCTATACCGATAGTTAATTTATTTTTTTTGGTACCTAAATTTGGCATAAAGCCTAACAATTATACCAGCGTAAAAGGATTGTTACAACAAAAAAGTATGTAATATACAAATTTGTATTACTAAAGTTTTAACTACCAAACACAGCCAGTAACACCATCAACGCAGTTAAAACCAGCGGTATTGTGAACGACCGAAGGCTCGCCAGAATCACCAGCGTGGTCTATCCAATACCAATTGTTTTTACTTTCTAAATAGGTATAAAACATAAATTGATCATTAGGAAAAGCTCCCGTTGGGGTAGCAAGGTCACCATTAGCATCATAACAATACATGTCATAGCCCTCTGGATCAGCCGGGGGCACATGCACGGTTGGAGGGGTTAAAAGATTGTTAAGATACTCCGGGATAACAGGACCGTTGGGACCAAAAATTTCTCCGCTATCTACATTTGGTCCATTAAAAACGCCGGTATGTGGTTGATAAAAATATAAATGGTTTCCTGCAAGACCAGTAACGCAATTGCTGTAAAACAGACCATTAATTCCTACGGGAGCAAGTTGAGGGAAGTGGCCATGATCGTCCAAATATAAAAATACCGCTGTACGATATTGTCCAAGATCATTGACTCGTTGTGTATCACGAGCTTTTTCTCGGAAGCCCCTGAAAGACACGATGCCAATAGACGACAATATTCCGATTATGGATATTGTTATTAATAGCTCGATTAGGGTAAAGCCCCTTTTTGATGAATTTATGTTTTTGCGAATCAAAACAAACGTTTGTAGTAAATGATGTTTAATTATAACAGTCTATTGTGTATAATGGCAATGAACTATGAAATTATCAAAGCAGGAGAAAATTAAAGAAATCCTCAATCGAGGCACCACTGATATTGTGGTTAGAAAGAGCCTGGAGAAGAGACTGGCTAGCGGTAAAAAGCTGAGAATCAAGCTAGGCATAGATCCTACCCACCCAAAATTACACGTGGGACGAGCAGTGGCTTTATTGAAATTGAAAGCCTTCCAAGAGCTGGGGCACAAGATTGTTTTTATTATTGGAGATTACACTGCTCAAATCGGGGACCCCTCTGACAAGGAAAAAGAACGGCCCATGCTGACCGAAGATCAAGTTATGAAAAATATGAAATTGTATCAGAAACAAGCCGGCCTGCTGCTGGACATTAATCAAACAGAAGTTCGTTATAACAGCGAGTGGCACAATAATCTGACCCAGAAACAAACAATAACATTGGCCAGCAAATTTACCGTGTCACAAATGACGGAGCGAGATAATTTTTCAAAACGAATTCAAGTCGGCAAACCAGTCTGGCTACACGAACTACTTTATCCTCAGCTGCAAGGATATGATTCAGTAATGGTTAAGGCTGATGTGGAGATCGGCGGCAACGACCAGCTCTTCAATTTATTGGCTGGCCGTGAAATACAGCGTTACTACAACCAACTAGAACAGGATGTTTTAACTACCGAGTTGATAGAGGGTACTGACGGCCGGAAAATGAGCGCCTCCTACGGCAATGCTATCTGGTTAGACGATAGCCCAGAGAACATGTATGGCAAAGTTATGTCGATAAGAGATGACTTGATCATAAAATACTTGTCATTATGCACCACCATGCCAACGGACAATATACGAGCGATTGAAAAACAATTAGCCAGGGGAGATAATCCACGAGAAGCCAAAGCCGCTTTGGCTAAAGAAATAACGACGCTTTATCATGGTCAGAAAAAAGCCAATAAGGCAGCTGAGGAATTTACTAACGTGTTTAAAAAGGGCAAGCTGCCGGGCGATATCCCGCTGATTGTCGTTAAGCAAAAAGAACCAAAAATAATTGATGTGGTGATAGCTACCAAGTTCGTAAGTAGTCGCAGCGAGGCCAGACGTTTGATTGAACAGGGAGCAATCAAGGTTGATAAAAAAATTATTTCAAACTGGCAACAAAAAGTGAATCTAAAAAAAGACAGTGTTATTCAGGTAGGCAAACGGCGCTTTGCGAAAATAAAGTAGTTTATTTCTTAGATTTTTTACCCGCAGTCTTCGACTTGGACCTTTTTGGCCGTTTAGGTTTTTTGTGGTCCCGATAAAACTTCGCTGCCTCTTCCGGAGCTACGGTATTTACATATAACCTTGATCCTAATTCAATACCAGCCCAAATATCACGTCGTGGTGCAATGCGCAAATAAAAACGCTCATCAGTAAAATTGATTACCTGGTGCATATAGAAGTTATAGGGTAGCTCGATTTCATCTAACCGATATAATAGTTTTTTTAGTTGACCAGCTAATGACGTTCGTTCATGACCATTTAACTCAGTAATGTTATCAATATTTCTTTTGGCCAAGATCCAGGCCTCATAGTTATAGATGGAAGCGTAAGGGGCCAGGGCAATAAAGTGCTCATCCTCCATGATAAGCCTTGGTCCTTTACGTTCACGCTCTATTAGGTCATCGTAGTATGATCGTCCATAACGAATGCGGAACTCTTGAGCCCGTGTTAGTTTTAACAAAACGTGGGGTGGCACCATATCACTGGCAAATATTTGAGTGTGAGCATGATCAATAGTTGCGCCAGCTCGGCCACCGTTATTTTTAAACACCAAGATATACTGAAATTTTTTATTTTTAGATAATTGTTTGATACGTTCAGCGTAAGCGCCTAAAAGTTTGCTGATATGCTCGACATCCAACTCAGCTAGTTCAATATCGTGTTGGGGAGTTTCAATAACCACCTCCTGCTGACCGTAGGCTCGAGGATTGTCTAAGCTGACAATAGGATATTTATTTTTAATAACCTTAATCGACCATTTCTTCTGACCGCCCACCACGTGCAGGGCCCTTACTTTATCAATGCGCTCTGGCTCGAAAGGACAGCGCATGCGGGAAGTTACTGGTATGGCAAAAGGTGACCCGCCGTGCTTCTTCCGTTTAGAACGCTGAGGGGCGACTATAACCGTACGATTATGAACGTAATCTTGTCTAATATTGGCTTCTTTCATATTTTTATTTTACTAAGGATTGATAAAGTTTTAAATACTCTAAACTAGAACGATCCCAGGAGAAATCTTGTTGCATATCATTGATTATTAATTTTTGCCAAGCTTTTTGATTGGCATATAATTTGATAGCTCGTTCTAGAGCCTGATATAGATTATCAGACTCAGCTCCGGTAAATACAAAACCGGTACCATTTTTGTCTTTTATGTCGACTACTGAATCTTTGAGCCCACCAGTGGCATTGACGATGGGTGGAGTACCATAGCGCATGGCAATCATCTGCCCCAGTCCGCAGGGTTCAAATCGAGAGGGCATCAGAAACAGATCAGAACCAGCGTATATTCGCTGAGCCAACACAGCGTCAAAAGTTATATGAGCTTTTACTTGAGCAGGGTATTTTGACTCAAGTTCTTTTGCTGACCGTTCTTGTTCTTCAAGTCCGGTGCCTAATATTACTAGCTGAACTTGATTTTTAAATAATTTATCGGCAATTGGCGGCAGCAGGTCAAAGCCTTTTTGGTCATACAAACGACCAACAAAACCGATTAAGGGAATTTTACTATCCACGGTAAGACCAAGAAATTTCTGCAACTTGGCCTTATTTACTTGTTTGCCCTCAACATTATCCAGAGAAAAATTCTTATAAATATCTTGATCAGTGGCAGGATCAAAATGGTCAGTATCAATGCCGTTTAATATGCCAAATAACTGATTATGGTCATATCTTTTTTTAAGCTGATCTTCTAGGCCTAGACCAAACTCGGGTGTTAAGATTTCCTTGGCATAAGTAGGACTTACTGTATTAATGACGTCAGCTCCAGCAATCCCTTGTTCTAATAATCTAAAATCGCCATTTTCATTTTTTAATGACAAATTAGGATGAGCCTTCTCGTCAAGACCAAGATATAGTAATACATTGTCAGCTGACCAGGCGCCCATCATGCCCATATTATGAATCGTGTACAGAGTTTTAATTTTGGCCATTTTTTTATCTTTTTTAGCTGCTAGTTCTAATAACAGCGGTGCCAATCCGGTATGCCAATCTTGAAAATGAAGAACATCAACCGGCCAATCTATTTGTGGCAGCAAGTCAATCACGGCTTTGGACAGAAATATAAATCGATGAATATCAGAAATATCACCAACAAAGGTTTTTTTCTCAAAGTACACACTGCCATGGGCATAATACTTTTTTGAATCAATAAGATAAACGGTTACATTGCTGCCCGGCAAGGTGGTGGTGTAGAGATCAATTGACTCCTTCCCCTGACCCAGACTTACAGTTAAACCCGAAGCGATCTTTTTGGTTGGAAATTTATTTTCGTCAATTACATCGTATTTGGGCATTATTATCCTGACATCAACAGCGTGACGAGCCAGTGCCTTGGGAAGGGCTCCGGCCACATCGGCCAATCCCCCCACCTTGGCCAGGGGCGTAACCTCGGCAGCAATGTAACCGTTTAT
>JBHPGJ010000007.1:0-65078 GCA_042570545.1 Patescibacteria group bacterium | reverse complement strand
AATTTTATATAAAGAGGAATTAAAGACCTTGTTGCAAATGGGTGTTAAGGAAAAACAATTTGAAAAATATGAAAGTGATCTGATCAAAAGATCTTTACGATTTAATAACCTGACCGTCAAGCAAGTTATGACACCCTTAAAAAAGGCAGTAATTCTGGATGGCGATACTCAAATAAGTAAGGTGGCATATTTTGTTTCAAATTCTGCTTATTCACGTTTTCCGGTTTTTTTAAAGAGAGAAGATAACATTATTGGTTCCGTTCATATAAAACAAATATTTGCAACTACTAAGAGTGATAATCGGGATGATGCTATTTCCACCATAACTAATCCGGTTGAAATTGTGCCGGATTCGATGATGATTGACGCTTTATTTCACCGCATGCGTAAACATCGCTTTCGTTTGAACTTAGTTAAAAATAGTAAAAATAAATTAGTCGGCCTGGTTACTATGAGAGATCTGGTTGAAGAGATTATAGGTGATTATCCGGAGCCAGCTGAGGCAACGACAAACAATAAATCGGTTAATAAAACCTCCACCACCACAAGCCACGGCAAATAGACAAACTGTTTATTATGCTTTACAATAAACTAGCGAAATTATTTAATATTGGCAGGAAATTATATTATGTCTGAGACAAATTTTACTGATGATACATTTGACAAGGAAGTTCTTGAAGGGGGAGATAGACCAGTATTGGTTGATTTTTGGGCGGAGTGGTGTGGTCCTTGTCGTATTCAGTCGCCGATCGTTGAAGAAGTAGCCAAAGAAATTGGCGATACAGCTAAGGTTGGTAAGCTTGAAGTAGATGATAATCCTAAAACGGCACAGAAATATACAATAATGTCGATTCCCACATTAGTGATTTTCAAAAAGGGTGAAGTTGTCTGGCAGGCCAGTGGCGTGACTCAAAAAGACAAATTGATTGAAGAGTTAAAAAAGGTAGCTTAGTTATCAGCAATGACTAAGAACGACGACTTAGTTAAGCATGATGTCGTTATTGTCGGTGGAGGCGCGGCCGGTTTAACGGCTGCTTTGTTCTCTGCTCGTCGCGGTTTAAGAACTCTGGTAGTAAGCCAAGACATCGGTGGACAAGCCGCTACTACCGATGAAATTGAAAATTATCCTGGTGTAGAATTTATTGACGGCCCCACTTTAATGAAGAGGGTTCGTTCGCAAAGTGAAGATTTTGGCGCTGAATATTTCTTTGACCAAGTCACCAATGTAAAATCAACCATACCCGGCGGGGATGTGGTTCCAATTTTCACAACCATTGGAAAAACAAAAACTTGGAAATCATATGCGGTGATATTGGCTTACGGTCTAACTCGCCGGCATCTGGGCGTGCCCGGGGAGGAAGAGCTATATGGTAAGGGAGTTGTTTATACAGCTTCGGAAGAAGCTCACAAATTCAGAGACAAAACCGTAGCTGTTATCGGTGGCGGTAATTCGGCAGCTCAGGCTACGTTATTGTTAGCTGAGATTTGTCCTAAGGTATATCTGATTCATCGCCGTAATGAGTTTTCAGCAGAGAAAATATTGCTGGAAAGAATGAAGAAGCATAATAACATCGAGAAAATATTAACTTGTGAGGTAGAAAAAATTGACGGACAAGATACGGTCGAATCAATCACCATTATTGGTTGTGATGATCCCAATGATAAAAAAGAAATCAAGGTTGATGGTATATTTATTGAGGTTGGTTTTACGGTAAAAAAAGATATTGTATCAAGTGATGTTAAGGTCAATGCTCGCGGCAATATAATCATTAGTCAAGACAATGAAACGTCTTTGCCGGGCCTGTTTGCCGCTGGTGACGTGACCTCGATTAACTATAAGCAAATAATTGTCTCGGCTGGTGAGGGTGCTAAGGCGGCCATGACTGCTCAAAAGTATTTACAAACAAACGGTTTAGTTAAGGGCACCACCATCGACTGGGGACGAGCCAATAAAAACAAGAAATGATCAATCCTTTTCAGTCAATGCTGAAGCAGCTGGCCAAGGCGGCAAAAATTGCCAAACCGCCAGCGCACATTCTGAAACAGCTGCAACAACCAAAGCGGTCGTTGCGGTTTTCTATACCGGTAAAGATGGATAGCGGTCAAATCGAGATTTTTACTGGTTACCGCGTACAATATAATAATGCTCGCGGGCCATTTAAAGGAGGCATTCGTTATCATCCAGAAACTAATATCGACGAAGTTAAAGCCTTGGCCGCCTGGATGTCATTTAAATGTGCAGTTATTGATATCCCTTTTGGCGGTGGCAAAGGCGGGATTACCGTTGATCCCAAAAAAATGTCAGAGAAAGAATTAGAAAAACTATCCCGCGGTTATGTGCGTTGTTTCTGGCAATTGTTGGGACCCAAAACTGACGTACCGGCACCTGACGTCTACACCAATTCAAAGATAATGGCCTGGATGGCTAATGAATATTCCAAGCTTGTTGGCCGACGTACACCAGCCTCATTTACCGGTAAGCCAGTTGCCGTTGGTGGATTACGAGGACGCGATATTGCCACCGCCTGGGGCGGCGTAGTGGCTGTAAATGCCGCCGCAAAAAAATTGAAACTTAAGCCCAAAAAAACTACCGTCGCCGTCCAGGGCTTTGGTAATGTTGGATTTAATACGGCAAAATTTCTCTACCAGCAAGGTTACCAAATTGTTGGCCTATCTGATTCGCGTGGAGCCATAATCTCAATCAATGGAAAAAATATGGATCCGGAAAACGTAATGAATACCAAACAGGAGCGCGGACTGATCGGTGGCGCCTATTGTATCGGCACGGTATGTGATTATGTAAATTTTAAAAGCGTGACTAATAATAAACTACTAGAACAAAAAGTTGATATTTTGGTACCAGCGGCTCTGGAAAACGTCATAACCAAACAAAATGCCAATCGCATAAAAGCCAAAATAATTGTCGAAATGGCTAATGGTCCGATCGCCCCGGAAGCAGATGATATATTATTCGGCAAAAAGAAAATTATTGTTCCTGATATATTGGCTAATTCAGCCGGTGTGGCCGGTTCATACTTGGAATGGTGGCAGAATATGAACAATAAAAAATTAAAGCAAACTGAAGTGCTTAAAAGATTAGAACAGATGATGACTAAAGCATTCACTAGTGTCTGGACAGCAGCTAAAATTCATCGTACCGATTTGCGCACCGGGGCCTATGTAGTAGCGCTGAAAAAAATAACAGCTGCTATGAAGTAATTATTTAATGGAAATAAATTGACGGGTACCACTCGTAAGTGATACCCGTCGGTTTGTGGTATTGCTACCACGGTGAACTGCTAGGAGGTCGGTACCTCTTCAGAAGCTGGCTCTGTCTGAGCCGAATCATCTGCCGGTTTTACCTCCGGGGTGGTCGGTTCGGCGATCCTACCGATGACCTTGCTGCCCTGGTCGGTCTTAGCAATGATGTTGCCACCATCGATACCGAGACTGAGGATACCGCCGAGCACACCGATATCGATGATCTTCTCGGCTCCCTCTCCAAGGAGCAGTACCCAGCGATTGGCCGACTTCACCCTGACCTCTTGGTAGACCGCGACTTCGTCGGGCACCTCGAGCTCGGGGGTGGGTTCGACATCTCTGACCTCGGGCCAGACTTGACGCTGAGGCTCGAAGCTCTCGCTTTGACGAGACCTGACCTGGGTCTCCGGCATTGCGGTCATGCCGTTGCCAACAATGACATCGTTTCCACACTCTTGAAGCGTGTAGTAAACGGTATTGTCGGACATACGGCACTCCCAGGCCGGAGTCCATCGTCGCAGGTTTCTTTCTGCCGTTCCCGTCTTGCCGCCATAACGGATCCGCATCGGTCCCATGACCTCAACGGGCCGTATGCTGGCAATAGTGACGGATTCCGGCAGTACCCGGTCACGACTGACATGAAGCGATTCCCGCCAATTACGGTAGCGCTGGGTGAAGTGATCCACCGCTGCATTTACCGTTGGCAGTCCGCCCTCATGTACCGGTGGGCCGTAATACGGATCGGCTATGATCCTCCGGCGACGCAACCAGATAAGTGGAATTGCCGCCAGCAGTGCTGTGATCAGCACCGCTAGAATAATTCCCAACGGAAACCCGTTGGTCTCGGTCTGAGCTTCGACTACTGGTACCGGTCCCGCCCCCTTAGTCGGCATCGGTCCGCCGGCAGCATCAACTGCTGTCAGCATTTCGAACGTCCGTACCAATGTGGGTGGAATGTTTAACGTATCGCCCGCGACGATGAGATCCGGATCCGCCAGCTGCGGATTGGCATCCACCAGTTCGAGCCATATGTCGGAAGCGCCAAGCGCAATGCCCCACTGACCAAGGTCGTCATTCTCCTGCACGATGTAACCATAGGTCCCGTCGGTCCGCTCGAAGAACAGACCGGGCTGGGCCAGGACACCGCTGGAGACGACGATTACGATCAGCGCTATTGCGCAGATACACGTCCGTAGCATCACTGCTACCTCCTATGTAAAAATTACATTCAGCTGCGACACCGTATCGCAACCGGGAGAAGTTGTGACTGTGTAGCTTAGATGTTAAGGGCATTTCTCCCCCGAAAGTTCAATAGTAAACTCTCAGGGGAGAATGTTATTTATTTCAGATACAAATAACCAAGCACCCTACCATAAAAATTGGGTTATGTCAATGCTGACCATAAAAATAATATTTTTTGTTAATTAGTTGGTTGACCAGTTAAATATTTAAGGGTAAAATGTTAAAAACAGCTAAAAATAAATGAAAATTAACCCAAACAAAATCAGCCAGACCTAGATAATAGGTCTTTTGTATTACCGTTCTTTCGAACACAAACGCTTACCGATGTCCCCGGACTGACCCCAACTGCTGCTGCCTACCTGTGAGGTGATGCCCATGAGGAATATCCCCTCCTCGTTCCATCTTAACCATTTCTGGTTTGCCCAAATCCTGCCCCCAACCAACTGTTAAGATGCGACGATCTTATCCCACCCCATTAATTGTTGCCGTCAGCTGACGGTGCGGTCTGCTCACACAATTGCCTTTGCTACATGCAGGAGGTAACGACCATGGTACCATCCAAAGTACCAAAGCACGCCATAATCATGGCAATCGACGAGACCAAGGCCAACTTCAAGCGCAAGAACACGGCCAAGCGTAAGACCCGGCGGACGACCATTATCCGTGCTTAGCACGACACCTCGCTGAGCTCTGGATAAGAGTCAGAACGGAGCAAGCTACTCACTTGTCTACGGACAAGTGTTACCTGACAAAGGAGTGGCTTGCTCCTTTTATTATTGACAAACAGACATTCAAATGATAGATTGTACGCACTTGTTCCTGTTGAACCCAAACATTTTTTAAGATCTTCCGTGCCCAAAGCACACTCCCGATATATTGTGAGTGACGTTAGTCGCCCTTGGTGATCGAAACGTAAAAAGTGCAGGTACTTCTCAGTACCCACTGGTACTTCTCAGTACCAAGTAGTCGGCCTGATGGTCAACCCGATCACTCCAATATTATTGGAAACAAGATTCAAGAAAATGATTGGCAACAACAAGGATCGTGCAACGACTAAAAGCACGGGATACTGGGTTAGTTCTCCTTTTGGAGGATACAATGGTGAGAATCAGGAGTCCGGCTTAGCAACAATTGCACGACATCGTCGTACGAATTTCGAGGGGTCGCCCTAAACCAGCGACCCCTCCCTTTATTTTTATGACTAAAATAAAGGAGCCGATCAGTTGATGCGGCTCCATATTCTTTAACCACGCTCCCAGTCTTCTTGGGTACGTCTGAACAATCCATCCCGGTGCATTGAGTAAGCGCGCCATAGCCGGTTGGTGAAATACCTCATCTTCGGTATCACCACTTGTTTCCAGCTGCTTATCTTCTCCTGAACCTTCTTCTCTTGAAGTTCGGCCGGTGAATATAAGCTGTGATGGTAACTGTCAATTACCAGTACGATGTGTGTCTTGATCCAGCGAAAAGCTTTTTTCATACTTGGATCAGTCAGATCGACCGTTACCATGTGCTGTCCGATCACTTCGTCAGACGGCTTTTTGTACCAGGTAAAAAGCTGCTTCAGGACGCCGCGAAAGTGGGCGCCATTTCTGAATTTTATTTCCACCGGTACAAACTGGCTGGGTCTAAGCGAGCGTCTGTCGGTCCCGGTCGGCTTACGCCTCAGGGTGATGGTCAGACACTCAACGTCCTTGATGCCCCAGCGTTTTTCGTGCCGGACGAAGCTCCGGTAAACTTCATTGATCTTCTGTTTCGACCAAATACGACCGTAACGCTTGCGCAAGTACTTCTTGGTCGGCTTGTCCCAGATCAAGTGAACGGCGATCTTAACCACGTCGATCTCTCGTCCCCTATGCGGCTGCTTCAGAATTGCCACCCGGACCAGACATCTTAGGTCTCGCCACAGATCACCGGGCTTCAGCAGAATAGCTGGCAGATAAGCTTCAACCAGCTTAATGAAAGGCGCGAAATCCTTCTCTTTGACCAACTGCCAAGGAACATACTGTTTTTCCATTTCAACCACCTTCTCTGGCTAGTACAACATTTGCGATCATCAGAAAAACAGATAACTTTATGAGGTTTTGGTTATAATGTCAAGTAAATATTAATTTCCTGAACTATCCGTTCTTTATTTTGAACAAAAGGGGTAAACTAAAGTTATGAAAAAAAGTACAATAATTGCCGGAGTAGACGAAGCTGGTCGTGGTGCCTGGGCTGGTCCAATAGTTGCCGCTGCGGTTGTCTTGCCTGATAAATATAATTTTCAGCCAATTGATTCTAAGAAGTTGTCAGCTAGGCAGCGAGAAATACTTTTTAGTAAAATTACAATTAATTCAGTGGCTTGGTCTGTTGGTCTAATAGAAGCCGGCCATATAGATAACCGGGGTATTCAAAATGCCAATCATCAGGTAATGATTCAGGCTATAAGTAAACTGAAAATCCGGCCTGATCTAATATATGTCGACGCCTTAAAAATTAAATACGGTACCACGCCAGTAAAAGCAATTATAAGGGGTGACAGCAAGATAGACGCCATTGCTGCTGCCTCAATAATTGCCAAAGTGATCAGAGATACAATTATGAGTGGTCACCATCGCTTGCTGCCGCATTGGGATTTTCATCAACACAAAGGCTATGGGACCGAAGAACATCATCGTTTGTTAAATTTATCCGGGATGTCGCCAATACATCGGCGTTCTTTTACGCCAATGAATCTAATGTAGATTGGTGGTATAATAAGATCATGCTAAAAGCCCCATCAGGAACGGAATTATTAAATCCAGCTGAACTATTAGACAAGCTAGGCTTATCTGCCGGTATGCGAGTAGCTGATCTTGGCAGTGGGGGGGCTGGTTACTTTACTATTCAGGCGGCAAAAATGGTGACTGACGAAGGCTTGGTTTATGCGGTTGATATTTACAAACCGGCGTTATCAGCACTCTATAGTAAAGCCACCGCTCTGGGGGTCAATCACATCATTCATTGTGTTTGGTCAAATCTTGAAGTTATTGGCGGAGCAAATAAAATCACCAATGGCAGTTTGGATGCCGCTATATTAGTCAACACCATTCATCAGACTAATCATCATTTAGAAATATTGATGGAAGCTTCGAGAATGCTTAAGACCGGTGGCCGGTTGTTAATCGCTGATTGGAAAACCGGCGGTCATGCTTTTGGTCCAAAGCCAAATAGTGTAGTTAGGCCGGAAGTCGTTAATCGATTAGCTGCCCAAGCTGAGTTGGCAGAATTTGATTCTTTTACGGCCGGTCCTTATCATTGGGGATTAATAGTTGTCAAAGCAGGATAAAAAACTTGGTCAAGCTGGTGAGATCATGGCTGATGAATATCTTCAGCGAGGTGGTTTTAAAATTTTAGAGCGTAATTATCATACCCGCTACGGCGAATTGGACATTGTTGCTCAGAAGAATGAAGTTGTGCATTTTATTGAGGTAAAGACACGTAGTGGTACGTCCTATGGCTCGGCCAAAGAAGCCTTAACCAGATCTAAGCAGCACCGTTTGTGGCAAGCCGGTATGCGGTATATGGAACAAAAAAACGTAAAAGTATCAGATTATCAATTTGATCTTATAACCATTAGTAAGGTGGCTGGGCGTTGGCAAATAGAACGGTGGAATAATATCATCGAAGCTGAAGACTAGATACTTGCTAAAAAAAATTCATTCCTCTATACTTATTTTAGACTAGTTTATTATGTAGACTAGTCATTTTTAATAATAAGAAATATACAATGACTAAAGTTTCAGAAATTAGTCTGGCCATCAAGCAGATTTGTGAAGAGAAAAAAATATCATACGAATCAGTTATTACTACCGTTGAGGCGGCTTTAGCGGTTGCCTATCGTAAAGACTTCGGTGAAAAAAATCAAAATATTATTGTTGAATTTGACGCCGACACCGGCGGAGCACGTGTTTTTGATGAAAAGAAAGTTGTCGCTAATGAACTAAAAGAAAAATGGGAGAAAGAGAAAGCTGAGCGCGAAGCTCAAGCCGAAGAAGAAGCAAAGGCCGAAGTCGCTGAGATTAAAGAAGATAAAGATTCCAAGAAAAAAACTGAAGAAGTAAAAAAAGACGATGAACAGAAGTCCGAAGATACTGAAGAAGAAGTAGAGGACCGCTATGATCCCAAATCCATGTTTTCTCTATCTGAGGCCAAAGAGATTAAAAAAGACGCCAAACTAGATGATGTTATTCGTACTGAATTATTCCCACCGGCTGCCTATGGACGCATGGCTGCTCAAACCGCTAAACAGGTTATTATCCAAAAATTACGAGAAGCCGAACGTGAGAATTTATATAATGAATTTAAAGATAAAGAAGGTAGTGTTATTAATGCTACTATCCAGCGAGTTGAGGGACGTATGGTCCTAATCGATTTGGGTGCCACCACCGCCTTAATGCCGCCTGGCGAGCAAATACCCGATGAACAATATACCCCGGGACAAAGAATAAAAATATATGTCATCTCTGTTACTATGTCCCCCAAAGGACCAGAAATAATCGTGTCTCGCGCCAAACCGGAAATGGTAGCACAACTTTTTGCCATGGAAGTACCTGAAATATCCGCTGGCTCGGTTGAGATAAAAGCCGTAGCTCGTGAAGCTGGTTCCCGGACAAAAGTCGCGGTTTTTTCCAGTCAAAAAAATATCGACCCGGTTGGTTCATGCGTGGGGCAAAGGGGTTCACGAGTACAAACTATAATTACTGAGCTTGGTGGTGAAAAAATCGATATCATTGAATATAATGAAGATCCGGTTAATTTTATTACCAACGCTTTATCGCCAGCTAAGGTACTAGCGATTAAGCTTAATGATGAAGAAAGAGTAGCTATTGCAGAAGTAAAGGAAGATCAGCTGTCACTAGCAATTGGCAAGGCGGGGCAAAATGTTCGTTTAGCAGCACGACTAACGGGTTGGAAAATAGATATCACATCTGAAGGTAAAAATATAGAATCCAAATCGCCTGAAGATGGCGAGTCTGGTGAATCTGAAGAAGGAGAAACTGAAAAAGGATCAACAACTGACGATGAAGTAAAAGATGAATCAAAAAATGAGGAACCTGCCGAAGAAAAGGCCAATGAAAAGTCAGCCGAGAAACCGCCGGAACCCAAAACAGAAGAAAATGATAAAAAAGCAGCCAAGCCTGAGTCAGTAGATGAAAAAGATAAAAAATAATTATTAATTGTATTTATTATTAACTAATTCAATTAAACAAACATGGATTTAGGTATTATCGGCGTTATTATCGGCGTCATCGGCCTGGCTTTTGCCTGGATATTATTTCTTTCGGTTAAACGGGCAAATCCCGGTTCAGATAAAATGAAAGAAATATCAGCCGCTATTCACGAAGGAGCTTTGGTTTTTCTTAAAAAAGAATATTCAATTCTAGCTGGATTTGTATTTGCAATTTTTTTCCTCTTATGGTGGCAACTAGAAATATGGTCAGCGGTAGCCTTTATTAGTGGGGCTATTTCTTCGATGCTAGCCGGAATTTTTGGCATGCAAGCTGCGACCCGAGCAAATGTACGCACGGCCCAAGCCGCTTCTGAGGGCAATCAGCCCAAGGCTTTAACTATTGCTTTTAGTGGTGGAGCGGTAATGGGCATGTCAGTTGCTTCGCTGGGTTTGATCGGTATTAGTCTTTATTTCCACTTTTTTCACGAAGCAAATTATACGGTTTTATCCGGTTTTGCCATGGGCGCTTCTTCAATTGCACTGTTTGCCCGTGTCGGTGGTGGTATCTACACCAAGACAGCCGACGTCGGCGCTGATTTGGTCGGTAAGGTTGAAGCGGGTATTCCCGAAGATGATCCGAGAAACCCGGCTGTAATTGCCGACAACGTTGGTGATAATGTCGGTGATGTAGCTGGTCTGGGTGCTGATTTATTTGAGTCATACATTGGTTCGATAGTGGCCACTATTGCCATCGCTGCTACCGGCTCGGCCTATGCTTTATCTAAACTAGAATACATGAGCTTGCCTTTATGGATTGTCACCATTGGACTGGTGGCATCAATATTGGGCATCTTGTCTGTTAGAATATTTCGTGGTTTAAATCCGGCCACAGTCTTACGCTACGTTACTTACGTTGCCGCCGCTGTATTGGTTATCGCTACTTATTTTGTCGTTGATTGGCTAAAACTTCCACTAGGAGCCTTTTGGGCCGTTCTGTCAGGTTCCGCTGCCGGAATTATAATCGGATTACTGACCGAATACTATACGGCCAAGAAACCGGTCAAAAAGATTGCTCGATCTTCAGAAACCGGCAGTGCGACTAATATCATATCCGGTTTAGCGGTTGGCATGGAAAGCGTGGCCTTGCCGGTTATTATTATTGCGGCCGCTATATATATTGGTTATGAATTAGCCGGCCTATATGGCATTGGCATTTCAGCAGTTGGCATGTTAGCCACTATCGGAGTAGTGATGTCCGTTGATGCCTATGGCCCAATTTCTGATAACGCTGGTGGTATTTCAGAAATGTCCGGTCTTGGTGATGATACTAGAAAAATAACCGATCGCCTGGATGCCCTGGGCAATACTACGGCTGCTATTGGTAAAGGTTTTGCTATCGGTTCGGCTGCGCTTACCGCTTTGGCATTATTCTCAGCTTATTCTTCAGCGGTTGGCCTTACGGTAATTAGCTTAACCGAACCCGATGTGGTAGTTGGCCTGTTACTTGGTGGCATATTACCATTCTTTATTGCTTCAATTACCATGACAGCTGTTGGTCGCGCCGCCTTTAAAATGGTCAAAGAGGTACGTCGACAATTCAAAGAAATCCCTGGTTTAATGGAGGGCCGGGCCAAGCCTGACTCAGCCCGTTGTGTAGCTATTTCCGCTCATGCCGCAATTAAAGAAATGATTCTGCCGGGTATAGTTGCAATCACTGCTCCAGTTATCGTTGGTTTAACTCTCGGACCTGAGGCCTTGGGAGGTTTGTTGGCTGGAGCCACCGTCACCGGAGTATTGATGGCTTTGATGATGGCCAACGCTGGTGGTGCTTGGGATAATGCAAAAAAATATATTGAGGCAGGGCATCATGGCGGCAAGGGATCTGATTCGCATAAAGCAGCGGTGGTTGGAGATACTGTGGGCGATCCCTTTAAAGATACATCGGGTCCTTCGATGAACATTCTAATTAAACTAATGGCTATCGTGTCGTTAGTATTAGCTCCAATATTTATCTAACAATAAGGGGCATATGGCTTATCCCCTGACAAGACTGTGGTTAATACCTTTACTGCGTAAACGCGTAAAGAAAATATCTGGCAAAGAAAATCTACCAGCCAGTGGTCCCTTTGTGGTAGTAGCTAATCACAATAGCTGGATGGATTCGCCGCTATTGGCAGCTGTCTTATCAAAGTTTCAAAATAAAAAAGTCTACTTTATTGCTAGCTCTCGTAAATATGCCTGGTTTGGTTCTATTCCAATTAATCGGAAAAATCCTTCGGCCGTCTTAAAAAAGTGTATAAAATGTCTGAAGCGAGGCAGTCCAGTGGTAATTTTTCCCGAGGGTAAAAGTAACGAGGATAAGTTTTTAAGAATAGGTAAAACTGGCGCTGCTCGCTTAGCCCTATCTTCTCGTACTCCAGTAATTCCAATCGGTATGCGTGGGGGCAAGGGGGTACATGCTATGATGGGTATAATGTCATTCTGGGCCTGGTGGCGTCATATTGAGATTCGTATTGGTCGTCAAATCGACATTTCTGAATACTATGACCAGCCAGTTGATTATCAATTAATACGAGAGGTAACGGATAAATTCATGGTTGCTATTAGTAGTTTATCAGGTAAGCCAATAATAGATGCTTACTAAATCACAAAAAACTTTATTGAAATTAGTTGGTAAAAGAATTACGGTATTTCATTCTGAACGACTACCGCTTGATACGCCATTTATCATGGTTGGTAATCATCAGAGTTATCTTGATCCGCTTACTATGTGGTACGCCACCGCTAAGTATTGCCGACGGCAGATGTATTTTCCGGCCAAGCATGAATTACGTAAGTATTTTGGCCGCTTGGGAAATTGGCTGGGCATGCTTTATATTGATACCAAAGATAAAGCGGCTGTCTTAAAGACAGCTAATGAGAACTTAGATCAGGGATATTGTATCGGTATATTTCCCGAGAGTACCCGAAACCGAGTATCAAAAATCAATATGCTCAAAGGCAAAACTGGTGCGGCCAGGTTAGCTTTAGCTACCGGTGTGCCGGTCATTCCTACGGGTATCTTTGTACCTAAGGGCGCCACTATGCCTCAAGCAGTAAAAAATTATTTCCTTTCTCATGATCAATTTAGTATAACTATCGGCCAACCGATAAATTTTCCCAAGCAATCGTTGGAAAGTCTTAATTACGACCAACTAGTTGATACGACCAGGACCATTATGAAATCCATCGGTAAGTTGTGTAATAAAAATTATACTTACTAACATGAAAAAAATCATTCGCTTGGCAGTATATGAGTTTTTTCGAAAATCAATTGATTCGCTAAATGGTCTTGATAATCTCCCGGCTGAGGGTCCTTATTTAATTGCTGCTAATCACAATGACTATCTTGATGGTTTTCGCATCACCGCCGCTTTTCATCCACACCGAGATGATTACATTTATTTTCTGGCTAAGACAAATAATTATTGGTGGACTAGAGTAGTAATTCAAATTGATTGGCAGGATAAGATCAAAACTTTAAGTCGGGTAGTAAAAATGCTCAACCGGGGAAGAATCATTTGTAATTTTCCTGAGGGCCGGCGCAATTTAACTGACCGTTTATTACCGGGTAAAACTGGCACGGTCAGAATGGCCATAAAGGCCCAGGTGCCGATCGTCCCGCTAGGAATTGTTGGTCACGGTGATTCATCATATCTGGATTCGGTCAGGTCATGGATCGGCAATAACAAAAAATATTCAATCAATGTCGGTAAACCTATTGAATATATAAAATATTTTGACCAAGAACTTGAAGCTGATTTAATAAATAAGCTCACTCAAGAAATGATGAAAAATATCGCTAAGTTGTGTGATAAAAAGGTTGATTAAGTACTTGCCTATTTTGATAAAAAACAATAGATTAAATAGCGGAGGTTAGCTGATTAATTAACATTATTCTCATGAATTGGAAAAAGTTAACGTCTTTAAACCAGCAACAAACTCAAGAGCTGCAGAATAAATTACTGCATAAGTTCGTAAAACATCAACTGCCCTATTCGCCTTACTATCGAGAACTCTTTAAGAAAAAAGATCTTTCTTTTAATGAGATCAAAACAACTGATGATTTACAGAAATTACCGTTTGTATCCAAGGCTGATCTGGCACCAACTGAAGATGATCGGGCTCGTCCCAGGCAATTTATATTAGCCCCTGATGAAGAATTGATAAAAAAACATGCGCCCAAATCTTTGTTAGCCAAGATCGTCTGGTTAAAATTGAGACGTGAGGATCCGAAAAGGATGTTGGAAGCAGAATACAAGCCAATTCATATGCACTTTACGACCGGACGGACCGCCCTGCCGACAGCTTTTACTTATTCGGCAAGAGATATAACCAAGTTAAGAGAAACTGGTGAGCGCTTGCTTGATGTGGTAGGCGTACCCCGGGACCAGGTGGCCATAAACGCTTTTCCTTATTCCCCCCACCTGGCATTCTGGCTGGCCTATCACGCCATGAACAAGTTGGGCATGACTTCTGTGCAAACAGGCGGAGGTAAAATCATGGGTACGCAGAAAATTATTGATTCTATTGAGAGATTAAAGGCTTCTTTAGTGTCTTTTATACCTGGCTATGCCTATCACCTTTTGCGTGAAGCAGCTAAACAAAAACGGGATTTTTCAAATGTAAAATATGTTATGTTTGGCGGTGAGAGGGTCAGTCAGGGACTGCGCGAAAAAGCTCGGCAGCTATTAGAACAAATGGGTGCAAAATTACCGCAGATATATTCTACTTACGCCATGACTGAAGGTAAAACGGCCTGGATACAGTGTGCTGAGTCAACCGGTTATCACCTTTACCCAGATCTGGAATATTTTGAATTAGTAAACGAAGAGGGCAAGCGGGTGCAGGAAGATGGTGAATTAGTATATACCTCGCTAGACTGGCGGGGTTCGGTGGTGGTGCGCTACCGGACTGGTGATTTGGTTAAGCGTATAAATTATGAACCATGTCCGTCATGCGGTAAAACTGTTCCGCAAATTTATCCGGATATCCAGCGCAAGAGTGAGGTTAAGGAGTTTAATCTGACCAAGGTCAAGGGTGAATTGATAAATCTTAATAATTTCTATCCTTTACTATCGGGCTTAAAAGAGATCGAAGAGTGGCAGGTACGTATAAATAAACGTAATAATGATCCGCATGATCTTGATGAAATCGAATTAGCAGTAGCTCTAAAACCAGATGTTAAATTTGATGAGTTCAAAACACTGTTAGAAAAACAAGTAAGAGATGATATTCAAGTATCAGCCAATATTGTCCAGGAAGATGTAAATAAATTACTTGAGGAGCTGGGCATGGAAACAGAACTAAAAGAAAAACGCATAGTTGATAATCGGCCAAAAGATTAAAATAAAGGGGAAGGTTTTTAGGCCTTCCCGTAATTCCTAGCGAAGAGCGAAAGTTTAAACGGTTCCTTGGAACTCTTGCATGAAACCGCTTCTTTCGAAAACCAGTTTGCCGTTTTTGTCGTCCACCAGCCGCAGCAAGGAAGCTTGTGTTCCCTTCTCGATCAGAACCGCTGAGGAGCCGGCAGAGAAGTTTCGGGTCACTTCACGACCGGGCTGGGCTTCGAGAGGGTGGTCAACAAAAACAACAACATTGAGTCTGGAATTCTCGCCAGAGCGCATATTAGCTCCGGCGCTTACACCGGCGAGATGGAGGGGGGCCTGACTTGTGTTTGTCCGCAGAACACAACGGCTATCGGTATCGATGGTACCTTCTCTAAAGAAGATTTGCCTGGCTTGGTGAACTAATGATTCGATAGCATCGCGTTCGGCACTTACCTGCACCATTTCACTACCTCCTGTTCGTGGTTCTCAAAAGGTAAAAACAAAACAACTTCTCCGAACATCGAAGAAGTCTTAATGGTCATTGCCCCACCTGCAATTATCTCCGATATTCGGATTCGGATTTACCACCCACACAAATTATGACTCCCTCTATAAATTATAGAGGCGGGGTTGGTTGACGTATACTTGCGGCACCGAAAGCCGCTTTTTCAACGTCATCTTGATAACTACTGGTTTTCAAGGAATGTTGGTAACTATATTAATACAAAATAAATTTATAGTCAAATTCTTGATTTATAAGCCTTGCTCCGTTATACTGGCTGATACTTTATTAACTTCCTAATCCTATGAAAACCACAACCAAAGAACTGCCTAAAAGCCAAATCGAACTAACGGTTGAGTTGTCAGCCGAAGAGATAAAATCCCAGTTGGATAAGGCAACGGCCAACATATCTAATGATGTAAAAATTACCGGCTTTCGGCCGGGTAAGGCTAATTATGAAGTAGTGGCCAAAAAGGTAGGCGAAGCGGCTATTTATCAGGAAGCTTCGCAATTAATTATTGAAAAAACTTATCCGCAAGCTGTTATTGAGTCTAAAATATATGTAGTTGGTCAGCCAAAAATTGAGATAATAAAAATGGCGCCAAACAATCCGTTTATTTATAAGGCGACAGTGGCCCTATTGCCATCAGTTGAGTTGGCTGACTATAAAGATATTAAGGCTAGGCGGGAAGATATTAAAGTCGAAGATAAGGACGTTGAGAAAGCAATTGATCAGCTGCGTAAAATGCGGGCCACACACAACCCAATTGATCGTCCAGCCCAAAGTGGGGACTTTGTTGAAATCGATTTTACTGTATCGCGAGATAAGGTTCAGATCGACGGTGGCGCTAGTAAAAATCACCCGCTAGTGATTGGCGAGGGAAATTTCATCTCCGGTTTTGAAGATAATTTAGTTGGCATGATCAAGGGCCAAACCAAAGAGTTTCAGCTTACTTTTCCCAAGGATTATCAAGCAAATAACTTAGCTGGTCAAAAAGCTGACTTTAAAGTTACGATGCATAAAATATTTGAGGTAAAACTACCGGAGTTTAACGATGATTTTGTAAAACAACTTGGTGATTTAGGTAATGTCAGCACTTTTCGAAAAAAGATTTCAGAAAACCTTAAAGACGAAGCCAATAATCGAGCCGATCGCGGCTTTGAGGAAGCGATTGTTAATGAACTTGCTGAGCGCACCAAGTTTGGCGAGTTGCCGGACATAATGCTGGAATCGGAAATTGATAAAATGTTAGCCGAGTTAGAATCGGAGGTTGCCAGTCGTGGTATGGAGTGGGGTAAATATTTGGAAAGTATAAAAAAAACCAAAGACGACCTGCTGAAAGAGTTTAGGCCACAGGCTGAAAAACGAGTAAAGGCCGCTTTGTTAATACGTCATATTGCGCAAGAAGAAAAAGTTGAAGTATCAGCCGAGGAGATTAAAAAAGAGACCGAGGAGACCAAAAAGCGCTACGAAAATGATCCTGATATTCAAAAAAAAATTGAGACGCCGGCGTATCGGCAATATGTAGAAAATTTACTGGCTAATCGTAAAGTGATACAATTTCTAAGAAGCCAGACAATAAAATAAATGAAATTTGGATATCATGTATCAGCGGCCGGCTCCATAGCCGACACTCCGATTCGTGCTCACGAAATTGGCGGCGAGTGTTTTCAAATATTTTCACGCTCTCCACGCGGTGGAGCCGCGCCAAAGATTACCGATGAGATAATTAAGAAGTTCCAGGCTGATTCTAAAAAGTGGGATTTAGAATCTTATATTCATACCCCATATTATATAAATCTTGGGGCAGAGAAAAAAAATGTAAAATATGGTTCTGTCAAAGTCATTCGGGAAGAGCTGGAGAGAGGATCACTGTTGGGGGTTAAATATATAATGACACATCTAGGTACGGCTAAATACTTAGGCGAGAAAGATGCCACCAAACAAGTAATAGAGACGCTCCAATTGATACTTGACGGCTATACCGGATCAACGCAATTTTTAATAGAAATGTCAGCCGGGGCCGGGCAAATATTGGGTGATACTTATGAAGATATTGCAGCTTATATAAAAGGGGTGGAAAAAAATAATAATTATAAAGGAAAAATTGGCGTCTGTTTTGACACTTGTCATGCCTTTGCTTCGGGGTATGATATCAGAACCAAGGTTGGGGTGAATAAAACTTTCAGGGAATTTGATAAAAAGATAGGCCTAGATAGATTAAAACTTTTCCATGCTAATGATTCAAAATTTGACCTGGGCCAACATAGAGATAGGCACGAGCATATTGGTCAGGGAAAGATTGGACCAGAAAGTTTTAAAGCAATAATCAATCACCCCAAGCTGAAAAACATAAATATGATACTGGAGACACCTAAGGATGGTAAAGAAATCAACGACATTAAAATACTTAAAAAGTTCCGCGATAAAGCCTAATTTATTGGTTATAATTGCCCGACCGGGTGCTGGCAAAAGCACCTTGATTGGGCATTGGCGGAAAAATAACCGCGGTTATCGCCAGCTTGACGTCTATCCTTTTGTAAAGCGTGTTGGCATAATCAACGGCAAAATTAGTCCCGCCCAAATAAAAAAAGCTTACAATAACTTTTATAAGTATGTTAGTAAAGTTGTTCGTGACCGGGACATTATTGAAATTGGTATTAGTCATCCAGAATTAAATATGAAAAATATTGCCAGGTTAAAATTACAAGTTAAAATTAATATCTTTTTTCTAATCCGTAATACTAAAGATTGTTTCAAATATAAAAAGAAACAGCGCGGTAAGGCTTATGATTCATCAGAATTACGAGAAAGAATGCGCCGGCCGTTTCCTTCGACGCATAATAAATTAGCCATTAAATATGGCTTAGAAACAAATCAAATATTAATGCACTATGGTTATACGGCAGCTGTCAGAGTAATTGAAAGGGTATTAGATGACAGTAGATGAAAAAAATCTGTGTCGACAGTTTGAAAAAACAATAAAAGTTCCCCGGCAGAAACTTAGACCTCCCCTAATGATTGGTTTATTCGGAAAAATTGGCAGCGGTAAATCAACCGTCGCTCAGCTTATTGCTAAAAAAATACCGGTGGTGGTATTAAGAACCGACATACCGCGAACAATGATAATAAAAAAATTCGGACATAAATACAATACCATTAAAAGAGTAAAGCGGATTGTATCAGGTACTGTTTTAGATCTGTTAGGTCAAAATATTAGCGTCTTGATTGACGCTGGAAACTTAGGCCAAAATAATAGACAAAGCTTTGTAAGATTAGCAAAAAAACATAAGACCAAGATGATCTGGCTTCATATCACTTGTCCCGAATCAGAAATCCTGCGTAGAATTAATAAACGACAGCACCTTAAGGATGGCCTGCTTGAATTTGGCGAGTTAGCTGATGTGAAATTATACTTTAACCGTAAAAAGATATATGAAAAAAATAAAAAAAAGATAAATTATTTTGCTACTATCAACACTAATAAACCGCTCGCTTCGCAAATTAATAAACTAGTCAAACGTTTGATATGAGTAATGAATGGCTATTTATTTTAATGAGTCTAATCAGTCTGACTTTTGTGCTGGCGGCTTTTCGACTAGGCAAAGTATGGCTGATTGGCTTAATCGCTGCTAATGTTATCCTGGCAAATATCTTTGTGGTCAAGGGTATGTATTTGTTTGGCTTAGCCGCCACTGGCGGGAACGTGGTTTATGCCTCGATCTTTTTAGCGACTGATCTATTAGCTGAACATTATGGCAAGAAGGAAGCCCGTCGAGCGGTGATGATCGGTTTTTACGTGGCTTTGTTCTTTTTGATCATGTCTCAGTTCATCAGTCGCTTTATGCCGGCTGATTTCGATTTTGCCCAGGGTGCATTTGAAACAATATTTACATTGACGCCAAGGATCGTCTTGGGTTCGTTAATCGCCTATTTGTTAAGTCAAAATTTAGATGTCTGGTTATTCCACTGGATAAAAGAAAGATCCCGAGGACGCTGGTTATGGCTAAGAAACCTGGGCTCTACTATTATTTCCCAAGTGATAGATTCTACTATTTTTACCTTAATTGCTTTCGCGGGTGTGTTTCCCGATCTGTTTGAATTAATATTATTTACTTGGTTGATCAAAATTATAGTAGCCGGCCTAGATACGCCCTTTATATATTTATCAAGCCGGTTTAAGCCAAAGGAACTTCAATAATGGTTACCGGAATTATTTTCGCAGTAATTTCAGGTTTTCTATATGCCGTGACTAATGTTATAGATAAGGTTGTAGTCGGCAAGCACATAACCAGACCGCTATTGGTTGTTGTTTTTGGCAGTTTGATTGTATTTGTATTTGGCATTCTAATGTTACCGTTTGTCGAGTCTGTTTATTTTGGTCATTTACTCTTATTCCTTCTGAATGCCGTCATCACATTCATTGCTGCTACACTGTATTTTGCAGCCATAAAAATTGAGGAACCATCCCGAATTGTGCCACTTTTTAGTTTTATTACCATTTTTATAACTCTAATGAGTGCAATATTTCTGGGCGAGGTTTTCAGGCTCATAACTTATTTGGGCATTGGAATAATTGTCATTGGCACCTGGATAATATCTTCTCGGAATAATATATTTTCTCCTTTTAGGAGCCGGGCTATCGGATATATTATTAGTGCTAGTTTTTTGTGGGCCTTCATTTGGGTAGTTAATAAGTATTTATTGGATTTTTATTCAGTGATATCACTCATGAGTTACCAGTTTATTTTTGAAGGAATTATCGGAACTGGATTGACAATTTATTTCTTTAATCAAATCAGTGCTTTTTGGAAAGAAAAAAAGAAATTTGTAGGTCTGCAGTGGTTAAATGAATTTATAGCAGCTATTGCTTCCTTGGCTTATCTAATTGCCGCGGGAGCGTGGTTTGTTTCTCTAACCTCAGCTGTTAGTTCGATTCAATATTTGTTTATCTTTATTTTTGCCATAATACTTCATAGGCTCAGACCGGAGCTTATGGAAGAGCAAATCAACAAAAGGGTTGTATGGCAAAAAATTATCGCCATTATTTTTATTATTAGCGGAATATTCATAATTTCTCTATAATAGTTATATGGAAATAGGTTTAGTATCTGATCTTCACGATCACCTCCCGGAATGGGATAAGATAAATCAAAAACTTAAGGACTTAAAAATAGACCGAGTCCTATTTATGGGCGACACCTGCTCACCTATTGCTGCTGTTCATATGGCCAAAACATTCCCTGGTAAGATCGATCATATTTTTGGCAACGTTGATGGTGATCCTTTTTTAACTGCTCAAAAAACAGCTGAGTTTAAAAACTTTACTCTCCATGGACGTGAGGCTGAGGTAGAAATTACCGACAAAAAAATCTTTATGGTGCACTACCCAATTAATGCCGAACACGCTGCGGCTACCAGCAAATATGATTATGTCTTCTTTGGTCATAATCATGAGAAATCCGAAGAAACAATAGGCGATACTAAGATAGTCAATCCCGGTACAGCTGGCGGCGTTATGCAACTACCAACTTTTGCCGTTATTGATTTGCTATCAGGAGAAACAACTTTTTACGATGTCAAATAAAAATATAGTAATAACTGGTCGGGTAATTGAGGGCGAAGGATTGGGTCATAAAATGGGCTACCCCACGGCAAACCTGACACCCCGGCTTATTAGTGATCTCGATCTAAATCCCGGCATATACGCCGCTTGGGGCCGTATTGCTGATGGTCAGCCTGTACCAGCGGTTGTTATTGTTGGGGCCCGTCATAAATTTATCAGTACTATGATTAAGCTAGAAATCTATTTTATTGATTTCAATCAGGACATACTCGGTAAGGAGATTTCGGCTGAGATTGTTAAAAAAATCCGTCCGATGCAGGATTTTAAAAATCTGCCAGGATTAATCAAGCGGATAGAATTAGACATTGCTGAAACAAAAAAGATTTTAAATAATTCATGAACCACAGTCAAATTAAAGCTATCCGACAAGGTGCCCCAATAATGAATCGGATATTGTTTTATATTAAAAAGCAGTTAGTTGTGGGTATTACCGAGAAAGAAGTTGAACACAAGCTTATCGCCTTTACTAAAAGACTGGGCTACAAACATATGGCTTTTCGGCCAATAATTGCATTTGGTACAAATTCATATTATCCGCACCACAAACCGGCTCACAAAAGATTGGAAAATAATCAAATAGTTTTGATAGATTTTGGTTTTAAAGTTGATGGTTGGTGTACTGATTTAACCCGAACTTTTTACTTTGGTCAGCCCGATAAAAAATTTATTAAACTACACCAGCTGGTGCTTAGAGCTCAGCAAGTTGCGATTAATAAATTAAATAGTAGTCTTAATGGCAAGGATATTGATTTAGCTGCTCGCCGACTAATCAATCGACAAGGTTTCAAAAAAGCCTTCCGTCATGGCACCGGTCATGGACTTGGTAAATTGATTCACCAGCCCCCATGGTTGTCTTCGACTAGAAAAAGAAATGTCACAATTAATTCTGGTGACGTTGTCACTGTCGAGCCGGGTATTTATTTAAAGGGTTGGGGTGGCATACGCATTGAAGACATGGTTTTAGTAGAAAAGTCCCCCACTATACTAAGTAAAATAATAACAAAAAAATCTCTACTTGCTGGATAAAATAAAGCTCTCACGAGGAGAGCTAAAGAAATGAAAGTGAATCCCGGCTATAAGTCATAGGTCCGGGTTCAGGATGAAGAACAAAACCGGTAACGGGAAAAAAATCAACAGGGTAGCGTCCTCGGCTCTCCCGCCATATTTATACGAATGGCGGTGGAAGTAAAACAGGCTGAGACCGGGTAGCAAACCAATCAAGTAAATCATGGCGTAAGTCGTCCAAGGTGCGGTGAATGTGCCGGGCAGCTGAAGATGGTGCAATAATTGAATGAGCCAAAGCCCAAGAGCGAATTTAACCAGTGACTTGAGGTAGCGGTAATATAACGATTCCTGCTTCAAGGCTAACCCTCCCCAAATTGAAAGGTAATACGAACAATAGTGAAAGTATTATTGTGGCAATGAAGTTTTTTGTCAAACTTAAACTTGTAGTACAATATATTTATGCCAGATACATTGGAAAAAATAGCCCAAGAAGTGGCACAATGTAAAAAGTGTCCCCTTCATGAAAAAGCGCAAAATCCCGTTCCGGGTGAAGGCAATCCTAAGACGGAAATAATGTTCGTCGGTGAGGGACCCGGCCAAAAAGAAGATGATCAAGGCCGACCTTTTGTTGGTGCGGCCGGTAAATTTCTTGAGGAAATGCTTGATCATATCGGTTTAAAAAGAACTGACGTTTTTATTGGTAATGTAGTTAAACACCGCCCACCAAATAATCGCGATCCGGAAGAAAATGAGATTTTAACCTGTGTTCCCTATTTAGAAAGACAGCTGGCTATCATTCAGCCGTTGGTCGTTGCTACCCTGGGAAGACATTCACTAAACTATTTTCTGCCGGGAGAAAAGATCTCTGCTGTTCACGGGCAGCCCAAAAAAATCATTACGCCCAACTTGGATGTCTACGTAATTCTACCTTTGTATCATCCGGCGGCTGCTTTATATCAAGGCAGTCAGCGAGAAATTCATATAAGTGATTTTAAGAAGATTCCCAAAATTATTGAAAAAATTAAGAAAGAAAAATAATGCCCCTAAAACAGTTATCTAAAAAAGCCCAGCCGCCACCAGATCTAGAGCCAGAGTATGAACTACCACCGGCTCCTAAAGAAGAGCTGCTTGAATCAGGA
This sequence comes from Patescibacteria group bacterium, assembly GCA_042570545.1. Taxonomy (GTDB): domain Bacteria; phylum Patescibacteriota; class Patescibacteriia; order JBHPGJ01; family JBHPGJ01; genus JBHPGJ01. The sequence continues at coordinate 41,739 of JBHPGJ010000007.1, read as the reverse complement.
GAGAAGAAAGTTAAGAATGCCAGCAGCGCCGCCTTGGTAGCCGGCCTAGTAATTGTAATAGTAATATTACTATTAGCCTTGTTGGCCATAGCGCTGAGTTAGAAACAACTATATTCTTGACCATAATTTAATATTCAGCTATTATTGACGAACTCCTAAATTGGTTCACCCGATTGTTCTCTTTCTTTTACTGCTGAGGTATCAATGAGCGCAAATACTGAAACCAGCGAGCTTAAACGCATTGGTCACTTGACTGAAAATCTGCCTACCCAATTAAGGGAGATGGGCACGGCCAAGGTCTCATTGGTCGACGTTCCTCGCCGGGGTGAAAAAGTGATTGTTGAAATCACCACCACCAAACATCTACCGCTCAAAAGCATCAGAAAAGTCGCTGCCGCTGTCGCTGATCAGGATTTTTCTCTGGCCACAGTGCGAGGGAAAAAAGTTGTCTTTCATCATTACCTTTTTCCGGAGTCAGAGAAAGGTTAAGTCACCGTCGGTTCACTGGGGTCTGTTAAGTCAGCAGGCTCCGCTTATTTTTATAATAATTGAAAATTAACTGTAATTTTGAGATAATACAGTCAATGGCAATTGATTGGGCAAAAGAAACCGACAGCAAGCACGTTGATGAAAAAGGCGGTGATCTTGCCGGTGGCGGTCCTCATCACCCGGGGACTCGCATGTTGTATATGGAAAAAAAAGAAATTTCACAACCTAAAGAGCCAAAAAGTCATAAGAAACTATATATATTCATTATCGGGATTGTCCTGGGGCTTGGCATTGCTACGATTATTTTAGCTCAGGTGGGTATATTGCCTATTAATATTCCTTTTATTAGTAATTCAAATGCCCAGCTGTTAGGCAAGATGATGGAAAGTATCCAAAAGATTGGTGATAATGAATATGAAAACATACTATCGTTAAAAACCACTGCTCGTAATAACCCCGACACCTTAATTTTAGAAGATTTTAGCCAGTTAATTGATGAAGATAATTCTTTTGAATATAATTCTGATATTGAAGATATGTATGGCGGGTTTTTAACTAATGATGCCCAGATATTATTTTCGGCTTCCGGCCGATTCCAATCAGTTGACAGCTCACCGCGTGATGGTGAGTTTACTCTGTCTTTAAACTATTCTGGTGGCGGGCAATCCTACGGCGGGACCTTACTCGGCAAAAATGTTAACGACGTATTATATTTAAATCTTGAGTCATTAGAAATTGGCGACCTTTTAGCTGGATTGGATTTTGATATAAGCTCAATAATCAATAAGTGGATCAAGTTTGAACAAGGTAGTGCCGAATCTTTTGGATTGGGACTTGGTCTTGATCAATCTATTATTGAAAACGAGGATCAGACAGGTCTGGTTATTAAGTACTTAAATATCATTGCTCCCATTACTATCGAGGACGGGTTTTTAATCATAAAGTCTACCGGTGGTGAAAATATTAATGGCGTGGCTACTAAGCATTATCGTTTCAGCTATAATTTCAAAAAGGCTGCCAAAACTTACAAGAATGTAACTACGGCTTTGGCTGAAGAATTTGGAGATGAATCTCTCTTTGAGTATGATCAATCTACCTATGATGAAATATCTAAGCCAAATTACATTACCGCTATGGAACAACTAAATAAAGCTTTAACTATCGAGGCCTGGCTTGATAATACCGGTCTTCCGATACGCTATTCCACTAGTTTTTCTTTCGTCCCTTTCAACAACGAGAAATTTCAAAACCTAGAATACGTAGCCAGTGTTATAGGGACGACTATTCCCGTTACCGATGGCATAGTAGTCACTGAACCAACTAATTCAAAAACTTTTGAAGAATTGTTTGAATTGTTTATCCCCGGCTTTGAGGTTTCTACCCGAGATGCCAGAAGACAATCAGATGTAGCCCAATTAATGACAGCTTTGATACTGTATTATGATGACAATTCCATTTACCCGCCATCAGCCGGCCGAGAGCTGACCGGTGAAGATATTGGAGATTATATATCAGTAGTATTTACTCCACCTGAATCTGAAAGTGAAAATTGCCCAGCTGAAGACAATAAATATTGGTATCAAACCTTCAAAGACAGATATCACAAGGAAAGTTGCGAAACCAGCGATGAAAGTTGCGATTATTTTACTATTACCTTCTGCCTAGAGGGTGATGTTATTGCCAGTGAGGTTGGCAAGTATGCCTGGGATGGAAATGGCCATAACGGCAGTTTAGTATTTGATGAAGATAACGATGGGCTTAGTGAATTTTATGAACAATTATATGGTACCGAAGAGAATAATCCCGATACTGACGCTGATGGTTTTAATGACGGCGAAGAGGTCCATAATGGATACAACCCAAACGGCGAAGGAACACTTCAGTAAAGTTATTAAAAAATGAATATTTATTTATATTTTCTTTACCTAATATTGACGGCCTTAATATTAGCTCTTTGGGAAATTCAAATCGAGGGCAAACACGGTTGGGCTTCACGATTGCCAACTAAAAGATTTAATAACGATTTAGTTAAATCTATATCCGGCGGACGACCGATCACCGGTTATCATTTGATGATGCTGTTGACAATATTGGTGCTTATTCATTTGCCGGTTTTTTTTACTGACTGGTCCTGGTATAACGAAGCCAAAATAATTGGTTTCTTTATTCTTATGCTGACGATTGAAGACTTTTTATGGTTTGTCTTTAATCCTGACTGGGGTATAAGTGAATTTAAAAAAAGCCGTAAGCTATGGTGGCACCCTGGCTGGCTCCTAGGTTTGCCGATTTTTTACTGGTTTACGATCCCCATCGGTATACTGGTAATCTTGTGGGGATTTGCTATTATAGGTTAGATTTTATATGTGGCCACGTAGCCAAGTGGTAAGGCAGGGGTCTGCAAAACCCTTACTCGCGGGTTCGATTCCCGCCGTGGCCTCCAATAAAAAGTAAATAAAAAAAAATAAATGAACCCAAAATTACTCACGTTTCTTCTAGCCATAGCGATACTATTATTACTGTATGTAGCTTTAAAATATTATGCATCAATATAAATAATATTTTGTATATTGAAAATTATTTAAAAATAAGATAGAGTCTATAAAACCAGGCGAGAGTAGTTCAGTTGGCTAGAACATTTCCTTGCCAAGGAAAAGGTCGGGGGTTCGAGTCCCCTCTCTCGCTCCAGAAATATTTAGCCGGAGTGGCGGAACTGGTATACGCGACGGACTTAAAATCCGTTGGCCTTACGGCCTTGAGAGTTCGAGTCTCTCCTCCGGCACCAGAGTAAAATTACCTTTATACTTATTTAATCTAATAGTGATAGATGATAAACAAAACATAAAGAAGCAATTTTTTATATTTGGTTCTATCGCTACTCTTATTTCCGCTGCCGGATATCTTATTGCACCAGTTGAAGTACGTTTTTTAAGTTCGCTTACTGATAATAAAATATTGATCGGTCTGACATTTGCTCTTGGGTCGTTCTTCTTTGCCGTTTTATCACTTTTCTTAGGTCGTCTTTCTGACAAGCACGGACGTGGCCGGTTTATTATCGCTGGTGCTTTTTTTAGTATAATCGCGCCGCTACTATATGCAGCGACAATAAATATATTTCAATATATGGGAATCAAGTTTATTTGGGCGCTCGGCGGTGTTGCTTTAGGACCCATACTAATATCCCAAATGCAAGATATCATTCAAGGACATCCTAAAAGAGGACAACTTATGGGCACTCTGTATTCCGTACAGGCTATTACCGGAAGTGGCGGTGCATTCTTAGGCGGATGGTTATCTGAAAAATACTCATTTCAAGCGGCTTATATAGCAATGGCCGTTTTGGGATTAATAGCGATTGTATTTCTGCTAAGTCAGCTAAAAAGTGTTACTAATAAACCTTTACATTACGAGAAGCGAGATTTGTTATTTTCATTTAAATATATATTCTCTAAACCGCAATTAATTTTTTATTTTATAGCCAATATTGGTTATACACTTAACTGGCGGATTAAACCGCTACTTTGGCCATTAATAATCTTTGGCTTAGCCTCGTCCGACACTATTAGCGGTAGTGTATTTGCCACTATGGGCATTGTCGCCTTCCTGATACTTCCCTGGGCAGGACGTTTTGTTGATCGGTCAAAAAGTCTATACAAACCAGCATTGTTATCATTTTTATTTCTGGGAGTTTTTGGTTTAGTTTTATCTTTTACTGAAAGTATTTTTATTTTTTGGGTAGCAGCGGGCCTATATGCCATTGGCGAGTCGCTGTACGGACCAATGCAAGCTGTCCTACTCACTGATTATGTTGAATCAAAATATCGGGGTGAGATAATGGGCTTTGATGCTGTCTTTGATAAATTAATTGGCACTGTTTCGCCTTTTATCGCTGGTTTTTTGTTAATGCTATTGACTGCTCAACAAGTGCTTTTCATTTATATTTTAATGATTTGGATTACATTAACGATTATAACTGTTGTCCAGAGAAAGTTAGTATCGCCAAATATTAATAGTTAAGCAGATAACGAAAACCGGGTTGTTCACCCGGCTTTCTTAAATTTATATTATTTCCATTTTAACTACTCTGGCTCCCCACTGTATTGCTTCTTCGCGCGTTTCTGTCCAACGGTCTACCACATATTGACCATGTCTAGGATTTAACCGATCAAGAACGGTGAAAACTTGATCACCAAATTCTTCAGGAAATCTCACCTTCGTGCCAATGGGTAAATAATTATGTGCTACCACACCATCGCGTACTCGGGCACCAGAAGCGGTGATAAAAGGATCGCCCGAAGTCTGATCAGGAGTAGATGAATATGCCGTCATGGTAAGATTTATTGTCTTACTGGCTGGCTTATACTCGTTCTCCGGCAGGTGATTGATAATCACTTCGCCATTTGTCTCAAAAGAATATAAGGAGACCTGATCAGCGCTAACTACTTGAGCGCTAGAAAATTGCGGAAAAACTAATTGTGAAATGATCAGCAGTAGTAGTATTTGGTATTTTCGTTTTTTTACCCTCCGACGAATACGTCGAATCACGAAATGTGTTATTACTGGTAAGTGCCGGCAAACGTTGGTTCTGATCCAAGTGGTTAGCGACAATCAAAAAACTGCCTAAATCTTAAGAAATGAGCAGTCTTCTAATCAGCCAGGACATTATCATGAGGTCAAAATTATGTCAAGCGGGCAGGCTCCGAAGGTTTATCCAGTAAACAAGTAATGATATAATATAAATAATGAGTGAAAAACCAACAAATCCAGAGGGGGGTCAGGCTGCTGGGGAGTTTGGCGAACAAGCTGAGCAGGATAGAGCTTTTGCTGATTTGTATGAGGAAATAAAAGCCGCTGGTGAAATAAAGGGTTCGCAAAAAACCTATTCGGCAGAAGAGCTACAATTTTTAATTGAAAATGTACGCCAAGGATATGGATCCATCTGGACCATAACTAATGCCGAAGGTATTCGCGACAAGGTATTAAACATTCTTGGTGGAGCCGAGTCACTGAATATAAAAGGTTATTATATGGAAGCTTTGAGGGCTTTAGATAAAAAGGAAGGAAAATAAATCGGACTCGTCTGAACAAAACGAGTCCGGGTTAAGGTGCGTGTTCTCTGTTACTGGTTGATTTATTACCACTGCCGTTGCCCTTGGAATAGACTAGGCCTTTGTCTTCAGCGTAGGGGCGCAATAATCTCGCCCGTGATGGATGCCGCAGCTTCTTTAAAGCCTTGGCCTCAATCTGCCGAATACGCTCACGGGTAACATTGAAGATTGTACCCACTTCCTCAAGCGTCCGAGGTGTGCCGTCACCAAGACCAAAACGCAAACGAATAACTTTCTCCTCTCTTCTGGTTAAGGTGGCCAATACCTGTCTCATTTGCTCAGCAGCTACGTTGTCGGTGGCTATCTCGTCCGGCCGGGGATGAACAGTGTCTTCTATAAAATCAGCTAAGCTGTCAGGATTGTACTCATCGCGGTCGCCCACGGGACGATCTAGGTCAATCGGCTCAAGGCTGGCTTTCAAGATCTGCTTGACCTTGTCGAGGGGATAATCCAATCGGTCAGCAATCTCTTGTGGTGTCGGTTCGCGTCCATCTTCTTGGACCATCTTTCGTACGGTTCGGCCAACCCGATTGATGGCTTCAACCATGTGCACTGGCACTCGGATTGTACGAGCTTGGTCGGCTAAGGCGCGGGTAATAGCTTGTCTGATCCACCAAGTGGCATAAGTTGAGAACTTATAACCATAGCGGTATTCAAACTTATCAACCGCCCGCATCAGCCCGGTGTTGCCTTCCTGAATCAGGTCCAAAAAATCCAATCCGCGGTTAACATAGCGCTTAGCGATAGCGATTACCAGACGAACATTGGCCTCGATCAGTTCTCTTTTGGCTTTGTCCATCTCATACTCGCCCAGTCGAACGTCGCCGATCAAATCTCTCAGTTCTGCGGCACTGACATTTTCCTCCTTTTCTAGCCGCTGGATAGCTTTGACATTCAACAGCATTTGCTGATAAGTGCTCTCCAACTGAGTCAGAGACCAAACGCCCTTTCCGCGAACGCGTAAAACCTGACGGCGTTTGTAACCCTGCACTTTCTTGATCTCCAGTTTGACCTCAGCCATGGAGAGGCCTAGTAGTTCTTCAAACTCCTTAAGTTGAAGTTCATACTTGGCAATCTCTTCTTGCTTATCTATCGCCATGGCGATCAGACGATCCAGAACCTTAGGCTGGAGCTGTAAGCCGACGCATATGTCTGCCAGCTTGGATTGACGCAAGTCGATTGAACGATTGAGGCTGGTCAGTTGATCTTTGTTCTTCTTGGACTTAGCCCGTTTCTTTAAACGGACAATCTCCTGACGCAGCTTGGCAATCTTGGCTACTATACGCAGATCATTATACCGTGGGGTATCAGCCATTTTCAGTGGACGCAAGTAATCGCCGTCTACGTGAATGACCAGATCCAGACGCAGCTTGCCTTCAGCCACTTGAGTAGCCAGACGAACTAGTTCGGCAATTGTACGGTCAAGGGAGAAGACTGCCCGAATAACCATCTGTCGGCCAGCAGCAATGCGCTCGCCTAATTCAACTTCTCCGGCTTGGGTCAAGAGCGGTACGTTGCCCATTTCGTTCAGATACATCCTGACTGGATCACTCAAACTCAGACCTTCTGTCAGCTCTTCCGCCGCATTCTGGTTCCGGCGTCTCTTTGGCTTCACCTTTTCAGGCTGTTTGACGTGGTCTTTGACACCAAAGCTGGTACAAACTGATCGGAAAGGCTTTCGCTGATTAGGCTCAAGCTTCTTCAGATCAGTCTGATATAGAATACCCCGATCAAGCACAGTTGTGAGCTGCTTTTGTACTTCAGCGATGTTAGGATGTCCGTTGACGATACTGGCTAGCGACTCGCTAAGGAAAGATGGACAACCGGCTAAGTGTTTGACATAGCCAACTTTGGCCAGACTTTTCTTGAGACGATCAACACTAAATCCCGGTACGTAGGTGCTGATTTCCGATGATGTTTGGGATATAGTAAATCCACGATTGTCTGGACCCAAGTAGAACCAAAGCACTTCCTTAAGCGAACGATTGTACGCTCTCTCGATTCCCTGTTCATGCATATTCAAACCGCGTGAACTCATCTATTTCACCTCCTATCTGGCTATCGCGCAGGTAAGGTAATCGATTGTGAAGTAACAGTTACTATTACTATATCAAGCATTATTTATTTGTAAAATTAAAATCCCGAGTGCTTTTTTGAGCAAACGGGATTGATAACGATTGTCACCATTTTTCAGCTATCGGGGAGGGTGACGTCCCCGATGTTCGGACGACCGGAGCCGGTAGAACTTGCCGCCTGATCGCTACCTTTCGCTTTTTTCAGCGAAGACAGTAGCGTGTAGACGCTGGATTTTGAGGCTTGGCCACCAAGTTGACTAGCGAAATTCTCGGCACCGTGAGCTTCGTCGATAGCGTGCTTCAAGACCGCATAGGTCAGCGGTGAGCCAAGTTTTGACTCGGCCAGCCCTCTGGTTGAAGCACTGCCGGTGCGGCCACTGCTTTTGCCAGTGGCTTGCTGTTTTCGCATCTGCTTCAAGACGATGCCGATGGCATTAGCCTTGATTTTACCGCCGAGTTGTGAAGCCAGCATGCTTGGTCCGCCGGCATCAGATAATGCCCGTTCCAGCTTCTCCAGCGTTAGTGGTGCACCAAGTTTCTCCTCCAGCGCAAGTCGAGTTTTCGAGCCTGCACTCTTACTGACCGCTTTTGCCTTGGCTTTGGCTTTACTCTTGCCTCCCTCGGCCTCAACTTTCAAGGCGTGCAACAGGCTTGACACCCCGCGTTCCGTAGCTTGACCGCCCAACTTCTCGGCCAGCTTGGTGACTCCGCCAGCTTTTTTGACAGCCAACATGGCTTTGCGATGGTTGAGCACTCGTCCACCAACGTACTTGGCCAACATGGCTCGAGTGCTATTGCCGCGAGCTTGGACGCCACTGGACTTTCTCTTGGCCTTGGTCTTGGTCTTCTTCTTGCCAGCCAATCCTTCCTCTTCCTTTCTCAGTCGTGAAAGCAAGGTACGGATACTGGTGCTGCTGCTGCGACCCGGTTTGCCCAATTCCTTGGCCAGCTTAGCCGAAGTGCCGGCCTGGTCTATCGCTTGCTGGATTTTCTTGGCCGTTAGAGGACGACCGAGTCTTTCTTCCAACAGCCACGGGATGCTGCCATCTTGCTTGCGGCGTCCCGGTTGCAGACTCTCCTCAGCTGGTTGATAGTCGCTGATAGTCAGCCGACCCTGATCATGCGCCGCCCGCAACCAGACTACCATCTTGAATGCTAAAGCCAGATCCTTGACCTGCCGGTTTAGAAAACTGGCGATAGTAGCGATGTTCAGACCGGAAAAACCCGCCTGGACCAATCGTCCGAGTTGGCGCTGGTTCTTGTCATAAAACGACGAGAACTGATCGCTGTCAACGAAGAAAATGTCGGGATCGAATGCCAGCCAGATGCTGATCGTCTCCCGTAAAGCAGCGAGACGTGGACGCTGATGAGCTTTGGCGGTTCTGGGTTTCTTTTTTGGCTTGCGTCTTGCCTTAGCCACGATAACACCTCCGCTTGTTAGACGTTAAAATGAACACCACTCTATGATAGAGCGCCCTCCAAAATCTTGTTCTCAACTTAACAAGGTTAATGTGTTTTTGTCAATAAAATAAAGGCCCGTGCGAAACGAGCCTGGTTGCGGTTTAAGTACTATTTCTAGAAAACCATTCTCTGGCTTTGTCGAAGATCTTTTCGTCGCCGATCACCCGGACAACTTCACTGTGTTTGGCGCCAAAGTCGTTCTGGTAAATCGTTTCCAGAATAGACTTATCTAGTTCACCAAACAGCGCTTCCAGATCACAGACATGGATTGGTTTGGGATGACATGGTTTGTAGCCCTTCAAACGGCTGACCATGTAATTGACAAACCACAGCGGTACTTCTGCCTTTTTGGCCAGATCAGCTTCGTTGCCCTTGGTGGCGTTCACCATCTTGGCCAGAGTTAGTGGCGGGTCGCCAATAAACGTTTCCAGTTTTTTGGCGTATCGTTCGTGCCTGGTTGTCGGATACCTAATCGTTGACTCTCCTTGGTCATCGTTCCCAGCGCCGGCGCTTGTGCCGGAGTCGTCTTCTGCTTCTTCGGACCCTTCAGCTTCAGTGATTATCAATCCGCGATGAAGTTGAGTAGCGTACAGCCAAGCAACTATTTCGGCTTGCTGAGCAACATCGGTAACCTTATTTTCGATTAAAAATTGCGCGATTGACTGGCAAGTCAGTGGCGCAGCGAAATAAGTTCCGATCAAGCCGCTAAGCAAATCAAGCTGGCTATTGTAATACTGTTCAAAAGCGTTCTCATTAGAGAACTTTTCTGGCTTTTGAGCCAGTACCGCTAGCACTAATTGTTCAACAATTTTGGCATTATCTTTCTGGGCCACTGTCTCACCTCCTGGAAAACGTTGTGGGGTAGAATGATTTGCCAATTGAAAAAAACCGACATCACCATAGCAATGGTATCATATGTTGTCAAACTTATTTAGCCTTCAATAATTGGCGGTTGATTGGGTGGTTGATTAGGGGGTTGCCTAAAAGGGCGATTAGGATGTTTGGTCGATTTTATCAGCGAATTGGTAAACCAGCTGGCGATCCATAATATAAGCGCTGCCAGCAGAGCCGTCAGAAAAGAGTTAACGTCAAATCCTTTGACGATTGTTGATACTAATAAAATTAATAAAGCATTAATAACTAAAGTAAATAATCCTAAGGTTAAGATAGTAATTGGTAGAGTAAGTATGATTAATATTGGCCTTATTACAGCGTTAACAATGCCTAATATTAAGGCCACAATTAGAGCTGAATAAAAACTAGCTACGGTAAAACCGGGTAGTGCATAAGCAACTATTAGTAGTACGATGGCATTAATAATCCAGCGAGCTAATAAAAACATAGTAAAAATAGTATATCAATGCTTTTGACACCGAGCAAATGATTATCTATGCTCAACATAACAAATTAAACTACTATATAAATTGTCACTTTTAGAAGTAAAAAATCTATCCGTAAAATACGATAATCAGATTATTATCGAAGGTATTACTTTTGCCTTACACGAAGGTGATTTTGCCATGATTATTGGCCCCAACGGATCTGGCAAAACCACTCTACTGAAAGGTTTACTTGGCTTAGTACCGAGAACAAGCGGTGATATTGTTATAAATGGCCACACTGGCCACCTAGGCTGTCGTGAGGTTGGATATGTTCCCCAAAGATTCAATTTTGACCATACTTTTCCTATTTCTGTTAATGAATTCATAAATTTAGCCACTTGGTATAAATCCAAAAAAACCAAAATATCAGTTGAAATGATACATAAGGTATTAGCATTAGTTGATCTGGCCGACAAAGCAAATACTAGATTAGGTGTATTATCAGGCGGACAATTGCAACGTGTTTTAATAGCCCGGGCCCTGATACACCAACCTAAGCTACTGGTTATGGATGAACCGGCAGCGGGAATAGATGTAATGGGCGAAACAAATTTCTATCAGTTAATAAAAAAATTACAATCCGATGTTAAGTTAACGGTCTTAATGGTGTCACATGATATCGATACGGTTTTTAAGTATGCTAACCAAGTTCTGTGTCTCAACAAAAAATTGATGTGTTTCGGTCAACCAGATAATGTGCTTAGCCATGACATGTTTCACGAACTCTATGGTCAAGATGTTGTTCTCTATCGACATGGGGAGAAAAAACATTTATGACACTGGGTGAAATCTTACAATTTGATTTTATACAACGATCAATTATTGTCGGGGTGCTCATTGGAGCAGTGCTGGCATTGTTTAGCCCCTTAGTTATATTACGTCGTATGGCCTTTTTTGGTGGTGGCTTAGCTCACGCTTCTTTGGCCGGGATTGCCATCGGTCTAGCCGTTGGCTGGCAACCACTAATGATAGCCATAGTTTTTGGCATGTTATTAGCCCTGTTCATGGAGTGGCTAGAAAGAAGAACCAAACTGGCTTCTGATACTATTATCGGAATATTTTTTGCCGCTAGTATGTCTTTAGGTGTAGTTATTATCAGTCTTAGTCGGGGATTTCAACCTGATCTGGTAAGTTTTCTTTTTGGTAATATTCTTTCCATTCAAAGTGTTGAGTTAATAATCACCGCTGTCCTGTCTTTTATCCTTATCGTCTTTTTTGTATATTATCGACAACAATTATTCTTGTTGGCTTTTGATGCCGATACGGCCAGACTAACGGGTGTTAAGGTGGCGGTACTAGAAATTGCTTTTCGCATGCTGCTGGCTGTGGCGGTGATTATAGGGGTAAAGGTTATTGGTATCGTGTTAGTTTCAGCCTTATTAGTATTACCGGCGGCAACGGCCAAATTATTAACCGGTTCGCTAAAAGCGCTAACAACCTGGACTTTTGTTATTAGCGAAGCTACCATTGTGATCGGGTTGCTGGTTTCTTTTGTCTTAGACTGGCCCTCTGGAGCTACAATTATTTTAGTAGGTACGGTTATTTTCTTGATAACGGCTCTGGTGATGAGGCCACTATTTAAGAAGAGCTAGGAGACTTAACTTCAAGCTCTCGATGACCAGTGTCGGCGTCCGGTACTCGTCGGAATTCTTCTTCAATGATGTGACCAATTACCACTTCAGCGGTTGTGTGAACTAAGCAACCGTTTTTTAAATGGCCGCCGTATACATTACCGTCAGTGTTGGCCAATGATAAGTGAATATGTAGACCATCGGTACCTAAGGTGCCGGTGGCTGATACTATTTCAAACGGGCCACCGGTAGTTATTTCTCGGCTACCATTTAGTCTCAAACAGGCTACTTTCAGACTGCCGACAAGCGACAGCAAAACCCCGGCTGATATCTGCCGATCTTTTACAAACGATTCAATCTCTTGCCGGACATCTTGACCGGCTTTAAGTCTAAAAGTATATGTATGCATTTATTTTTTACACCAACCATCATTATAATACGTTAGAGACGGACTTTGTACAAATAATAATTAAGATGATTTTGTTGAAAATACTTTTTCCATCAATGATTAATGGTATAATTATTATTAATAAAGAAGATTTATTAATATTGAAAATATAAAGAATTAACAACCCTTAAATATTCAATGGATTACTCTTTGATAATTCCATCATTCATAGCAGGCATGCTTACGTTTCTTGCCCCCTGTACCCTGCCGTTGGTACCGGGTTACTTGGGTTTTATTAGCGGGGTATCTTATGAAGAACTAAACGATCCAGATAAATTAAAAAGGGCCAGAAAAAAAATATTCTTAAATGGCGTTTTTTACGTTATCGGGTTCAGTCTGGTATTTATATTACTTGGCAGTCTATTTGGCTTGGGTGGATCAGCCCTAGTAAAACATCGCATCTGGTTATCACGTATCGGCGGTGTGTTTGTCATATTTTTTGGCTTGTTCATGATGCATGTCTTTAAAGCCAGAATATTTAATTTCCTGAATTCTGAGAAAAGATTTAGTCCCAGCAAACACTTAAAGCCGGGAACGCCAATCAGCTCAACAATTTTTGGGGCCACCTTTGCTTTTGGCTGGACGCCTTGTGTTGGACCAATACTGGGTTCGATTCTGTTGTTGGCGTCTTCTTCAGCCACCGTTGCGCAAGGCGCTTTATTGCTAGCGGTATTTTCTCTAGGCTTGGCTGTGCCCTTTCTTATCTTAGCCGGCAGCGTTGGCTGGGCCATGAAACATTTTCGAAAAATGGGTAAATGGTTAAACCGATTATCCATTGCTGGTGGAGCATTTTTAGTTTTCATTGGCATACTATTAGTAACCAATAAGCTGGGCGTCTGGGTAGGTTGGTTTTTCCAAACCTTCAACTTTATTAATTATGATAAATTACTAGATTTTCTATAAATACAAAGTCTTATCGATTAATAAATTCTTATCCAGAGTCAACTATTAAGGTTAGCGTCTAGACATCAATTACGCTACAATGAAGTAGAATAATTAATACTCATTACACCAATGAAGGTATATATCGGATCAGATCATGGCGGTTATCGTACTAAAGAGCTGCTCAGGCCATATTTGTTAAAGTTAGGTTATGACTTAAAAGATTTGGGTAATTTTAAATACGATTCAAGAGATGATTATCCCGATTATGCAAAAAAAGTTGCTAGACAAGTGGGACGGATAAAAAATTCTCGCGGGATTCTGATTTGTCGTAATGGGGTTGGTGTGAGTATTGTCGCTAATAAGACTAAGGGAGTTCGAGCTGTCCTTACCAGCGATGTTAAACATGCTAAGAGTTCCCGACTAGATGATAACACTAATGTCTTGTGTCTGGCTCAAGACTATCTACCCGTCAGTCAGATAAAAAAAATCGCAAAAACTTGGCTAGCAGCAAAGTTTAGCGGAGCTGTCAGACATAGACGACGACTTAGAAAAGTTAAACGAATCGAAGCAAATAGAATATGAAAGAAATTATTCCCGCCATACTGACTGATAACCCTGCGGAGCTTAACAATTTTTTAAATAATCTCAAGGGCCTCACTGGGTGGGTTCATATCGATATAATGGATGGTCATTTTGTACCTAACAAATCCATCAAGGTTACTGATTTAGGAGCAACAATAAACGATTTTAATTTTGAAATACATCTTATGGTTGACAAGCCTGATAAATATTTCAGTGATTGCGCAACTGTAGATGCTAAAAGGGTTATATTCCACGCCGAAGCTGCTGATAATATTGACACTACCCTCAAGGCCATGGATGCCTTTGCCTATGAGCGAGGACTGGCTCTCAATCCGGAAACTTCTATATCGTCAATAAGAAAATATCTCAACCTCATAAATGAAGTCTTGCTAATGAGCGTCATACCGGGTAAGCAATCTCAGCTTTTTGTCGGCTCAGCTCTCAATAAGGCCAGGGAATTAAAAAAATTAATGCCATCAATGACAGTTGGTATGGATGGTGGTATCAAATTTGCAAATATTAATCAGGTTGTTGCCACCGGAGTTGATCGATGTGTTATCGGCAGTGCCATCGTAAAGTCAGATAATTATAAAAATACTATCAATAAATTCTATAACGAAATTAACTTTCCGCCGGAGGACGTATGAATAAGAAAGAAACTAATAACTTGGAAGAAATATCTAAATTAGTAAAATATTGGATATTAAAATCAACCACTACGGCTGGTTCTGGTCATCCTACTTCATCATTATCAGCTGCTGAGTTGATAATAGGTTTAATGTATGGCGGCATATTTAAATATAATTTAAATCAGCCTGATTATTATAATAATGACCGGTTAATTTTCTCCAAAGGTCATGCCTCGCCATTATTTTACGCCGCCTGGGCTGCTACCGGTAGAATTACCGAGAAGTCATTGATGACCTTAAGAAAATTCGGCAGCAAATTTGAGGGGCATCCAACGATGAAATTTCCTTATACCGAAGCGGCCACTGGTTCATTGGGACAGGGTCTATCGATGGGGCTAGGAATGGCATTGAACGCCAAAAATATAGATAAATTACCGTATCGTACTTATGTATTATTGGGTGATGGTGAGATGGCCGAGGGTTCCGTCTGGGAAGCCATGGCTTTGGCCGCTCATTATAAATTGGACAATCTAGTTGCCATTGTTGATGTAAATAGATTAGGTCAAATTGCTGGCTCAACAATGTATGGTCATGATCTGGCAGTTTATCAACGCCGGGCCGCGGCTTTTGGTTGGGAGGCTATAGTCGTCAACAATGGACATTCTTTACCGCAAGTGCTTAAAGCGTATGAAAAGGCTTTGACCGTTAAAGGTAAGCCAACAATAATTATCGCCAAGACCGTCAAGGGTAATGGCGTCCCCTTTTTGGCCGATAAGGATGACTGGCACGGTAAAGCATTGAATAAGAATGAGCTGACAAAAGCCTTGCAATTTCTGGGACCAATAGATAAAAAAGTGCGCGGTGTCATTGATGAGCCAAAAAAATTGAAAATAAAGAAACTGAAAGTGAAAAAAGCCGGCAAACCCTTTTTATATAAAGAACCAACTGCCACGCGCAAGGCTTATGGCAAAGCTTTGGTCAGAATATTCCCAGCTAATCCAAATATGGTGGTGCTGGATGCCGGAGTAAGAAACTCAACTCGCTCTGAGTTCTTTATGGATAGGTATCCTAGACGCTTTTTTGAAATGTACATTGCCGAACAGAATATGGTAAGCACGGCTTTGGGCTTGGCACAAAGGGGCAAGGTGCCTTTTGTTTCTACTTTTGCCGCTTTTTTTACGCGTGCCTATGACCAGATACGCATGGCTCAGTATTCAAATGCTAATATAAAATTCGTTGGATCGCATGCCGGGGTATCAATTGGTGAAGATGGCCCCTCGCAAATGGGGCTAGAGGGTATTGCTATGTTTCGCTCATTACAAACTTGTTATATATTCTATCCAGCCGATGCGGTAGCTACTGATCGGTTAGTTGAAACAGCAGCCAGATTAAAAGGCATGGTCTATCTGCGCATGTCTCGACTGGCTATGCCGATAATTTATAAACCGGGAATCCGTTTCCCAGTTGGCGGTAGTAAGGTTTTAAGAAAATCAAAACAAGACACAGTAACAGTAGTGGCCGCGGGTATTACTCTATACGAAACTTTGACTGCTTACGAAAAATTATTGAAGCAAAATATTAATATTAGAGTGATTGATCTTTACAGCCTTAAACCAATTGATATAAAAACCCTAAAAACCGCCGCCCGGGAGACCAGGGCAATAATTACGGTTGAAGATCATTATTTGGAAGGCGGCTTGGGTGAAGCGGTAAACAGTGTCTTGTCTAAAGTTAATATACCAATTACCAATTTGGCGGTCAGAAAGATCCCCACGAGCGGTAAGCCAGAACAGTTGTTAGATTACGAGAATATCTCCCATAAAGCGATTATCAAAGAGGTAAATAAAATTAATAAGAAAAAATAATGCCCGAAAGACGAGATCCAACACAACTGATAACGGTTCAAAGACACTTTATTGAAGAGGAGCGCAATGCTTATCATGCCTCGGGACAATTAACGAAGCTGCTTTCTGATTTAATATTGGCCATGAAAACAATCGGCCATGAAATCAGACAAGCCGGTTTGACCGATATTATCGGTGCAACAGAATCACAAAATGTTCATGGCGAGACTCAACAGCGATTAGACATATATGCTGATCAAGTGATGCGCGAAGTTTTGGGACGTAGTGGTACCCTGGCTGCTATGGGCTCGGAAGAGGTAGAAAAAGTAATTCAAATTCCCCGGCCATATACCAGGGGTAAGTATTTAGTATTATTTGATCCTCTCGACGGCTCCTCAAATATTGACGTCAATGCCAGTGTCGGAACTACCTTCTCAATATATAAAAGAAAATCTTCTCGATCAGGCCCGGTCAGCCAGAAAGAAATGCTGCTAAAAGGCCGGGAGCAAATCGCTGCCGGTTATGCCCTTTTTGGATCAAGCACTATGTTTGTTTATAGTTCCGGTCACGGCACTCACGGTTTTACTTTTTCGCCAGACGTGGGAGAGTTTCTGCTTTCTCATCCTGATATTAAAATTCCTAATTCTGGTAAATACTATAGCCTTAATGAAGCCAATACAAATTTATGTGATGACGGCACTCGCTCTTATCTGGAATCGATAAAAAATTTACCCAAGGCTAGACGTCCCAGTTTGCGTTATATTGGAACAATGGTGGCCGATGTTCATCGGACAATACTAAAGGGCGGCATATTCCTTTATCCCCGCTCATATGACGGTCAGGCCTTTAAACCGAAACTTAGATTGCTTTATGAAGTTTCGCCAATGGCCATGCTGGTCGAGCAGGCTGGCGGACTTGCCACTACCGGACAGGAAAAAATACTAGACATCAAGCCCACCGAACTACATCAAAGAGTACCGCTAGTACTGGGCAGCAAGTCTGATGTAAAACAATATCTCAAGCATCAAGAAGCATTTTCCAAAAAAACATAACTTAAATCACCGATTTTTGGTATAGTTAAGTTGTAATAATTAATCTAAATAATTATGACCGAAGCAGTAAAAAATATTCTTTCAGGCTATAACTTTGATAGCATCAAAGTCAAGCAAAATCTGACTAAGATATTGATGTCTGGCCGACTAGGCGGTACAGGCAAGTTGGTTATTCTGCCAGTTGATCAGGGATTTGAACACGGACCAGCGCGGAGCTTTGCAGTTAATCCTGACGGATATGATCCAGAGTATCACGTTAATTTAGCTATTGATGCCGGCTGCAATGCTTACGCCGCACCATACGGCTTCATCAAGCATATTGCTCACCAATATGCTGCTAAAATTCCTCTTATTTTAAAATTAAACAATCATGACTCCGTAGTGTCGGAAGATGATCCGATACCAGCTCTTACTTCAACAGTCGAGGATGCCTCTCGGCTTGGTTGTAGTGCGGTTGGTTTTACGATCTATCCCGGGTCAGCCAAATGGCGGACAATGTATGAACAATTAAGATATGTCAGAGATGAGGCTCATCATTTTGGTCTGCCCTTAGTCGTCTGGTCCTATCCACGAGGTTCTAGTCTAAGCAAGGAGGGTGAAACAGCGATTGACGTAGTTGCTTACGCGGCACATTTAGCGGCTCAAATGGGAGCGCATATCATTAAAGTAAAATTACCAACCGATCATCTAGAGCAGAAAAAAGCTAAAGAAGTATACGAAAAAGAAAACGTACCCATATCTACTCAGGCTGATCGGGTAAGACACGTAGTCCAGAGTGCATTTGCCGGTAAAAGGATTGTAATTTTTTCTGGTGGTGGCAAAAAGGGCGATGAAGAAGTTTTCGAAGAAGTTCGGACTATCAATGATGGCAGTGGTTTTGGTTCGATCATTGGTCGCAATTCTTTCCAGCGTCCTCATGATGAAGCGGTGAGCTTCTTAAATACAATAATGGACATCTACCAGGGAAAATAAAATGCCCAAAAAAGGAAGAACAGAAACAATTGATATCACATTAACCGACGAACGGATTAAGGAATTATTGGCTGTTAAGGAAAAAGAAGTAACTCCTTGGCGTATATTAAAAATCCAAAGTGAATTTGTGCAGGGATTTGATTTCATCAGTCGTTATAAAAATACTGTCAGTATTTTTGGTTCTGCCCGCTGTGGCGAAAAACACAAACTCTACCAAAAAGCCTACCGCTTAGCCTATAACTTATCGAAAAAGGGCTATACTATCGTAACTGGTGGTGGGCCGGGTGTGATGCAAGCGGCAAATCATGGCGCTTATGATGCTGGGGGAAAATCGGTCGGTATCAATATCCAGCTTCCCCAAGAGCAAAGGGTCAATAAGTATGTCCGGGAGTCAGAATCGTTTCATTATTTCTTTACCCGGAAGGTGATTCTGTCATTTGCTTCGCAAGCTTATGCTTTTTTTCCTGGCGGTTTTGGAACTTTGGATGAATTTTTTGAAATGATAACGCTGGTACAGACTAAGAAGAAACGGCCCTTGCCGATAGTGCTGGTACATAAGAAATATTGGAATCCTCTAATTAATTGGATCAATACCGATGTCTATCAGAAATTCTCAGCCATCAGTCCAGCTGATAAGCATATTTACCATTTAGTTGACGGGGCTAGAGAGGCAGCTAATTTTATTATTAAAAAACGTAAGAGAAAATAATTATGAGGCCCAAGGATCTAAAGACCAAGATCTTTCTTGATAGTGGTGATCCAGCTGAAACTAAATCAGTGATTGAGGCACTAGGTTGGCTTGACGGTCAAACAACGAATCCTAGCTTGGTAGTAAAGAATACTGAAGCTGCAGCACGTTTTGAGCGTGGGGAAAAAATATCAGAAGAAGAATTGCTGGTTTTTTATAAAAAGATTGCTCAAGAGATTTCCGGATTGATACCCAATGGATCGGTATCTTTAGAAGTTTATGCTGACAATAATACTACGGCCGAGCAAATGTTTAATCAGGGAGAGAAATTATACCAGTGGATACCTAACGCTCATATTAAATATCCCGTCACTGCTGAAGGTCTTAAAGCGGCAGAAAAATCACTAGCTTCCGGCATGCGAGTAAATATAACCCTGGTATTTTCCCAGGAACAGGCTGCCGCCGTGGCAATAATGGGAAAGAATGCTAATCAAGGCGACGTATTTCTATCACCTTTTGTCGGCCGTCTGGACGATCGTGGGGAGGACGGCATGGAACTAATTAAAAATATTATCACCATGTATCGGGAAAATAATTCGCCGGTTGAGGTGCTCACTGCCAGCATCCGAAGTATTGAACATCTTAAATATGCCTTAGCTCTAAGATCAGATATTTTAACCGCTCCTTATAAAGCTCTGAAAGAATGGGTTGATAATGACCGGTATCTGCCTGACAACGATTATCAATATCCAGCAAGTGGATTAAAACCAATTCCTGTTAAATCATTAGATTTTTCTCAATCTTGGGATAAATATGATCTTAAGCATGAGTTAACTGATAGTGGTTTAGATAAATTCGCTGCCGATTGGAATAAGTTAATTAAAATGTGATTTTATTAAAGCTATTAGTATCATTATAATTACATCAACAACAGAAAGGGGAAATAATAAATGGGTATGTATCAAGCAATAAAAGATTTTGCAAAACAATTCTCATACCAGCCAGAAATAGTAAATGCTGATAAATATGAAAAGAAAGATAATTTTTTAGTCACCGGCATGGGTGGTTCTCGTCAAGCAGCTGACTTGTTACAAGTCTGGGATCCAAAACTACCTTTAATCGTACACGGCAATTATAGCTTACCTACCAGGGTTACTGATAAAGAATTAAAAGATACCACCATAATAGCAAGTTCATATTCCGGCGGCACTGAAGAAGCAATCGATGGTTATCATGTGGCTCGGGAAAAAGGATTAAATGTTATTAGTATATCAACCGGTCACAAACTATTAGAGATAGCAAAAAAAGACGGTACTCCATACATCCAATTACCGGATACTGGCATCCAACCTCGTTCTGCCCTTGGCTTCAGCATTATGGCCCATTTAAAAGCCATGAATAATGAAAAGGGACTAAAAGAAGCTAGTAAATTAGTGACCTTGATTGATCCACCAGCTCTGGAAAAAGAAGGTAAGGACTTGATGGAAAAATTAAAAAATAAAGTGCCAATAATTTATGCTTCTGAGAAAAATCGTATCTTGGCATACATCTGGAAGATTAAACTGAATGAAACAGGTAAAATTCCCGCTTTTTACAATATATTTCCCGAACTTAATCACAACGAGATTAATGGCTTCGATGTCAAAGATGTAACCAAATCTCTTTCGAGTAATTTCCACTTTATTTTCCTTAAAGACATTGATGATCATCCTCTTATTAAGAAGCGAATGGCCGTGACTGAAAAAATATACACCGACCGCGGCTTACCGGTAACTAGTTATGAACTACAAGGTTCTACTAAATTTGAAATTCTATTCCGTAATCTAGTTGTTAGCGATTGGCTAGCTTATCACACCGCCGAACAATACGGTCTGGAATCAGAACTGGTGCCAATAGTAGAAGAGTTGAAAAAATTAATCGCCGAATAAATCATTCCCCCAATATGTACTACGCTTCTGCCAGGGAAATGGCCAGACTAGATGATCTAGCAATTAATAACGGACTGGAGATCAGACAAATGATGGAATTGGCTGGTATTAATATTGTCCCCCTTTTTAAACGGCTTGGTATTGGCAAAAAAGTAAAAATAGTGGTTGTTGTCGGCAAGGGCAATAAGGGTGGTGACGGTTTATGTGCTGCCAGACATCTTGTTAACAATGGTTGGAAGAACATAAAAGTCATTATGCTTTCTGCCAAGTTAAGTCCGGATGCCAAACACCACCAGCAACTGCTTAAGAAAATGAAGCTGGCTATAATCAGCTTTAATAATAAAAAATCACATCAGTGGATAAAAAATGCTGATATACTTATCGACTCGCTTATCGGTTATAATCTTAGCGGGGCACCCAGAAAAGACTTTGCCGTAGCCATTAATCTAATGAATAAAGCCAAAGGAAAAATTGTAGCTTATGATATGCCATCGGGGATATCGGCCACTGCTGGTTTTTGTTATGAACCTTGTATAAAAGCTTGGGCGACACTAACCCTAGCTTTGCCAAAGAAATTATTTAAACTAAAAGATGCAAAAATTAATTCAGGTAAAATATTTCTTGGCGATATTGGCATTCCGGCTATGCTTTACGATAAAATAAAAAAGAATAGTCGGCCAGATTTTATTAAAAGTAATGCTCAGCTGATAAAATTATAAAATGTCTATTATTAAAGGCGATCTACATTTTCATTCTACCCACTCGGCTTGTAAGATGGGGCATCAGACTGGACAACTTATTGATTACCACAAGGGCTGCGGTATCGGCGCGGTTAAGGAGATGATTAAAGTGGGTAATATTGCCTACAAGCTCGGCTATCAATATATTGCCATTACCAATCATACCCAGTTTCCGACCGCTACTAAGCCGGCCTCTTTTGAGGATGCGCACAAACTGCTGGAGCACCATTTTCAAATAAGCAAATTGAATCGCAAACACAATCCTAAAGGCATTAAGCTGATGTCCGGAGTGGAAACAAATATTATCAATGCTACCGGACAGGTCGGTCTCAGTGACGACGTCCTAAAACAGCTTGATGTAGTTATAGCTTCAAATCATCGGCCAACCCGAAGGCTATCAAAAAATAATATTAAGAATGGTTTTTTGGGCGTAGTAAAAAACAAGCATGTTGATATCATCGGTCATCTGACAAGATTCATTACCAAGTTATCAGACAGTGATTGGCAGGACATTATTAATGCCTGTGAGCAGTACAATAAAATCATCGAATATAATATCAACTACCCTTTATACCAGTCAGTTCTGAAAATGGTGGCCCGCAGCCGTTTACTGATTGCTTTCGGTACCGATACTCATCCCGAGATGATCGATCGCCCAATAAGACAGCATATAACTAACGACATCAAGCATGCTGAGATTGCCATTAAATATCTGGAAGGTTTTGGTATTAATAAAAATCGGATAATAAATACTTATAGCTGGCCGCGAGTGAAAAAAATATTAGTAAATTAAAGCCCCCCCGATGAGCAAATTGGATTACCATATTTCGGGGGGCGTGTGAACATTCCCTGTTTAGGGACTTCCGACGAGCTACACCGACAATATGAAGAACGAGTGGTTCGAGAATTTCAGGGGATACCCCTGAATCCTGTTGCCCTCGTCAGAGTTGAGCACCATCGCCACGCGCCAATCTTGCACGTTTTCGCCATTCGAGAGTAGAACCATTCCAACTTGGGTTCCGTCCACCGTCGCTTGGGCCTTGTTCTTTGCGTTGGCCGTGTACGTGTGGATCATGCCGTGAATGGCGGTCTGGCCGGTCTCTTCGTCGATCTGGACGTCGCACTTGTTGTACGGATTATCCCACGATCTCGCGGTTTCGCCGTTGGTCTTGGCGGTCGTCAAAGTGGAGCTGGCGTCGGCACTTGCCTGTGCCGGGACGATTGCCGTGTCGTCGGCTGCTATCGTCGTTGACGCCGTATTGTCACACGCCGTGACTGGAGGCGCGTGAGCAAAGCCCACCAGAAGCATACAGACTGCAGCTACTAGGCTGCAAAGCACAAGTCGTTTCAGCATGATATTGCCTTTCGGTTTCTAAACCAAGGGTAAACATGCCATAGGGACTGCTTTGAGTCTCGGTGTTGCCACCTCCTTAAAAAGACTCATCATTATAGATAAGGCGCAGTAAGCCGGAAGATTGAAAGGACGAGTTAATTTAGTTATCTAATATAATATTATAAATTGCTGTTTGGGTCAATAAAAACAAAGAAAATATTATATTTTAAATTGACATAACAAAATTTTTCTGTTATAATTTTAAGGTAAAAAATAAAAACCATATGTATGAATCCTGGAGGTAGTGACGGATTGTTAAAGCGAGTCAACCTGCTATACATCAGCCTGGCGGGTCTTGTTGTAATGGTCGCGTTTAGTTTGTATGCAAATTCATATGTCTTCCAATCAGATTCCGACAGGGGTAGGGTGCTTGGAGAAGATGATACCATAAACCAAGACCCCAACAGTGGCTTGGGTAATGTTCTGTTACCGCCAACTATTATTTCGCCAGCCTTAAATACTACCATTAGAGGCACTCAAGAGATTGGCGTTAGATTTGATGGTCTAATCAACAAGACTGAATTAAAAGACGAGGTGGAAATCAGATTTATTTACATGACCGCACCGATTAAATATACCGGTAGATTTATGATTCCAGTATCAGATATTCCTACTTATAATAGTATTTATACCAACCAATTATATGGCAAAGTTCCGTTAGACACCATACCGTTAGCCAATGGGCCTTGGAATATTAAAGTATGTCGTCAGAGTCTTTTAGGTACCGGGGAATGGGCTTGCAGCGATTATCAAAGATTTAGAGTTAGAAATACTTTATCATTATACGGTCCAAGAGATAATGAGAAGGTGGCCGGACAAGTACTGTTTATGGCCAAACCGACTGGTCATATTGAATATATGTTATTTTATGTTAATCAAACAGCCGGTGGTGATCCTACTATTGCAGATTATATGTCAGTAAATAATCCCGATAACAATGGTTGGTATAGATATATTTTAGACACGACTAAAACCGCTTTGACTGAAGACTTATCACACACTGTCAACGTTGAATATTTACCGATTGGTCAAACGCATTATGGTCCTCGATTAAAAACTTCGGCCTCTATTATTATTAATAATGTTAATGATGATGGCACCCCAAACGATCAGTCGGCAGGCGATAATACAACCGATGGCTCCACTGGTGACCCAACGACAGATGGTTCAATAAGTGATGACGAAACTCCCGCTACTGGAAATGATCAACCTACGATCAATGAGGGTAGTATTAACGTTGATTTTCCCAGACAAAATGCTCAGTACTTTTCTATTGATAGAGTAGAGGGCAGCGTAGATAAACAACGGCAAGTTTCAATACAAATTGATAACGCCAGCACGGTAGCGGCTGATCTGCGTGAGAGCAGCGATGGACGTAATCGCTTTATCTACTCACTGCCGTATGTTTTACCGCCGGGCAGACACATTATTGAATTAACCGAATATGATTACTCTGGACAAATAACCGGGAAGGGATTTATTAACTTTATTTTACTGTTGCCTAAAATCGAATTAGCCAATATCCCCACCACCATATCAGGTATAGTAACACTTAATGTCGGCGTTCTGGGCGGTGTCGGTAATATTGAACTTAATGCTATCAGCGCTGGCAATCAAAATTACTATTTAGGCAGGGCTACGCGAACGAATATACCTGAAATATGGTCATTAACTTATGATACCAAGAACATTAAGGATGGTAGTTATCAACTATACGCCAATTTCACTGATCTGGATGGTCAGGCATTTGAGTCTGATAAAAAGACTGTAACCGTAAACAATGGCTCGCCGCCAACTGACGGCAGTGGTCAGCCGGCTCAGGACCTGAGTGACGTAATAGTATCCTTAAGACAACAAGGTGTAGACGCTGAAAATATAGACAGCTTAGAGGAGATTGAGAGTATTATTAAAAACCAGTCCAAGCCGCGAACAATCGAGGATACGGTGGATGAATCACTGGGTCCGCGGCAAGGCGGTGAACTTGTACCGGATAAATTAAAAGTCTACGATGTTGACAATCTCCAGCTGCCAACTATTGAAAAACCATACGTCGTGCTCAGGGGCGTCGGACCACCAAATTCTATAGTGACGTTATATATATACTCCAATCCTCTGGTAGTTACTACCAAGACCGATGATGATGGCAATTGGACATACATAGTTGATAAGCCGTTAGAGGAGGGCCGGCACGAAGTCTATGTCACTATTACTGACGACACCGGTAAGGTTACTGAAAAGGGCAATCCTTTGGCTTTCTTTATCTCGGAAGCAATCGCTATTAGTGAGGAAGATTTCTTGCGGGCTGATGTAGATGTCTCGTCAGATAATAATTTGCTTACTCTTTATATAATTTTGGCTATTAGTATAGTCGTAATCATAATTTTAGCAATCTTCTATTTCAGCTATAATCGCCGGCAGAATAAACCGACTATATCTGGATCATGAGGTTATTTAAAAAATTCCCAGGGATTTTTGTTAGTGAGCGGGGACAGCTGGTATTTGCCACCTTGCTGATGGTACTAATACCAGCCGCTTTGGTGTACAACACCTTAGTCACCGTGCAGACGGCCCAAGATAATATGGATATTGAATTGCAGCGCAAGGCTCTGCTAGCTGAAAAAATATTTCAATCAACTACCAAAGAGCTGCTGAATGATGAGAAGAAATTACAGCGAATTGCAACTGAAGTGGCGGCAGCCAGTGAGGAAGTGTGGGCTATTGATATCCTCAAACCAAAAGGTGAAGATTTTGTCGTAGTGGCCAGTTTATCAAAAAATGCCATCGGCGAAACAACTGACGCTCTTAATAACTCCATCGCCTGGCACGAGGAGGAAACTATTGCCTACCAGACAAGGTCGGATACTTTTTCCTCAGTCGAACAATCTCAACGCGGACAAGGTGATAGACGATTTTGGCAAGTTGTAAGTCCCCTTTACGACAGTGCTGGAGACAAGCAGGCTCTAGTGAGTATGAAAATATCGTCAGCGGTCATTGATGATCTTGTTCGGTCCAGCGTTACCAACGCTATGATAATCTTGGGTATAACAATTTTTGTCGTCGTCTTGCTGCTCTTTAGTAATAATCGCTTATTCCAGTATGCTCTACTATTCCGCAAGCTAAAAGAAGTAGATCAAATGAAAGATGAGTTTATTTCTATGGCTTCGCATGAATTGCGGACTCCAATTACCGGCATTAGGGGGTATCTAGAGATGGTACTGAGTGATAGCATGGGACAGCTGCCGCCCAAGGCCAAGGAGGCGCTAAAGTCCGTTAGTTCGGGCGCCGAAAGATTGGCCGAATTAGTGGAAGACCTGCTAAACGTCTCTCGCATTGAGCAAGGACGACTTAAAATTGAACCAGCCAATACGGCCATCGGTCCAATAATTGAACAAGTGATAACCGAATTAAGACCATTGGCCGACAATAAAAATCTAGAATTCAATTATCGACCAACAGAAGATCTGCCGCTAATATATGTCGATCAAGATAGATTTAAGCAAATATTAATTAATCTGGCCGGCAATGGTCTCAAATATACCGAACGAGGACATGTAAACATCATGACTGAAGTAATTGATAATAAAGTACGTATTAAATTTGAGGATACCGGAATCGGCATGAGCGCTAAAGACACCGAAAGATTATTTACAAAGTTCTACCGCGTACAAACTGACAAGACTAGAGAAATCAGTGGTACGGGCTTAGGCTTGTGGATTACCAAGCAACTTACTGAACTTATGGGCGGCACAATTGAAGTCCAAAGTATTGAAGGTACTGGTTCGCAGTTTATAGTCGAGTTCCCCACCGCAACTAAAAGGAAAGAGAAGAAATAATTTCATAAGCCCAGAAGATCACTACCTAGGCTTCTCTGATAAATACTTCTCTCACGTATGGTTCAAATATTTCTTTGGCCATCTTTTTGGTCTCGTGTTCGCTAAAAGGCTTGTATTTATTGTATGCCGGATCGAGAGTGTGCCCGGAGCGAAAGTACTGCAGGTATAATTTATCGGCACCGGAGATCATTTCGGCCATTTTCATAAGCTTTGGTTTATCGTGAATATCACGAATTAATGTTGAACGAAATTCGTAAGGCACGCCACTGTCTTTAATAAGCACTATGCTTTGATTAATTTTATCTTTATCAGCCCCTGGACCAACCAGTTTAGAATAATGTTCGCTGCTGGTTTTCAGATCCATAGCTATGTAATCAACCAGTCCCAAATCAATAATTGTTTTAAGACGATCGGGAAGATTGCCATTAGTATCAATTTTTACCAAGAAACCCATATTTTTAATCCGCTGTATAAAATCAGCCAGGTCGGGCATAATTGTTGGCTCACCGCCGGAGATGGTTACGCCATCAAGCAGGCCCTGGCGTTTATTCAGAAATTTAAAGAAATTTTCTTCGGGAATAAAACTATCTTTTATTTTCTGTATCAATTTTGGTAAGACAAATTCCGGATTATGACAATAACCGCAGCGAAAATTACAACCAGGAACAAAGACAATGCAACTGGTTTTACCAGGATAATCCAGCATGGTAAAACGCTGGATACCACTTATCAGCATCTTTAGCTTAACTTAATTAATTATATTTCTCGCGAAAAGCTTTATTATCGGCTACACACTCTTGAAAATGTTTGCGCGAGTAGTGTTCAGCTTTTTTGCCAATATTGAAGTGTGATACTGGACGATGATAGCCCATTACCCTGGTCCACACTTCGCATCGGGTTCGCGTTTTGTTTGTTTGACTAGCCATAAGATTATATTAATTTGCTAATTTATTTCTCAGCTTTTTTGCTAACGAATTTCTGACGCTCTTCCATGTTAATTGTGCTTTCCTTGCTCAGTCCAATTGCCTCATCGCAACGTGGGCAATAATCATGTTCGCCATTGAGATAACCATGTTTTGGGCAAATAGAGAAAGTAGGCGTAATAGTTAGATACGGTAGTCGGTGGTTTGATAAGATCTTTCTGACCAAATCACGGCAAGCTTCGGCTGACGATATACGTTCGTTCATGTAGCTGTGGAAGACGGTGCCGCCAGTGTACTTGGTTTGTAATTCGTCCTGTAGCTCAAGAGCTTCAAAGACGTCATCGGTCAAGCCGACCGGTAATTGTGTGGAATTGGTGTAAAATGGAGCATCGTGGGTACCAGCTTGTATAATATCTGGAAATCGTTTCTGGTCTTCTTTAGCAAAACGATAGGTAGCCCCCTCGGCCGGTGTAGCTTCCAAATTATATAGATTGCCTGTTTCTTCTTGAAACTCTTTTAATCGCTGACGAACATGATCGAGTATGTCCTTGGCAAATTTCTGTCCAAATTTAGTAGAGACATTTTCTTTGTCGTTAGTTAAATTTCTAATGGCTTCATTCAAACCATTTATGCCAATGGTGGAAAAATGATGGTTTAATCTTACTAAGTAGCGTTTGGTAAAAGGAAACAAGCCTCGATCCATCCACTTTTTGATTTCTTTACGTTTTATTTCTAAGGATGTCTTGCCTAGTTCCATTAAATGGTCTAAACGGTCGATAAATTTCTGTTTGTCGCCTTGGTAAATATAGCCCAAACGAGCGGTGTTAATAGTTACGACGCCAATTGAACCAGTCATTTCTGCTGAACCAAACAACCCGCCACCTCGTTTTCGCAATTCTTTCAAGTCTAGTTGCAGCCGGCAGCACATCGATCGGACATCGCTGGGATTAAGGTCAGAGTTGAGGAAATTCTGAAAATAGGGGGTGCCATATTTGGCTGTCATCTCAAATAACGGCAAGTTCTTAGGATCGTTCCAATCAAAATCTTTAGTTATGTTGTATGTCGGAATGGGAAATGTAAAAGTCCGGCCTTTGGCATCGCCCTTGGTCATCACTTCTATAAAAGCTTGATTGATTATGTCCATTTCATTTTGTAATTCACCGAAAGTATAGGGAAATGGCTCTCCGCCCATCATTAGTCGCTGGTCTTTCAAGTCTTCTGGGCAGGTCCAATCAAGAGTAATGTTGGTAAAGGGCGTTTGCGTGCCCCAGCGAGAAGGAATATTAAGGTTAAAAACGTAAGACTGCATATTCTGATAAACATAATCATATACGTTGTCTTTGATGTAATTCTCCTTCTTTTCATCAGATTCAAAAGACATGCCGGCCTTCTCCATGCCTTGCCTAATCTCTTCTTCATATTTCTTAACGTAGGGAGCCAGATAAGTATCAAAACTGGAAAAAGCCTGGGCTCCAGCCCACTCATTCTGTAGGGTGCCGAGAAAGTTTACCATTTGGGCAACGGCTGAGCTGAGATGATTGGGCGGTTTTGATTCTACTTTGTCCGGTACGCCATTAAAGCCTTCTTCCAATAACATCCGCAGACTCCAGCCGGCACAATAACCGGAAAACATATCCAAGTCGTGTATGTGTATATCGGCATTACGATGAGCATCACCCACCGCTTTGGGATATATGTGAGACAGCCAATAATTGGCCGTTACCTTGCCCGAGCTATTAAGGATCAGCCCACCCAGCGAATACCCTTGATTAGAATTAGCATTTACCCGCCAGTCAAGTTTATCCAGATATTCGTTAAGGGTCTTTTCTACCTCAATAGTTACGTCCTTTTCTTCTCTGGCTTCCCGTCGCTTTTCCCGGTAAAGGATATAGGCTTTGGCTACATCAGAAAAGTCGTTGATAATTAATATTTCTTCAACAATATCTTGGATTTGCTCAACCGTTGGTATAGCGTCGACGAATTTATCCTCAATTTTGCGGGTAATTTCTTTGGTTAGCCTAGTAGCGATCTTACCATCTTCGTGTCCAACAGCTTTAAACGCTAAATCAATAGCTTTTTTAATTTTGTGCGCATCAAAATCAACAATAGCGCCGTTTCGTTTCTGTATTTTATAGACTGGCATGGTTTTTGCCGTTTAAAATCAATTTATTTATTAATTTGTGGGGTTTAAAAGCCGCGGACAGCGAAAAACCCACCTAAGTATTAACGAGCTTCGTTTGAGCTTCTTATTTTTATAATTATTTAATTTTTACTGGGACACGATGAGGACAAGGATAGATATGGCACACATATTTATTAGCATCCTCGCCTTTATATAGATTCATCCGACCACAGCGCTTACATTTTACCTCTACTTCGCTGTCTATCAAGATGGCCTTAAATAAAAGCTTGTTACAGCCTTGGCACCTGAACTCATGATGATGCTCATTGACGGTCATAGCCATTCCTACTAATGATTATACTCCATACTACATATAGTGTCAATAGGGGGGTATCTACTACTATATATAGTAATTGTTAAAAAATGCTTATTTTACTTATTTTCTTGGTATATTATACCCCGTTGGTAGTTTTCAATTACTCTTTGGCTGGGAAAATACATCGGCTGAGGAAGCTCATCAAGCGGAAACCAGTGCCATTTGGTAATCGTATCAGGTTCTAAAACCTCTGGTTCGCCCACAAAATCATCAATCAGGAAACCAACTGATACAAAATGAGCCTCCGGGGCTCGGTCATCTGACAAGCTGACTAATTTTAGCTGTTTTTTGTCCACCCGTAAACCCGTTTCCTCGGCAATTTCACGAATGGCACTCATTTCTAAGGTTTCGCCGTAATCAACTTTACCACCCGGCAATGTCCAGGTGCCCTCAGCGTGAAATCTGCTGCCGGCCTTTTTACGATCGTGGTGCCGCTGGCCCAATAATACCTTATTATCTCTCATAATCATGATGCCAACACCAACGCCAACTTGTTTTTTCATGGTCATAATTAATCTGTTAGATCAATAGTCAGGTGGAGCGGGTAAAGGGAATCGAACCCTTATCCTCAGGTTGGAAACCTGACATAATAGCCGTTATACTATACCCGCATGAGATTTACACATTACGGCGCTCATTGGTCTGATAACCATCGTCTTCCGACCAGTACAAAAATAGTCTTTTTTTAAATCCTCCCTTACGACGCCGATTCTTTTTCTGAGAATTTTTTAAATCTTCATCGGTTATTTTATAAGTTCGCTTAACTTCATCAATAACCTCAATCACATCGGCCAGTTCGTCTGCTAGGTCTTCTTTTTTATCCAATTTTGGCAGAGCGCTGGCTTCTTCGCCAACTTTTTTTAACAATTCACGTCGGTACTCTTTAGCTGACAGGCGTTTAGTTTCATAAGCCTTGCCTTTTTTACCCATAACTTCCGGTATTTTATCGCGAATTAATTTGTTGTAATATTTTCTCATCATAGGATTGTGGTTAATTAGAATGCCATAAGTCTTTGTTTTGGTCAATTATTTCTGAGCTACAATGGTCACGTGTTTTGGTCTCTTTAAACGTTTTTTCTCTCGATCATGCCAGATGGTAAAACGAGTAAAACCAGCTTCTTTTAGCTGCTCGAGCCAGTCCTGTTCTTTTAGAAGATGGGTTATACATAAGTCATGATATTTTTTACCCTTAATAGTATACTCGGCATTTCTTACTCTAAAATTTTGGGTATAACGATCATGAAGGCGTGATTTTACCTGAATCTGGTTTTGTGTCACTTTATTCGTAATTATTTCTTTGCCCTTCTTTGGTATGTACTCCCAGCTTCTGTTGTCTATTACAAAAATACCGTTTCTTTTTAAGGATTTATAGACATTTCTTATTACCCGTCTGTATTGTAATGGTTCCTCGCCGATGGTTGTCCACATACAGATTGCGGCGTCGTATTTTTTTTGACTTACAAAATTGTTTACGTCTTTTTTTAAAAATTTTACTGCGGCCCGTTCTTTCTTGGCGTCTTTTCTGGCTTGATCTATTTGCGGTTGTGAATAATCAACAGCGGTTATGTAATATCTTTTTTTTGCCAAGAGAATAGCATGTCGGCCCACACCGCAAGCAATATCTAGAACTGATACTATTTGATGATGTAAAAAAATTTTTTCCAGCATTTGTACTTCACTTTCAGTGTTCACTAAATGATTGATAATCGTCTTATAATACTGGGGCAGACGAAAAAGTGTCTGCATTTTATGACTGCTTATTTTATCCGCCATAAGTATATATTTAGATCAATAAAGAAATTATTTTCCTTTTTCTCAACTTTGATTCCCTCTCTTGTCAACAGCTTGGCTTGTAATTCTTTCGGTGCTCGGGGATGAATAATGGTAATTCGCCCTTGTCGACCGACCACTCGCTGCCACGGAATATTACTGTCTTCTGGTAACGCCCTGAGCGCCCAGCCGACTACTTGGGCCGATCTGGCTGACGATAGTATTGTCGCTACTTGCCCATAGGTAGCTACTTTGCCTTTGGGAATCTTGCTTACAACTTGATAGACAGCTTGGTAAAAATTCATGCCTCTAAGATAATAGTTACTGGACCATCGTTAACTAATTCAACCATCATATGGGCGCCAAACTTTCCAGTAACTACTTTAAGATTACTATCTTTTAGTTTATCAACAAAATATTCTATCAGCCTGTTGGCTTCTTCGGGTGGAGCTGATTCAATAAAACTGGGGCGGTTACCTTTGTCAGTACTAGCGTATAAAGTAAATTGCGAGATTACTAATATCTCACCCTGAGTATCAAGAATAGATTTGTTCATTTTATTATTTTCATCAGCCAGCACTCGCAGGTTCAATAATTTCTGTACTAATTTATCTGCCTGTTCTTGATCGTCCCCCTTCTTGGTACCAACTAATACCACATACCCATTACCTATCTCACTAATAATATTATCACCTACTTTTACCTGACCTGAAGTTACTCGTTGAATAACTAATTTCATGATTGTATTATAGCAAATTAAAAGAGCGCCTGCTTACTAAAAGCTAAGCGCTCAAAACAACTAGGTTACAAATCCAAATAGGTTCCTCTCATCACTACCGCTGGTTCTCTTTCCCGACGTTCGGTGATCTCGCCAATTTGGACACAGTTATCGTCCTGTGGATGTTTGTCGCCGGAGACAATACTGATAAACTGTATCCCCTGATTGAGATGCCGATCGGTTATCTGGTATGAGCAGCCACTGAGTTTTTCTACCAGATTAAATATTGGCGGCCGCTCCCAGCTTTGACGATAAACTACTGCCTGACAGCCGGGCGGTAAAATGCGCTGGAGATTCTTAGCTAAGCCGTCACCGGTAATGTGAGCAAGGCCTTCGTACTTAACTCCGTCCTGCCTGGCTGCTTCCAGCTCATTCAAGTATTGCCGCGTTGGCCGAAGCAACACATTGCCTAGTACGTCATCCAGATCGGGAAACTTCTGTTGCAATATGGCTCTTTTGGCATCATCAGAGATGTCAGCCGCTAGTCCCAGGCTTTCTCGAGTAAAGGTGTAGCCGTTGCTGCCCAGCCCAAAAGACAACCAGCCCCAGATCGTCATGCCCGGTCTGATACGATGCCGGGGATCAAGACGCAGCTGGGCGGTGCTGAAGCCCAAACAGGCGCAAGCCAGATCATAGGTGGTTGGCCGGTGCAGTTCGGGGTGAAATGCCGTTTCGCCGCCTATCAGCTGACAGCCAAGCTGCTGACAACCAGCTACAATACCGGCCAGGACTTGCTCTATCTGCTGCTCGTTGAATTTGTAAGTGGAAAAATAATCCACTACAGCATGGGGTATGAATCCATCGGCATAGACATCCATTGCCGGCATGATGACGCCATCAATACCGACTGTATCGTGCCGACCCAGCAACCGTGCAATCTGCAGCTTAGAGCCAACGCCGTCGATAGCTAGGCTAAAGCGCCTGGCTCGGTGCGGTACTTCACCACTGGCGGCAAAGCCGCCGATCTTATCGCCGGTCTCACTCCAAGCTTGACCGATTATCCGCTTTACCACTTGGGTAACCTTCTCGGCTGTGCTTAAATCTTTATCCGTATTCCTGATCATGATCAACCTCTTTTTTGGATTTTTTCAAAAGATCATACAAACATTCCCCCCAAAATGACAGCCCGACTTTATCACACGTCCGTCTTTTGTCAATGTAAGATAAAAGCGCCGGACGATTGCACGTACGGCGCATATTTGGTCGTGGCGACTGGATTTGAACCAGCGACATCCAGCTCCCCAAGCTGGCGCGCTACCGGACTGCGCTACGCCACGAGCGTAACAAGAAAGAAAAATGGCGGAGAGGACAGGATTCGAACCTGCGAGCCGAAGCTACCGGTTTTCAAGACCGGCCCATTAAGCCGCTCTGGCACCTCTCCACCTATAAACTGTGGTTTCTAGAACAAATAGTGTCGGGGTGGGCAGTGTTGACGGCCACTGCCAGGTGTTGAGCAATGCTGCATTAGCAACACCCCATATTGTCAAAAGAAAAACAACAATAATATCGAATTGGTACCTTATTAAATATAAATTCTTTTGTCAAGAAATTCAGCTCGCTCAGCGAAAGCTGGTTCGGTTTTTAAGAATATAACTTTCAGTATACCAGTGCTTTCGCAAAGCCCCGGTTAAGAAAAATGAGCCGGTGGCCAGAATTAAATCTTTTTTACTGGCTTTCTTTAGTGCCCGTTGCATCGCTTGGTTAGGATCAAGCATAATTGTTGATTTGGTTTGCTTCCTTTTCAAACCTTTTACTAATTCATTCAGCTTTTGTGGATGAAAGCTTTTACGCTGGGTGATCTCAAAATGAGTTATTATAATCTCATCAGCCAATGGTACGACTGAATTAAGTATTGCTTTGGCTTTTTTATTAGCAGCCAAGGCTACAACTAATAGTAACTTGCGATATTTTGTGTTCTGTAAATTACTGACGGTGCTTTTCATCTTTATTTCATTATGAGCACCATCCAATATCACCAGCGGATTTTTCTGCATCACTTCAAAACGGCAAGGCAGCTTAGTTCTTTTTATTCCCGCATGGATAGCTTGATTATCAAGACCCAGGTGCCCAGCAATAGCTTGAGCCAATGCTTCGTTAGCGGACTGATAATTGTTACCGGCGGCAATTAAATTATATCTTGATTTTTTCTTGCGACATTGATATTGAAATATTTTTTGCAGGGCCGGGCGTTTCTCGGTAGTGAAAAAAGTTGAATTCTTTTTAATAATTCCCGCTTTATCCGTGGCAATTTGTTTTAGAGTATTGCCCAGTATCTGGGTGTGATCTAGGTGGATATTAGTAATGGCGGTAATCTTAGGTTTAACAATTACATTAGTAGCGTCATAACTGCCGCCGGCGCCGGCCTCCAAAATTATCCAATCACATTTTTCTCTCTTGAAATAAAGTAAAGCTAGGGCTAAAAATATCTCAAAATACGACGGGCCGCCATAACGACTTTGGCTGTATGCTTGGTCAATAATTGGCTTTAATTCTTCTACTAGATCAGCAAATTTATGGGGCGAGATATAATTATTATTTATTCTAATTTTCTCAATTGAGGTGGTAGCAAATGGCGAGGTAAACGAGCCGACCTTCTGGCCGCTAGCCAACAATATCTCCTGCAGCATAATAGCGACCGTGCCTTTGCCGGCGGTACCGGTCAGATGAATAAAGTTCAAATTCCGGTCGGGATTATTCAATAAACGCAAAAACTCACGCATTCGCTTGAGAAATATCTCCGGTCGGCGGTGATCATTCATATAGTCCTGCTGCTGCTTCAAATTACTAAGATTTTCCAGATAGCTGACTGCTTGATAATAACGCTGGTATTTTTCCATATTATATTAATCCAAAAGCCACGTAATGTCGTGGCTCTTAGAATTCTACTAAGTCTATATTATTTAGCAAATCTCCACAAGTAGCGCTCATCCACCATCAGTCGCCATTTTACGACTTCTTTTTCTACCAAGTAATTCAGAACATTATTTAAGACCATATAGGTGGCGGCAATGCCAACGGCAAAAAGTGACCGCTCGATAGCCACGATGGGGATTAAGGATATCCAGACTGGGGCCGGTAAGGTAAATACCCAGATCCACAGAGTACTGCCAACAGCATGAGCGGTAAAGGTCGTACCCAGCGCCCGAGCCAATAGCCAGCGATCACGGAAGAAGTAAGCGATGATAGGGATCAACCAGAACATTGAATAATACCAGACAGTCCGGCCAATGGGGTGAGCAATAAATGCGACTATTGCTAACATTGGAATTATTATATTGAAGCGTCCCTTGCGGCCAAAGTACCAGGCAGCAAAAAGCATAGGGAAAAAGCGGATAATAGTACCGGCATCAACCACCTGGGCACCGTGAATAATAAAATTCCCCAGTTGCATTAAGAAGACGGCTATTACGCCGGGTATCAGTCCAACAAAACCAGTAGCCAGCGGTCCAAAGAAATCAAACACGGTAAAGCTAACATCCGAACCGATTATTTTGGTAAATGAAAACTGCAGCGCTACCAGTCCCAATATAGTAAAAATTGTGATAAATATTACTTTTTTCTTTAGATCTTTGTGCCTTGGATTTTCCATATTGCTATTATTATACGATGGTATTATTTTCTGTCAAAGCACGTAGTTAGGTGCCCTGCTCCTCCTGGCCAGGTGTCACTTCAACGTCATAATCAATATTGCTTAAGCGCTTAAGTTTCCATTTTTCGCCATTTGGTAAAATACCTTCCAGACTTTGGCCGGGTAATAACTCACGTACTTGCTGCTCGATTCCACCGGGATAGATATCGCTTTGATCTTCTTCTTCCCACATCTTTTGCACGCCAAGTTCACCGAGTCTGTCCAGGGCTTGAGTTATGCCTATTTCTTTCCTGACTCGTTCATCATCTTTGTCAATTGGCTGATCGATATGGGCCGAGCTATCATGTTTTTCTCTATTCATAAATTAGTTCGTTCCACTTTCTAATAACATCATCAGCTGGTTTGCCTCTGGTATTCCAATCAGGATAGAGCGGCATTTCCCAGTGCGTATAGCCAAAGTTGAAATAACCGATCACCCAAGGACGCTCAGCAATGGCCTGCAGATAAGCATTGACCACCCGAGCCTGGTCTTGGCCGGAGAATGTTTGTGGTGACTCCCAAGCATCCTCGGCTGTCTCATGGGCCGGTATCTTGCCGGAGTGGTAATAATCAGGCCCGCGCCAGGCTTGCTTGATCGAGTAATATTGGGTCCGCACCACCACCGGTTTATTGAATGTTTCATATAGAACCTTGGCCTCATCAACAATAGCGGCGGCACCGGTTTTAAGTTCGTCGTCAGTGGGGTCATCTTTTTCGGCTAGCGATCCCTCAGCTCTAAGCACAAAGAAATCAACTAAATCGCCCCAGGTTATATCCTGGACTTGAGGGATTATGCCTTGTGAAGTAGGACTGTCATCGGGTAGAAAGATTGAAACGTGAGTGCCGATCTGGCCCGTAAAAATTTCTCTAATTTTTACTAACATTTCCGCCATCCTGTCGACGGCATTGATCTCGGCCAAAGCAGGAATAGAATAAGCATCAAATAGATAGGCTTGGGCTCTGGCTTCTTCGGCGGCGCGAGCGTGAAAGAGGTGAAATTTCTCAATCTCATCGGCATAAGCTTGTTGCCATTCAAGTGAACGGCCCTCAACTGGTAAATTATCAAACTCACTGCAGCAGATCTGGGCCAAGACATAAGCTTCCAATCCCTGGTCAGTAAAAGCTTTCATATGCTCGACAAACTTCTCATAAGTCGGATAGTTAGGATGATCAGTTGAACCATAATCGTAAGAATTACCCAGCACCGGCAGAGGATCTACTCCCTGCCACTGCCAGGGCGGGGCAAAACCAGCCCAGGCATAGCCCTGATCAACTAGCTTTTGCGCTAGTGAATCAAAGTGGGGATCATATTCTTTTGTATAGAGATCCTCAACAATTTGGCCGGACCAGAATGTCTGATCATTCAGCCGAGCCTGCCATTCAGCAACTGGTTCAATATTTGAGGTGTTGTTAATATCGCCAACAGGAAACCAGCGCCAACGGTCGATTATATCGTTTTCTTCCAGTCCAGGTGTCAATGTTACTTCTCGGCCAAGATCATTATTATAAAATTGCAGGGTATCTGGCTCAAGATATTCTGAAGTTACCCAGCCCCAGCCATTGCGGTTATAACGATATTTACCAACCGTGGCATCGGCGGTGCCGGTTCTTTTTTCAAAATTTTCAATTGGAATACTTACAGTATAAACATCATCAATTGTTTCAGACATCTTAGCCTGAGTCATACCCTCTAAACCAAAATACTCCAAATAAATAATATCACCGTCAGATGTATTGGCGGGAATATTTACGGTAAAGGCAATGCTATCGCTGTCTTGATCGGTGTTGGTATTTTCAGAATTAATATCTGATCCAAACTTTGGTTCTAGTAATATATTAAGCGCTACCGAAATAACAATAACCGCCAATAAAGTAATTAATAGCCATTTTCCTAACCTATTCATGTATTCATCATATCATAATTCGGCCGGTTTTGCTGAGCCTATTTTCTGCCGACAGGAATTATATAAAGTGGCGTTTCGTTATCACCGGCACCGATTATCTTAACTACTTCATTATCATCAAAAGCTCCAATGGTAACGGCAGTCAAGTCAAGACGCACAACTTGCAAGGCAATATTTTGTCCGGCATGGCCAGCTTCCAGATGAACGTAGCGAACACCGCGTTCGCCATATTTACCTGTGGTCCGTTCATAAACAGCGGCGATAACAATATCAATCGGGGCTTCGGCAACATAAACCTGATCAAGGGCCGCAGCGCTTAGTTCCGACCGTTTATCACCACTCAGAACTTTAACCAGTTTATGACCCTCGGGTACATAACGGTAAACACTAGCCGCTAAGTCATTTACTTGACCAGCAATGAGATAAACTTCTAGTGGATAGAGTGCCCCAGCCGATGGGGCTGTCCGCCCGCCCCATTGTTCATTAGTTATGCCTTGAGCCGCCCATAGCAGTTGAGATACCTCAGATAGCGTTAGCGGCTCATTTTTATAGTCCCGGCCGGAGCGTCGTTCACTTAGGGTCTTTTCCAGCGAAACATCGCTATCCAATATTGGGCTAGGCAAGTTTACGACCGGTTGATTATTTGGTTGTGAACTTTGCATGGTCACCGCTTTATCATTAGCAATAAGATAGGCAAATATAAAGACACCAATTGTACCGATAAGCGCTATGGTAAGAGCTGTGGTTTTCACGAAAATTGTTTCCTTTGCTTAATTTAGTATACCAGAATCCGCTATTTATACTTCTTTGATGTTGTGATTCATTACTATTCTTTTGGCACTACAAATACCAGATACAAACCAATCAGCATCAAGGCTATTCCGATATACCACCATTGAGTTGGCAGGCTGGGCCAGCCAAAGATGGCATCAATGGCCATCAGGACCAGTACAATGCCGCTAGTGGCCAGTAAAATTGTACCAGTCACTCGATAACGAACCGGGACAAAGCCGGGCATGTATTTTTTGTCATTCATAGTGTTATTAGTATAGAAAAAAGTTCATATGTCGTTCAAGAGACAATTACATTATATTTTTACTCTTTGGCAGTTGTTACGTCATACTCGATCGCGCCAAGGCGTTTGACTTGCCAGCGCGTACCGTCTGACAACATCCCGTCTATATGCTGACCAATTTCCAGCTGCCGTAACTGATCTTTGAGCTCGCCTTTTTCAATACCGCCGGGAGCGTCTTCCCAATCTTTCTGGACACCAAGCTCTTCTAGTTGCACTAGCACCCTTGAGACTGCGTTGTCCCGCTCAAGTTTTTCAAGCTCGGTATTACGTGGTAGGTCGGCATGGGCCGTACCTTCATAATTTTCTCGTGTCATAAGAATATTATATCACTTTTCTGGTTAAAATGCTGAAATTTATTTTTTCGGAAATACCTTTAACATGATCCACCACACAATGGGAAAAAGCCACATTATATATAGCTTATTTGTATCGGTAAACAGAAATACCATTAATACTATAAACTCGACCAAAACTATTCTGGGGAGAGAATGAAACGTAACGGCCGTTGGTGTGTTAGAGTATTCTTTATTTTTATATCGTGGTGCTTTTTTCAACCAAGTAAAAAAGGCTATTACCGTAAGCCCCATAAAAAATCCCCATGCGATCCAGCCAATCATGGTTTTAATATAGCATAGTTATGGTCGGGGTGCCGGGACTCGAACCCGGGACCTCGTGCTCCCAAAGCACGCGCGCTAGCCAACTGCGCCACACCCCGGCGTAGGTTATAATATCCGCAACTACTGGTGCCTGGAGACAGAATTGAACTGTCGACGCCTTGCTCTTCAAGCAAGCGCTCTACCACTGAGCTACCCAGGCATCACTAATTGCCGATGGTGGGCGATCGAGGATTCGAACCTCGGACCTCGTCATTATCAGTGACGCGCTCTAACCAGCTGAGCTAATCGCCCGTGAGTTTCTAAAAACTGCGATTCCAATTGAATCGTATCATAAGATAACAAAAAATTGCTTAATTGACAAGGGTAAAATAAAAAGGCAGAAGTTCTTTCGGCCTCCACTGATACTGCTCAAGGAGCCGCAGGTCCTCATCCATCTCCCTTACGGTTGACGGCGTATCAATGGCTGTTCCAAAAGAAACTTCTGCCCAATGAATGGACGGGAACGAAAGCTGGGTCCAGCTGTATGCTGATTCAGCAATTGGATCAACTGGTGTGTCCAGTTAACTTTCAGTCCCCGTCCAAATAACTTTGGGGGTGATATTGAAGAGCTGACACGCTCGTTTCTACGACCGCATTTCGGTCCTCAATATCATGCCCCGTCGGGGCAGGTTGCTCGCGACTCAGGCGAATTTACTTTGTCACACCATCGCACTTCACCTGTATTTGCCTGCCCAGACCTTGAGGACAGGGCAGAAACACGACCTCTGACACAGCATGATCGGAGTTTTGGTCGTATATTTCGTACCCTGCCCAAATATCAAAAAACGCGTAAAGCTTTGACAAGCAATAATGCGATCATAATACTTATAACAAACGTCAACTGAAGTTTACGGACAAAATATGTCCGGCTTCCCGACCTATCTCTAGTAGAGATTGTTTTAAACTCCCTAGAAAGGAGGTGATCCATGCACAGCTTCCGCTACGCATGCCTTGTTACGACTTCGCCCCTATCATCGATCCTACCTTAGACCCAGTGTAACTGGGGTTTCGGGTATTACCGACTCTCTTGGCGTGACGGGCGGTGTGTACAAAGCCCGAGAACGTATTCACCGCGCCGTGGCTGATGCGCGGTTACTAGCGATTCCAGCTTCATGAAGGCAAGTTGCAGCCTTCAATCCGAACTAGGACCAGGTTTGATGGGATTAGCTCCGCGTTACCGCTTGGCAAACCCATTGTCCCGGCCATTGTAGCACGTGTGTAGCCCAGGGCATCTAGGGCCATGCTGATTTGACGTCGTCCCTTCCTTCCTCCTGCTTAACGCAGGCAGTTTGCTATGAGTAATTTAACATAGCACAGGGGTTGCGCTCGTTAGAGGACTTAACCCAACAACTCACGTCACGAGCTGACGACAACCATGCAACACCTGCTTAGCACCCTCGTAGGCTCTTCTGGTTTCCCGGAAGATGCAG